>JAKBAB010000025.1 GCA_021815645.1 Actinomycetes bacterium
GCGATCGACTCCGGTGGTGGGGCGCTCGCGCTAGTGGCGCTGCTCTCGGCGGCCGTGGCGGCCTACTTCTACCTGCGCATCATCCTCGCCCTCTACGGGGACGACGACCTCGACGCAACGCGCGTCGCGGTGCCCATCGCGACCGGTGTGGTCGTGGCCGCGGGCGTCGCCGTGGCGCTCGTCGCGGGGCTCTGGCCGGGACCGGTGGCGGCCTGGGTCCAGCACGCCACGATGTTGTTCTTGCCTTGAGCGCCGTCGCGGTCGCGACCGGGAGCGGCGTCGTCGACCCCGACGAAGGACTCCTATTACGGGCCCTGGAGCGCGAGGGAGTCGAGGCCGAGGTCCGACGGTGGGACGACCCCGCGGCGCGGTGGGCGACCTACGACCTCGTCGTTATCCGCTCCACCTGGGACTACGTCAAAGGGCTCGACGAGTTCCTCGCGTGGACTAAGTCGGTCCCGAGGCTCGCGAACCCGTGGGGGGCCGTACGCTACTCGATCGATAAGCGTTACCTATCCCAACTGGCCGAGCGGGGCGTCGCGACGGTGCCCACGGTCGTGGTGGCGGTGGGCGAGACCTTCGCGCCGCCCGACGTGGACTTCGTCGTCAAGCCCTGCGTGGGGGCGGGCGCGATTGACGCGACGCGCTACCGCGCGAGTGACCCCGCGGCCCGGGCCCACGTCGGCGACCTGCACGCGCGCGGGCGCGACGTTCTCGTGCAACCCTACGTCGCGTCCGTCGATCACGTCGGCGAACGCGACGTCGTTTTCATTGACGGCTCGCTCAGTCACGTGATGACTAAGGGGGCGCTGCTAAACGCCCCCGCACCGGAGCGAACCGCCCTCTATCGGCGCGAACAGATGTCGCGCGCGCCCCTCGACGACGAGGTCGTCGACGCCGCGCGCGCCGCCCTGGCCGCGACGGGCTTCACCAATCTCCTCTACGCGCGGGTCGATCTCGTTAACGACGGGGGCCGTTGGGTCGTCATGGAAGTCGAACTGGTCGAACCGTCTCTATTTCTCTCCTTCGAAGAGGGCAGCGCGCGGCGCCTCGCGCGCGCCATCGCCGAGCGAGCGTCTCGCTAGCGGGTCGCCGCCTCGTCCACTTCGCGCGCGGCCGCCAGTACCTCGTCGGGCACGATCGTGGCGGGGCGATTCGACGGGTCGTTGGCCAGAAATCGCCCGAGGACCGGAATTTCGGTCAAGCTCTCGGCCCGCAACGTCGCCGCCACGACCGGTACGAAGCTCTCCGCGGCCGGATAGACGAGGTGGCGAGGTAGCCAGTTGGGGTGGAACTTAGAGTTAAAGGCCCACAGCGACTCGATGGGCAATATTCCCGACAGTCGCTTAATCGCCCAGCGCTCGACGCGGGTGAATGTTGTGTCCTTCTCACCTTCGATGACCGAACGAAAGGCCGCGAAGTTGAGGCTGAGCCCGCTGCGCCCCTGGGCGCGCAGGTGTTCGATCGTTTGACACAGGGCGAAGTCGATGAGGCCGTTGGGGTGTTCGCCGGGGTCGCGTCGCATGAGGTCGAGTGAGTAACCGTTCATCCCCGGGGCGGGAACGAATTGGCACACCGCGGCCGGACGACCGTCGGGTCCCGAAACGACCGTTAGGAGAAGACCCTTGTCCTTGGGGTCGAACAGGCGCCCGAGCATCATGGAGAAGCCCCGTTCGCCGCCGCCCCGTCGCAGGCGCGAGATCAGTTCGACGATGTCGCTCACGCGGCCCGGTTCGATGTGCGCGGGGTCTAGGAACTCGACGCGATAGCCGTGGCGCTCTAGGCGCGTGCAGGCCTGGCGCAGACCCTTCATCTTCTGGCCGGCCAGGGAGAAAGTTTGGCAGTTGACGATGGCCTCGTCGCCGAGGTAGAGGTAGTGCATGCCGGCCGCGTGGTAGACGCCGAGCCACTCCTCGCCGGCCGCCATTACACCGATCGTCCACCCGCGCGAGTCGGCGAACTCCCGGAATGCGTCTAGAACCTCGGTTCGCTCGGTTTCGGGACCGACGGGGTCCGGTGAGACCAGAGCGACGCCGCCGTATACGGCGTAGGCGACGAGAGAGTCGCGAAAGAAGAAGAACTGTTTGTCGTCGCGCAGCGCGAAGTAGTCCAGTGTGCCGCGTCCGTGACGGCGCACAATCTCGCGCGCGCGCAGTTCGCTCAGTCGCCTTTCGCGCGTCCCCCCGGCGCTCGATAGCCGACGGTCGACGACCGGGCGAGTGAGGAAGTAGAGCGTCGTGACAATTAAAGAGACGCCGATCGCTAGGAGGGAAGGGTTAATGAAGTCCCCGACTCGGTCGGGTAGGGCGATGGCGTCTTGGCCGACCAGCCGCTCGACGCAGGCCATTACCACGACGCCCAAGTTGGGCAGGTGGTGGCGCGCGTCGGCCTCGACCCCGAGCGTCGCGGCGATGACCGTTACGGCCCCCGTCGCGGCGAGTCGCGGGAGGGCGTCTTTGACGCTTGAACGGTCCGACGTCGCCTGGAAACAACGGCGCTCACCCACGAGAGCCGCGAGCAAGGCCAGCGCGATGAGTAGTGACACGACGGTCCCACCGCGCAGAGCGTGGGCGACGACGGTAATCGCGAGCAGGGCCGAGGCCAAGAACCACGACTGGCGCTGGCCGCGCCGGATACCGCGCGCCAACATAATCATCGCGAGTCCGGCGACCGCCGTGAGGGCCGCGGCCGACTTGGCGACCTCTAAGGGCAAAATAGTTAGCACTAGGTGGAGGTGGCTGCGCAGCGGTCGAATGGCCGTGACGACCACGTTGAGCACACCGTCGAGCAGAATCGCCGCGCTCAACCAACGTCGCACGACTCGCTGGTGACTTTGGAGCAGCTGCCGTTCAACGGCGAGGGGGAACGGGCGACCGCTCGGCCACGATCCGACCGTCGAAGTCGCGCTCGATACGGTCGGTTGCACGCTCGCCCCGGTGACGAGACGTTCGAGAATCGTCGAGCGACGCCGGTTGGACTGGCCGGCGAATAGTCGCACCTGCACCGCGCGCGCGGCCTCGATTTCGATGAGGCCGAGCCGTTCTGCGGAGGTGAACACGGGGGGCAGGCCGAAGCGTCCGTGATGTTCGATCCACACGACGCGCGAGGGGCCGCAAGCTCCACAGACCCCCCGGTCCAAAAAGGCCAGCGCCGGCGCCGGCGCGCCGCCGACGATGGCGCCGATACCGCCGCGTTCGATTACGCGCCGGGCGAACTCGAGCGCGTCGACACCGCCCACGTGAGTGAGGGCCAGCGGTTCGCTGGGGTCGTCGGGTTCGTTCGTGCGGGCCCGACGGTTAAAGCGCCGTCGAACGATCACTCCGGCCAGGGCCGCGACGGCGGTTTCGACGACGGCCACGCCCACCAGGGTGTAGAAGGCCCCGACCCAAACGCTTCCGGGGTGAACGAGGTGTTGGGTGAAGCGGCGGTGGGTGACGTGCCCGAGCAGCGCCGCGACGCCACTCGCGAGGTCCACGAGGGCGACCACGAGCACCGGCAGCCACACCCACGCGCCCAAGCGGCGGTAGAGCACCCGCGAAGCGACGAAGCGCCGCAGCGCGTGGGGGTCTTCGAGGCGGTCGGCGTCGGCGCGGTCGTTGGCGTCAACCGGCGCGACGTCTAACGGGTAGCCACCGGCCGCCACCGCCAGGTCGCGTGTTCCTTCGGCCGAGGCGACCTGGAGGACCACGTCGCTGGCGAAGACCAGACCTAGCTCCTCTAATTGGGCCCGGGCCCGCGCGTGGTCGCGCAGTGCCCCGTCGTCGCTGCCCGGTACGACCACGAGTTGGTGGCCCGCGTGGGCGCAAAAGTTCGCCATTTCGTCGCGTAGTGGCGCGAGCGCGGCCAAAGTGGCCGCGACGAAGCGACCGAGATCCGTCGTCGGGTCGGGATCGAAGAGGTTGCCGGCCACGATGACCACGGCCGGACCGTCGATGTCCCCGAGGAGATTGTGGAAGTCCCGAAGGGACCGGGCGTTAGGGTCGCTACTTGGTGAGAGCGAGAGATCGGAAATGACGTAAACGAGGTGTCCGAAGGGCACCGGAATAGTACGTCGATCGAGTCCGGCCACGGTGTACATCCTCGCAGAGTTCCCTCGGCGAGACGTTAAGGTCACCATAATCACTGATGGTGACCGAGACCGACGATGAGCCCCGCGAAGGGCGGCGCGAGAACTGGCGCTGGCGCGACGGACCGGTGCCACCCGGTCCGGCTGTGGTCGTCGACATCGACGGGGTGCTCGCCGACGCGGCCGGTCGCCAGCACTTCCTTGAGTGGGGTGAGTGGCGGCAATTTTTCGACGCGGTCGGCGACGACCCGACAATCGAAGAGATTGAGCGGCTGCTCGAACTACTCGATTCCGCTTTGACGATCGTCCTCGTTACGGGTCGCCCTCGACGAATTGAGGGGGCCACCGTCGCGTGGCTCGAACGTTACGCCGTTCGATGGGACGTCCTCGTCATGCGTGACCACGGGGACTACTCGGGGGTCGATCGATTCAAACGAGAGACGCTCTACGAATTGAGGGATCGGGGCTTCGACGTTCGTCTGGCCGTCGACGACGACCCCAAGAACCACGCGATGTACGTGCGCGAGGGTGTGCCGTGTCTCTACATTCACTCGGGCTACTACCTCTAGTGGACCGTAAAATCAACTCGTGACTTCACGGGCCGATCACTTCGAAAAGTACTTCTCGCCCGGCCCGTCGACCCGAGCCGATGCTGGCCGGTACCCCGACCCCGTCGTAGGCCGCTCCGGCCAAGCGCAACGAAAGCGCGCTAGCGGCGTCACGCGCGCGCTCGACGCGCGAGAGGTGTCCCACGGTGTACTGGGTGAGGGCCTCGGGCCAGCGCTGAACGAGCGAATCGAGAACCTCGCCGCGTTGGGGCAGTAGAACGGACAGTTCTTCTGCGACCCGATCGCGCAGTTCGTCGTCGGACAGTTGACTCCAGCGAAGGTCGTCACTGCGCCCGACGTGCGCGCGAACGAGGGTGTCGTCGCGACGACGCAGGTGGGGCCACTTTCGGTCGAGGAAGGTGACGGCCGTCGTGAGCATCGACGAACCGCTCGGTCCCGGCGTCGCGAGCGGTACCAGTATCCCGGTACCCGAAATCGGTAACTGGCTCGCGCGCGATAGCGAAAAAGTAACGATCCCCGCCCCCGCGACCGGGACCGAGCCGAGCTCTCGAAGGGCGGGATCGTAACCACCAACGAGGGCTGCGGTGACCGCGCCGGGCGTGGCCAGAATTACCGCGCTGGCCGGCGTCGAGGTGTGCGCCGTTTCCACCTCCCAGGGGTAGCCCTCCGCCTTGGTTGGTCGCAGGGCGCTAACCGGCGTATTGAGTCGCACGACGACGCCACGCTCGCGCAGTCTCTCGGCGAGGACCCGGGGCAGAGATCCTACGCCTCCGGTCAAGGTGCAAAAAACCGGCCCGTCGGCCACGGCGGCCGCGGCCGGTCCCGGCGTCGCCGCCGCGTGCGCCGCCAGGGCGCGCATGAGTGACCCCCCACGGCGGGCCCCTTCGAGGAGAGCGGGAAAGACTGACGCCGCCGACAGTTCGTCAATGCGACCGGCCTGAATTCCGCCGATCATCGGTTCGACGAGTTGGTAGGCGAGCCCGCGACCGAGTTTGGCGCGAACGATCTCACCGATGGTGGCGTCCGCAGCGACGCGGTAGCGACGCGGAAGGTAGTAGTCGCGCCAAGCCGCCATTCGCGCCGCGACGCCGAGGCCGCCCGTGCGCACGAGTGCGCCGAGATCGGTCGGCACGCCGAGCACGAGGCCGGTGGGCAGTTCGCGCAGGGCGCCGCGTAGCCACAGTGAGGCCCCCCGCGCAGCGATCGCCACTAGTTCGCCTTGGAGCCCGACTTCTTCGCACAGAGTCGTCGCTTCGGCGCGTCTCGCGAGGAAGCCGTCGGCCCCGAGATCGACGGTTCGACCAGCGAAGCCGGTGGTGGCCAAAGCCCCCCCGACCCGGTCGCTCGCTTCAATGAGTTCGACGCGCGGAGTGTTCTCACTAGGACCGTGGGCCCCGCCGGTCAACTCCCAGGCGGCCGCCAGTCCGCTCACTCCGGCGCCCACGATGACAATCGACGAGCGCGTCACGCCGCCGCTGCGCGTACGACGTCGCGCAGCACCGCGACGAAATCGCGGTCGTCGTTGAGCGACGCCGTGCGCACGAGGTGCAGTCCGATTTCGCGCGCCACGGCCTGGGCCTCGACGTCGATGTCGAAGAGCACTTCGAGGTGATCGGAGACGAAGCCGATCGGACACGAGACCACGTCGGTCACGCCACGTGATCGTTTGTCGCGCAGCACCGCGAGGATGTCCGGCCCAATCCAAGGGTCACTCGTACGACCGGCGCTCTGCCAAGCGACGTCGTAGGCGCCCAGGTGCGCGAGGTGCGCAACGGCGTCCGCGCTCTCGCGTAACTGCTCGGGGTAGTCGTCCCCAGCGTCGAGAATCTTCAGCGGGAGGGAGTGCGCCGAAAAGATGACTTCCGTCGTGGGGTGTCGTTCCGGGTCGACGCGCGCTAACGCGTCGAGTACTCGGCGAGCCATAAGTTCGTAGAATCCCGGCGCGCGGTACCAACTGCCGACCGCGCTCAGAGCGACGTTGTCGCCGAGCGCGGCTTTCGCGCGTGACATGTACTGGTCCGTCGAGAGGGACGAGGAGTGCGGGGCGAGGGCCAGTCCGACGACGCGCGAGAAACCGTCTTCGCGAAAGGAGTGGGCGGCCGCTTCGAGCAGGGGTGGCTGGTACTTAGAACCGAAGCGCACGTCGTAGCCCCCCGGTTCGACCTCCTCGAGCGCCGCCGCCAGCGCGGCGACTTGGGCGGCGGTGCGTTCGGCCAGGGGTGACGTGCCCCCGATGGCCGCGTAGCGGCGCGTTAAATCGCTTAATAACTCGTCGCTTGGGGGCCGCCCGTGGCGAATGCGGGTGTAGTACTGCGCGATGTCCTGGGGCGTGCTCGGAGTGCCGTACGCCATGACGAGGACTCCGACGCTCACCGCACCCCCGCCCGGCCCTCGTCGTGGACGACTTTGACGACGGCGGCCAACACCGCCGGGTCGCTCTGGGGCAGTACGCCGTGGCCGAGATTGAAGATGTGTCCCGCGCTAGTGCCGGCCCGTCGCAGTACCTCGCGTGTCGCTTCGAGGGCGACGGCCTCGGTCGCGACGCACCGAGCCGGGTCGAGGTTGCCCTGGGTCGCTCGATCTCCGACGCGTCGACGACCTTCGTCGAGATCAACTCGCCAGTCGATGCCCACTACGTCGCACGAGGAGCCGGCCATGAGGTCGAGCAGTTCACCGGTCCCCACGCCGAAGAGAACGGTCGGTACGTTGAGGTCCGCTACGCCATCGAAGACGCGCCGCGTAGCCGGGAGAGCGAATCGCTGGTACTCGTCGCGACTAAGCGCACCGGCCCACGAGTCGAACAGTTGGAGGGCCGAGGCGCCGTGGGCGACCTGCAAGCGCAAAAAGTCTACGGTGATTGCCGTGAGGCGCTCCATGAGCTGATCAAATAGTGCGGGGTTCGTATGCATCAGGGATTTGATGACGGCGAACTCTCGCGTCGGTCCGCCTTCGACGAGGTAGCTGGCGACCGTAAAGGGTGCGCCGGCGAAACCGATGAGCGGGGTGTTGGTGGCGCGAAGTTCGCCGACCGCAAGTTCGATCGTTTGGGCCACGTAGTCCACGTCTCGCTCGGTGAGGTCGCGGAGTCGCTCGAGGTCTCCGCGGTGCGCGAACGGTTCGGCGACGACGGGGCCGCGACCGGGTACGACGTCTACGCCGAAGCCGATCGCGTAGTAGGGGACCACGATGTCCGAAAAGAGAATGGCCGCGTCCACGCCGTAGCGTCGAACGGGTTGTAACGTCACCTCGCTCGCTACGGTCGGATCAGTTATGGCCTCCAGAATCGAACCGCTCGAACGCAGGGCGCGGTATTCGGGGAGCGATCGGCCGGCCTGGCGCATAAACCACACCGGTACGTGATCTACCACCTCGCCCCGGCACGCTCGCAAAAAAACTGGCTCGGCCACGGCCGCCCTTTCGTCTAAACCAATCTACCTACGAGCCCCGTGGCTAATTTCGCCCCTCGGGGACCGACCGCGCGGCGAGTAGAATTGACTCTTCCCGATTTCGTGGGTGGAAGAGAGGATGACGATGGCGCACGAGCGTGAGATCGCGGAGGAGCAGGCTTTCCTCGAGGTCGCCCTCGTAGCACTTGATCGCATGCGCGACGGGGCGCGGTCGCTACGCGACGGCGCCGCGGTCGCCACGATGCGCGGCGCGGGTGACCTCGTCGAGCGAGACGTCGTGATGGGCACCGCCTTGCACCGGCTCGACCAACTAGCCATCGGCGACCAGTCCCTATTCTTTGGCCGAATTGACTACCGCGGCGACGAACGGGCCTCGTCCGACACCTACCACGTCGGACGGCTGGCCGTGTCCGACGAGGCACTCAATCCCTTGGTAATTGACTGGCGCGCCCCCGTCGCCGAGGCCTTTTATCGCGCGACGGGCGTCGAACCGCTCGGTCTCGCGCGCCGCCGTCACGTGGCCATTCGCGCGAACGAAGTCGCCAGCGTCGAAGACGAGTACTTCGCCAACGCCGAGGGCGACCTCGATCTGCCCGAGGACGCCGCGCGGGCCGCGGGCGTCGACGGTCTGGTGGAGGGGGGCCTGGCGCTCGGGGGCCCCGGGGCGCTCCTAGCGGCGCTCGGTCGAGCGCGCACGGGGCGCATGAGTGACATCGTGGCCACGATTCAAAGCGAGCAGGACCAGATTATTCGTAGCCCCCTGGCCGGCGTGCTACTAGTCCAGGGCGGTCCCGGTACGGGTAAGACGGCCGTAGCGCTGCACCGAGCGGCCTACTTACTCTTTACCCACCGCGCGACGCTGGAGCGACAAGGCGTGTTGGTGGTTGGTCCCAACCCCCTCTTTCTCAACTACATCGAGAACGTGTTGCCGTCGCTCGGCGAGTCGGGGGTTACGATGTCGACGATCGCGGGCCTCGTGACCAACGTCGAAGTTCGCGCCGAGGAATCGGACGAAGTCGCGCGGTTGAAGGGCGATTTACGGATGGCGACCGTTCTGGCGAGAGCGCTGCGCACCCGTGAGCGCCCCCTGCGTAACGACGTGCCGATTCCCTTGGGCCGCGCGGTAGTTACGCTGCGCGCGCGCGATAGCGCCGAGGTGGTCAATCGCGCGCGCCGCCGTCCCGGCAACCACAATCAACGCCGTTCCGCCGTCGGACGCGAACTGGCCAGTCGAGTCGCGGCGGAGTACGTCGGACGCTTCGAGCGCGACGGCGCCGGCGGGGCCGGCGCCCAGAGCGAGTTGGCCGAGACCATCCGCCAGACTCCCCAGTTCAAACAGGCTCTCCAACGAATGTGGCCGCGCCTTTCGGGTCAAGAGCTGTTGCACGACCTCCTGGGCGCCCCCGCACTGCTCCGTGCGGCCGCCCAGGGACTCCTAGACGGCGACGAGATAGCGCTGCTCTTTCGTCCGCGATTTAGCGCGGACGACGAAATCGCTTGGACCAAAGCTGACGCCGCACTCATTGATGAGGCTCGCGTGCTCGTTGGACCGCGGCGACGGCCCCGTCCCGTCGGTCGTAGCGGCGAGGCGAGCTCGCTTGACGGCGTTGACGTAGACGCGTACTCGGCGATTCACCGCGCGGCGGCGCTGCGCGAAGTCCGCAACCTCGGAGCGTTCGCGCCAATCGAACTCGACGAAGCGGAGTTCGTGACTTACGGACATATCGTGGTCGACGAGGCTCAGGATCTTTCGCCGATGGAGTTGCGCGTTTTGAAACGGCGAGACCTCACGGGTTCGATGACACTAGTGGGTGACATGGCCCAGGCGACAACGGCTTCCGCGACCGTTTCGTGGGAGGCGCTGCTCGACGTTCTCGCGCCCCGACGCGTCCCGACGCGCGTCGACCTGTCGGTTAGTTACCGAACGCCCGAAGAAGTACTGGACTTCGCGGCGCCGACCCTGCGCGCCGCCGCGCCCGACCTCGTCGCGCCCCGACCGGTACGTCGCGCGGGACTGGTACCCCTAGTCGAGTGCGTCGCGCCCGACGAGTTCGAACGCCGCCTCGTCGAGGCGGCGCGACGAGAGGTGGCCGCCGTCGAACCGGGCCGGGTCGCGGTGATTGCGACGCGCTCGCGCGTAGGTGAACTCGTTGGCACGTTGCGAGAAGGGGGACTCGACGCCGTCGATCCGAGTGCGCACGATTCGAAGGGGCTCGCGGCCGATTTGGTGGTGGTAGCCGCGGAGGGGGCCAACGGTCTCGAGTTCGACGCCGTGATCGTCGTAGAACCTGGTCAGATTGCCATTCGTGGCGCGACCGGCGACTCGACTTTTTCATCCCGCGGGCTGCGTACTTTGTACGTCGCTCTCACGCGACCGACGCGGCGACTGAGCGTGGTGGCGGCCGAGGACTTGCCGACGACACTGGTGCCCTAGGTGGTCGTCGCGCGCGACACACGGGGGTCACGATTTCTACTAGAAATGTAGTCGTGAGTCAGGCAGTTTCCCCCAATAGCCTGGCGGAGCGAGAGAAGATCGTTCACGATCGTCCACCGATGCTGGCCATCGGCGTGATGATCTGGCTCGGGTCGGAGTTGATGTTCTTCTCGGGACTCTTCGCCGCCCTCTTCACCATTCGTTCTCACCTCGCGTCGTGGCCGCCGGTGGGCACGCACCTCGACGTATTGCAGTCGGGTATCTTTACAATTATCCTCATCGCGTCGTCTTTCACGATGCAGCGCGCGGTGTGGCTCATCGAGCACCGTCGGCGCGGCGCCGCGCGTAATTGGGTTATCGCCACCATCGTTATGGGCGCTCTCTTCGTCTCGAATCAGGCTTACGAATGGACGCACCTAACGACGCGTTGGTACACCAACTCCTACGGTTCCGTGTTTTTCATCACGACGGGCCTGCACGGCCTCCACGTGTTCTTGGGCCTAGCGGCGATGAGCTTTCTCCTCTTTCGAATGCGCGGTCGCGACGGAGACCCCGGCGAGCTCGCGACGTTTCAGGGCGTGAGTTACTACTGGCACTTCGTCGACGTCGTATGGATCGGGCTCTACTCGGCCCTGTTTCTGTTGAAGTAGGTGGTAGTGCGTTCGACCCTCGCTCGGCGCGTCGCGCTCTCGATCATCGCGGGACTGTTCGTGCTCGCCCCGGCCGCCATCTTCGTCGCCGACGCCGGCGCCAACAGTTTGAACCCGCCCCAGACGACACGTAAGAACTCCGGAACGCCGAACTCGTCGTACGTACTAAAGCGACACGGTGTCGTAATCAAGTACGGCGACAAGTACATCACCTACAGTGCGCCGCCGTCGTCGCTCGACGCCCTCGGCCAGGCTTTGTTCCTAGAGAACTGCGCTTCTTGTCACGGCACTCAGGCCAACGGGGTGCCCGCCAACGGCACCAACGGGGCCTACCCAGATTTGGTGGGACTCGGACCGGCGACTATCACCTTTTGGGTGGACTCGGGTCGAATGCCGGCGGCCGATCCGCGCGTCATTGAGGCGCCGAGGCGACAGCCACGCCTTACGCCCAACCAGGCGCTCGCGATCGCGGCGTGGGTTAACTCACTCGCGCCGAGCTACCCACTCATTCCCACGCCCCACCTAAAGCGGGCCAACGTCGCCGACGGCGCCGCACTGTTCGCTCTTAACTGTGCGGCCTGCCACACGATCGAAGGTGACGGCGACGCGTTGGCCTACGGCACCTACGCGCCGTCGCTCCGTCACATACCGGCCTTTCAGGTCGTCGAAGCGATCCGCACGGGACCGGCCAATATGCCCCGATTTAGCGGCAACCTCAGCGACCAACAGGTCAACGACATCGTCGCTTACGTGACCGAATACATCCAGCACCCCCAGAACCCTGGGGGATTTGGCCTCGGTGGCCTCGGACCCGTGGCCGAGGGATTCGTGGGGCTGCTCGTGGGGGTAGGCGTCCTTATCCTCGTCAGTTACTGGGTGGGGGAGCGCTCGTGAGCGAGCACGACGCCCACCGCACGCCCGTCTCGTTGTCGTCGGTGAGCGCGAACGACCCCCGCCTCCAACCGGCGGCGAAAAACCCCGGGACCGTCGAAGGGGTTATTGCGGTGACGTTCGTCGTGGGGGCGCTGTTGGTCGCCGGCTTCGGGGCGAGCTACTGGGTGAACGCGAAGCCGTGGATTCTCGGTGCGACTCTCGGGGGTGGACTGTTCTTTCTCGGCGTGGGATTAGTCGCGTGGGGTAAGTACCTCATGCCCCGTGGCCCCTTCGTCGAGGAACGTCACGCGCTGGCCAATTCCCAGAGCGATCGCGACGCTTTCGCCGCCGCGATTGTCGAGCGTGGAGGCGGGGTGCTCAAGCGGCGCAAACTTCTCGGCGGGCTCCTCGGCGGCGGACTGGGAATCTTCTCGGTGGTGGCGCTCTTCCCCCTCCTACGAAGTCTCGGTCCCTTGCCGAAGGGAACGCTCTTTCACACCGACTGGCGGGCGGGGACCTACGCCGTCGATCAGACCGGACGGCGCATTCACCACGGGGATCTTTCGGTCGGCTCGATCGTTACCGTCTTTCCCGAAGGTACCGAGAACACCGATCGCGGTCAGGCGGTCGACCAAACGGTGCTCATTCGAATTTCGAACGACAATTTCACCACGCAAAAGGGTCGTGAGAGTTGGGGACCTCAGGGCTACATCGCGTACTCCAAACTGTGCACGCACCTCGGCTGCCCGGTCGGACTGTACGAACAGCAGTTGCAGCTCCTGGTGTGCCCGTGCCACCAGTCGATGTTCAACGCCACCAACGGAGCGATTCCCCAGTTTGGTCCGGCGCCACGGCCGCTACCCCAGCTACCGCTCTACATTGACGGCCAGGGTTACATCCGGGCCCAGGCCGATTACGACCAGCCCGTTGGTCCGGGCTTTTGGGAGCGAGCATGAGCGACGGCGCCACCACCAAGCGCCAGCAAAAGGCGGCCCTCGGCCCCTACGGCAAAGTCGGCAAGGCCCTAAATGAGTTGGACGACCGCTTGGGCGTGGCCCGCGGCGGGCGGACGTTCATGGACAAGATCTTCCCGGACCACTGGTCGTTCATGCTCGGCGAGATTGCGCTGTACTCCTTCGTCATCTTGTTGGTGACGGGGGTCTTTCTAACTTTGTATTTCGTGCCGAGTTCGGCGATCGTCACCTACCACGGCTCCTATCTCCCCCTCGACGGCCAGAAGGTCACCCAGGCCTTCGAGTCGACGGTGAACCTCTCCTTCGCGGTGCGCGGCGGATTGCTTATGCGCCAGATGCACCACTGGGCGTGTGACATCTTCGTCGGCGCCATCGTCGTGCACATGGCCCGGGTCTTCTTTACCGGCGCCTTCCGCAAGCCCCGCGAACTCAATTGGACCTTGGGCGTCACGCTCTTGATCTTGGCGATCGCCAACGGCTTCCTCGGTTACTCACTGCCCGACGACCTCGTGTCGGGTACGGGTATTCGCATCGCGTATTCCATCATGCTTTCGATTCCGGTCGTCGGCACGTACCTGGCCTTCTTCGTCTTCGGGGGCAACTTTCCCGGGACGGCGGTGATACCGAGATTCTTCATCCTGCACGTTCTAATAGTCCCGCTCATCATCATCGCGCTGGTGAGCGCGCACCTGTTCTTGCTCGTGCGCCAAAAGCACACCCAGTTCCCCGGCGAGGGACGGACCGAGAAAAACGTGGTCGGATCTCCG
Organism: Actinomycetes bacterium; assembly: GCA_021815645.1. Lineage (GTDB taxonomy): Bacteria > Actinomycetota > Acidimicrobiia > Acidimicrobiales > RAAP-2 > RAAP-2. The sequence goes on from JAKBAB010000025.1 coordinate 13,741, forward strand.
ATGTTTCCCGTCTTCATGGCCAAGACCACGGGATTTCTCTTCATAGTCGGTGGCGTAACGGCGCTGTTGGGGGCTTTCGCCCAGATCAACCCGATCTGGCAGTTCGGCCCTTACGACGCTGCGCGCATCTCCTACGCGGTCCAGCCCGACTGGTATATGGGCTTTCTCGACGGGGCTCTACGCATCTGGCCGTCGTGGTCGTTCATGGCCTTCGGCCATACCATCCCCTTAGAGGTCACGATTCCCGCGGTGGTCCTACCGGGGATTCTGTTCAACATCGCCTTCGCCTGGCCGGCGCTGGAGAGACGACTGACCAAGGACCACGAAATCCACCACTTGCTCGATCGCCCGAGTGAGCGACCCCGGAGAACCGCCGCGGGGGCGTCGGTTCTCACGCTGCTGGCGATGCTCTTCATCGCCAGTTCCACCGACGTCATAGCTAACTTCTTTCACCTCTCGCTTAACACCGTTTTGTTAATGATGCGCATTTTGGTCATCGTGACGCCGATCCTCGCGTACCCGGTGACATATTTGATCTGCAAGGAGCTCCAGGGCGTCAAGGGTGGCGGTAAACGCAAAACGCCCAATCTCGTCACGCGCACCGAGGAGGGTGAGTACCTAGCGAGCGCGACGCCCCCCTACCGAGACGACCGACCCCACGAGATCGAACCGGCCCCCGTGCCGATATTTATTGAGCCCGAACCCGACGAACCCACGGAGAGCGGCGTAAGAACGGTTGAGCGATAGCGAAGCGGACGCGGGCCGCTTCCCCCGTCGCCCGCGCGCCGCAGTAGTAGTCGCGGCGCTCGTCGTGGCCCTAATAGCGGTTCCGCTGTTAATGCTCGGCGACGGACGTCACGGGGCGCGACCGAGCACTCCGCGCCTCAGCACAACTTCGGTTTCGACGACGACGGTACCGAGTGAACGGGCGGTCGCCGGATGGTCGGTCGCGAGCCGATCCCGACGCGGCGTCATGGTGGATTTTCGCAACCTCGACGTGGGCGGCGCGATCTTTCGCGTCGTGCGCCTACGCGCGCGCACCACCCTGCTGCGCTGGCACGTCGGGGCCGGCGACCCGCTGGCGTGGCGCTCGGTACCGGTCGACGCCGGGCCGGAAATCGATTGGTCGAACGAGGGTCCAGCGGGTGTCGTGGCCGTCTTTAACGGCGGCTTTAAGCAGGGCGCCGACGCCGGGGGTTCTCTCGTCGACAACGTGCCGCTCGTCCCCCTGGTGCGCGGCGACGCTACCGTCGCCCTAAACGCTTTGGGTCACTGGGAGATGGGGGTGTGGGGGCAGCCGGGCTTTCCCACGGCTGGCTTTTCACCGATCGCCGTTCGACAAAATCTCGTACTGATGGTGAGCCACTCGCTGATTACGTCAGCGGTGACCACGGGGCTCTTCGCGCGTTGGGGCGCGACGATCGCCAACGCTCCGGCCGTGGCGCGAAGCGGCCTCGGCGTCGACGCACAAGGCAACCTGCTCTACGTGGCCACCATGACCCCGGTCACCGTAATCCAACTCGCCCGGGCCCTGGTCGCCGCCGGCGCCGTGACGGCGATGCAACTCGATATCAATCCCTACTGGCCGATTCTCGGGATCGCGACGCCGGCGCAACACGGTTCGGCCCCCTTCAAATATCAGCTCCCGGGATCACTTCACGACGCCACCATTTACGACACCGGCTGGCAGCGCGACTTCTTCGTGGCCTTGGCCGAGCCCGGACAGTGGAACTGCGCGTGGCGTAGTCGCGGTGTCAACCCGGCCGTCGCGGGGCCCCAGGCGCAACCACTCGTCGAAGTGGGGCCCGGCTGCCCCGGTCACCGAGCGCGCGCGCTAGGGCCACGGCGCCACTAATGGGCGGGCCGTGCCTAACATGGCCCTGTGGCAACGACGCTCGACACGAAGTGGCCCGCGGCGACCTCGTTGCTTAACTCCCGGACCCGATTGGATCGGCGAAACGTCGCTCTCGTTGGAGTGTCGACCTATCTAACGTCGCTCACCGCACGGTCTTCGGCCAGCACCCCCCAGGCCGTGCGAGCGGCGTTGGCCCGTTTTTCGACCTGGTCCTTCGTCGACGGCGTCGATCTGGTCGACGAAGTCGCACTCGTAGATTGGGGCGACGTCGTTGACCCCGACGGCCCCTCGGGACCGGAGGCGGTGGCCGCGGCGCTCGCCCACGGGCGCGACTGCGAAATGGTCCTCGTTTTAGGCGGCGACAACGCCGCCACGTGGCTGGCTCTAAGGGCACTGGCCGCGGGCGACTACGGCGGCTACGGCCTGATCACCCTCGACGCCCACCTCGATCAACGCGACGGCCGTTCGAACGGTTCACCGGTGCGCCAACTGATCGACGAAGGACTCGACCCACGCTTCGTTGTTCAAGTCGGACTCGGTGAGTTCTCCAATTCGGCCCCCTACGCACGCCGGGCCCTGAAAGAGGGCGTAACCGTCGTGCCCCGGGCGGCCTTTCGCGAGGCGAGCGCCGAGAGCCTCGCGCGAAAGGCTCTGGCGGTGGCCGGCGCCGGGGGGCGGCGGGTCTACGTTGACGTAGACCTCGACGTCGTCGAGCGCAGTTCGGTTCCGGGCTGTCCCAGCGCGGTGCCCGGGGGACTGAGCGCCGACGAGGTGCGTCGCTTCGTGCGCGAAGTGGCGTCGTCAAACGCGGTCGTCGCCCTCGACGTTACTGAAGTCGACGTAGAACGGGACCGCGACGAGCGTACGGTCCGTCTGGCGGCGCTGGTCGTGCTCGAAGCTCTGTTGGGCGTGGTGCGCCGCCCCCGATGAACGTCGTCGTTGATACCGCGCCGCTTACTCGCGCGCAGCTGGTCGCGGTCGCTCGCGGCGGCGCCCGCGTCGAGATCAGTGACGCGGTCCTCGACCGACTCCGCGCCCAGCGAGTCGCCATCGACGCCCTGGTCGATTCGGGGGAGCCAATCTACGGCCTCTCAACTGGCTTCGGCGCTCTCGCGACGAAGTCGATCTCGCCGGATCGGAGGCGTTCCCTGCAGCGATCGCTCATTCGCTCCCACGCCTCGGGCGTTGGCGCGGAGGTAGAAGAGGAGGTCGTGCGCGCGATGATGATGTCGCGCCTCACCAACCTGTGCAGCACCGTTTCGGGTGTCCGCGCGAGCACCGCGCTCGCCTACGTGGCGCTTCTTAATGCGCGCATCACCCCGGTCGTCTACGAGTTCGGCTCCCTCGGTTGTTCGGGCGACCTCGCGCCCCTCGCCCACGTCGCGCTGGTTTTGATGGGGGAAGGTGAGGCGCGTGACGCGTCGGGGGTGCGCGGTCCCGCCCGCAACGTACTGGCCAGCGCGGGGCTGGCCCCGGTGGAGTTGGCCGAAAAAGAGGGACTCTCGCTCATCAACGGCACCGACGGGATGTTGGGTCAATTGGTATTGGCGATCGAAGACGCGCGGACTCTGCTCGAACACCTCGACGTGGCCGCGGCGATGTCGATCCAGGCCCTGCGCGGGACCGATCGGGTCTTCGCCGCCGAAATCCAAGCGCTGCGACCTCACCGCGGACAGCGAGCCAGTGCCGCTAACCTCTGGGACCTCCTCGCGAACTCACCGATTGTCCATTCGCACCTCGACGATCCCACCCAAGTTCAAGACGCGTACTCACTGCGCTGCGCGCCTCAGGTGCACGGCGCCGCGCGCGACACGGTGACCTTCGCCACCGAGGTGGCTGACGTGGAGCTGGCATCGGACATCGATAACCCCTCGGTACTAGCGGACGGCTCGCTGACCTCGAACGGAAATTTTCACGGGGCCCCGGTGGGCTACGCGCTCGATTTCCTAGCCATCGCTCTCGCCGACGTCGCGTCAATGTCCGAACGTCGCACCGATCGACTGCTCGACGTCAATCGGAGTTACGGCCTGCCGCCATTCCTCGCGCACGAAGTCGGCGTCGATTCCGGGCTCATGATTGCCCAGTACACCCAGGCCGCGCTGGTCAGTGAGATGAAGCGTCTGGCCACGCCGGCGAGCGTCGACTCCATCCCCTCTTCGGGTATGCAGGAAGACCACGTGTCCATGGGCTGGCACGCGGCGCGCAAATTACGCCGGGCCCTCGACGCCTTGCGCGACGTGGTGGCCATCGAACTGCTGGCCGGCGCGCGCGCCCTCGCGCTACGCGCCCCGCTGGCCCCCTCGCCGGTCACCGCCGCCGTCACGGAGGCGGTGAATCTCGCTTCGGGCGGACCGGGTAAGGACCGGTGGCTCTCGCCGGAGATAGCCGCCGTCTCCCAGTTGGTACGCGGTGGGGAGTTGCTCGATACCGTTGGCCGCTTCGTGCCACTTCGTTGAAGGGACCTCATGCAAGGAGCTCGACCCGTACGCAGCGCTCGAGGTAATAAGTTGCGCGCGCTCGCGTGGCCTCAGGAAGCGGCGATGCGGATGCTCGAAAATAACTTAGACCCCGAAGTCGCCGAACGGCCCGACGACCTAGTTGTTTACGGCGGGACGGGCCGCGCCGCGCGAGACTGGCCGAGCTTCGACGCGCTGATGCGCACCCTCACGACGCTGCGCAGTGACGAAACGATGCTCGTCCAGTCCGGGCGACCGGTGGGGGTGCTGCGGACCCACGAGTGGGCGCCGCGTGTTCTACTGGCTAACTCTCACCTCGTGCCCGACTGGGCGACTTGGCCGGAGTTTCGTCGACTCGAGGCGCTCGGACTCACGATGTACGCCCAGATGACGGCCGGTTCGTGGATCTACATCGGCACCCAGGGCATTCTCCAGGGTACGTACGAGACTTTCGCCGCGGTCGCCGCGCGACGTTTTGGCGGTACCCTCGCCGGCACGCTCACCCTGACGTCGGGGGCCGGGGGCATGGGCGGGGCCCAACCGCTCGCGGTGACGATGAACGACGGGGTGTGCCTTTGTGTGGACGTAGATCCCGCCCGACTAGCGCGCCGGGTAGCACAGCGATATCTCGACGAGTGGACGAGCGATCTCGAACGCGCGCTCGAAAGAGTGCTGGGGGCCAAGGCCGACCGGGTCGCACTGTCCGTGGGACTGGTCGGCAACGCCGCGACCGTGCTACCCGAGCTTCTTCGGCGCGGCGTCGAAGTCGACGTGGTGACCGATCAGACGTCGGCGCACGACCCCCTCAGTTACCTGCCCGAGGGCGTCGACCTCGCGGACTGGTCCGACTACGCGCAAAAGAAACCGGAGGAGTTCACCGACCGGGCCCGCCAGTCGATGGTCCGTCACGTCGAGGCGATGGTCGGTTTCCTCGACGCGGGGGCCGAAGTTTTCGACTACGGCAACTCCCTAAGGTCCGAGGCCCAACTCGGTGGTTACCCGAGGGCCTTCGCCTACCCCGGTTTTGTGCCGGCCTACATCCGACCACTCTTTTGCGAAGGTAAGGGGCCCTTTCGTTGGGCCGCGCTGTCGGGGGACCCCGCCGATATCGCCGTGACCGACGACGCCGTGCTGGGCCTCTTTCCCGAGGACGAGGGCCTGCGGCGCTGGATTACCCGGGCCCGTGAGCGCGTCGCCTTCCAGGGCCTGCCCGCGAGGATCTGCTGGCTCGGTTACGGCGAACGCGATCGCGCCGGCGCGCTCTTTAACGACCTCGTCGCTTCGGGGGCGCTGCGCGCTCCCCTGGTCATCGGACGCGATCACCTCGACGCTGGATCGGTCGCGTCGCCGTACCGCGAGACCGAAGCGATGCTCGACGGCTCCGACGCGATCGCCGACTGGCCCCTGCTCAACGCTCTGGTGAATACCGCGTCGGGGGCGACGTGGGTCTCTTTGCACCACGGTGGGGGCGTGGGCATCGGCCGCTCGATTCACGCCGGTCAGGTCTGCGTGGCCGACGGGACGGCCCTCGCGGGGGCCAAGTTGGAGCGAGTGCTCACCAACGATCCCGCGACCGGGGTCCTGCGTCACGCGGACGCCGGCTACGACGAGGCCGAGGCGGCGGCGGCCAGTCACGGTCTACGCGTGCCCTTTCGCGAGGGGCCGTGACCACTCGGCTGGTACGCGACATCGCCGAGCTGACGACGAACGACCCCGCTCTCGAAGACGGCAATCCCCGCGGGCGCGTGACGAACGCGGCCATGATCGTCAATGAGGAACGGGTGCTCTGGGTCGGGCCGAACCGCGACGCGCCGCCGGCCGACACGGTAATCGACGCTCGCGGTCGGGCCGTGGTGCCGGGCTTCGTCGACGCCCACACCCACCTAATTTTCGCCGGCGAGCGCAGTGACGAATTCGAAGCCCGCATGGCCGGTCAACGTTACGACGGGGGTGGTATTTCGCGCACCGTGGCCTCGACGCGACGCGCGACGCGCGACGAGCTGCGCTACGCGAGTGCCCGGCGCGCCGACGAACTGCGCGCCGGGGGCGTCACCACGGTGGAAATCAAGTCGGGTTACGAACTGACGGTCGCGGGCGAGGTCCGTCAACTGGAACTGGCCGGCGAGCTCAGCGACGAGGTGACCTGGCTCGGGGCCCACGTGGTGCCCGAAGAGTTCGCGCACGACCGCGACGGTTACGTCGATCTGGTGCGAGGTGAGATGTTGAACGCCTGCGCACCGCACGCCACCTGGGCCGACGTTTACTGCGATCGCGGTGCCTTCAGCGTCGACGAGGCTCGCGCCATCCTCCTCGCCGCGCGGGACCGGGGACTGGCGCCGCGACTGCACGCGAATCAGTTAGCCCACGGCGGGGCGATAGCGCTGGCGGTCGAGCTCGACGCGGCGAGCGTCGATCACTGTACTTACCTCGACGACAACGACGTCGACGTGTTGGGTGCGTCGGCGACGGTGGCGACGCTACTGCCGGGTGCTGAGTTCTCGACTCGGTCGCCCTACCCCGACGGCCGTCGATTGGTCGACGCGGGAGTGTGCGTGGCCCTCGCGACCGACTGCAATCCGGGTAGTTCCTACGTCACGAGTATGTCCTTCATTATCGCCCTGGCCGTTCGGGAGATGGCGATGAGCATCGACGAGGCGCTCTGGTCGGCGACGCGCGGCGGAGCGCGGGCCCTTCGCCGCGACGACGTGGGACACCTCTCGGTGGGCGCCCGCGCGGATTTCCTTATTTTGGACGCGCCGCGGGCCGCTCACTTGGCCTATCGTCCCGGCGCGCGCGTCGTCGCCGAGACTTACCGCGCGCTGCGGTGCGACTAGGTACCCCGGACGACACCGCGGATCCGGGGGGCCCGGGGCGGGGGTGGCCCGGGAATCTGGTGGTCCCCGGTACGGTTCGGGTGAACTCTAGACTCGGTAGGTGCGCCGGCCTGCGTCGCCGGACCGTTCGCGCGAGACCATGAGGAGTTATGAAGCGG
>JAKBAB010000114.1:0-2230 GCA_021815645.1 Actinomycetes bacterium
CTCGACGTGCTCACCGTGGGAGTAATCGCCTTGCCCCGGGCGTCGAACGTCACCGACGTCGACCCCCTCGTTAGCGAACCCGGCGTGAGCGTGCGCGCACTCTATCGACCCGAACAGATGGTGGACTGTGACGTCGTGATTCTGCCCGGCACTCGCGCGACGGTCAAAGACCTCGCGTGGGTGCGCGAACGGGGTTTCGCCGAGGCGCTCGCGCGCCGCGCCGCCGCCGGACGGGTGGTCTTTGGTATCTGTGGCGGATACCAAATGCTCGGCGCGACGATCGACGACGACGTGGAGAGCGCCTCGGGTCACATCGCGGGGTTGGGTCTCCTGCCCGTGCGGACGATTTTTCAACGTGAGAAGATCCTGCGACAGAGTTGGCGTAACGCCGGGCCAGCGGGGCCCGTGGGCGGCTACGAGATCCACCACGGCGTCGTGCACGTTGACGGGGGTGAGCCGCTCTTCGCCGACGAGGGTTGCGTGCGCGGTTCGGTCTACGGCACGACGTGGCACGGACTGTTCGAGAACGACGCGTGGCGCCGACTCTTTCTCTCTGCCGTTGCGACTGCTGCGGGCAAGGAGTTTCGCGTCGCGCCCGACACCGATTTCGCGGCGCGCCGCGAACGGCGGATCGACGACGTCGCCGATCTCCTTGAGGAGCACCTCGACCTCGCCCAAGTCGACGCCCTGCTCAGTGGGCCCCGTCCCCCTCTGGCCCGGATATCTCTCACCCGCGAGTGAACTAGCGCCCGCGGGCGACGCCGAACTGTCGTAACGGTCCGTTGGCTGACGATGGGGCCAAGGATTCGAGGATTTCGAGGAAACTTACGCCGGCCTTGTCGGGACATTACGTGCCGCAGCGAGACTGGGGCGCACGAAAATGATGCGTAACAATCTTCGAACTCCCCAGCTGCGAAATCGACGTTTCGCCCGCGTGCGTCGCCTCACCGAAGCGACGATCATCAGCGCCGGCCTGGCGGCCGGCCTCTTCGTGGGCTACGCCGCGAGCACGGCGAAGCCGCTCACTCCAATACCCGCCACGACACACCCGGGTGGCGCGTCGACGACGAACACACCATCGGGGGCCGCTACGTCCGGGAGCGGCTTCGTTACGCCGTCCACCGCGCCGGCCGCGGCGAAGACCACTTGCTACTCGACGCCTTCGGGTACGACCGTGTGTTACTAGCGAACGATGAACTTTAACGTGTGGGGCCTCACGGGCTCGCTAAATACGCAGAACGAGAAGCAACTATCGCACGCGACCGAACGCCTGTGGTATTGGATCAATCGCTTCGACGTCTCGTGCAATCGCTTCCGGCCCGACTCGGAGATCTCTCGGCTCAACACTCGACCGGGAGAACCGATAGAGATTAGCGACGTGCTAGAGCTTGCGATTGACGCCGCCATCTACGCGTGCGACGTGACCGGAGGTCTTTGTGACCCGACCGTTTTACCGGCACTCCTCGCTCTCGGTTACGACCGAGACTACGACCAACTTCGCGCGCTCTCGCGCCCCGAAGTTCGTGCGCCGGTCTACGCCCCCGGCGTCGGGGCTATAACGCTCGACCGCGATCGCCACCGAGTGACCTTGGCCCCGCGTTGTCAGATCGACCTCGGCGCCACCGCTAAGGCCCTGCTCGCCGACGTGGTGGCGAACGAGTTGGCCGTCGGGGGCGGCGTAGCCCTGGAGGTTGGTGGCGACGTGGCGATACGCGGTAGCGGGCCCCACGGGCCGTGGGTGGTGGGCGTTTCGGACTCGCTAAGGGTTCACGAAGGGGCGCCACGAATACAACTGCTGCGCGGGGGCGTCGCGACGTCGTCAACGAACACGCGCAGTTGGTGGATGGGAGAACGACTCGTCCACCACATCGTCGACCCCCGCACGGGCGACACCGCTCGAGGGAAGTACACCACCGCGACCGTGGCCGCCGAGAGTTGCGTGCTCGCGAACGCGTTCGCGACGGCGGCCCTGTTGTGGGACGATAGCGCGGCCTACCACATCGCTCAGGCCGGCTGGGCCGCCCGATTGGTGCGACGGGACGGCGAAGTCGAGTACGTCGGGGGCTGGCCGCCCGATGACTCGAGCGAGGTCGATTCGTGCTCGCGTTGACCTCGCCCTACCTGTGGTACGTCACCCGCGCTACCGGGCTAGTGGTCTTAGTTTTGTTCTCCCTCGTCGTCGTGTTGGGCACACTGGTCGCCACACGCGTCGGGGGAACGCGCGTCGGTC
>JAKBAB010000114.1:2240-4263 GCA_021815645.1 Actinomycetes bacterium
CGAAGTCAACGAACTGCACCGTTCCCTTTCGGTCGTGGCCATGATCTTTCTCGTCATCCATATCCTTACCACCGTCCTGGACAGTTTCGTCGCGACCGGCTGGCTGTCAACGATCGTGCCCCTAACTTCGAGGTACAAACGTGTTCCCGTCGCCCTGGGTACCGTGGGCTTCGACCTGATCGTCACGGTGTGGATCTCGAGCCTGCTAAAGGTGCGCTTGAAGAACGAGACGTGGCGCTTCATTCACTGGTTCAGTTGGCTCGGCTTCGTCGCGGCCCTGGCCCACGGCCTCCTGAGCGGAACCGACAGTCGCCACGGCGTCGGTCTCGCGGTCGTAGTCGTCTGCGCCGTCGCCGTCGGCGGCGCGACGCTATGGCGCGTCGCTAGTCGACCGGCGCGCGCGGCCGGGCGAACGGCCCTCTCCCCCATCGCCGCGGATTCGCAAGCGTCGACCGCCCCCACGCGCGCGGACCCCAGCTCGGAGCACTCCGGTAGGGCCCTAGGGTGATCGCCGGCGACGAGCTACCCCGACTACTCCGCGGGTCGCGGGGGCGACCCCTCACGGTGAACCAACACGACGAGATCTTCGGGTCCGTGGCGGCCGTTCACTCCACTGTCGAAGAGTTGGAAGCGTCGGGCCTAACGGGCCGCGGCGGGGCGGGCTTCGCCACCGCACGCAAAGTTCGACTCCTGCGCGAGCAGCGCGGCCACCACAAGTTCGTCGTCATAAACGCCATGGAGGGCGAGCCGGCCTCTCACAAGGATCGAACCCTCCTTAGCACCAATCCCCACCTCGTTCTCGACGGCGCCCTCGTCCTCGCGTCGATGGTGGGTGCCCGGCGCGTCGCCATCTGCGCGGCGCGCGACAACCCCACGGTCACCAACCACCTGCAGCGGGCGATTCACGAGCGACAGCGGAGTTCGTCGCGTGGTCCCGCGCTCGAGTTGCACTCGCCCCCGTGGCGCTACGTCGCGGGCGAAGAGTCGGCCCTCGTGCACTGGCTCGACGACAACGCGTCACTACCCCAGTATCGGCCGAATCGTCCGCATATTTTGAGAATCGGCCACGCTCCGGTACTCGTGGACAACGCGGAGACGTGCGCCCACGTGGGCCTCATCGCTCGCTACGGCGCCGACTGGTTCCGCCGACTCGGTACGGATCAGAGTCCCGGGAGCGCGCTGGTCTCTCTCAGCGGAGCGGTCTCACGGCCCACCGTCCTCGAGGTAGCGCTCGGCACGCCGCTACGCGCCGTATTGGCCGCGGGCGGCGCCGACGGGAGTCCCCGGGCCGTACTCGTTGGCGGGTACGGGGGCAGTTGGCTGGCGGGCCGAGACCTCGACCTCCCATTCGCCAACGAATCACTCCAACGCGTCGGCGTTTCCGTCGGCGCGGGAGTTCTGGTCGTCCTGCCCGAAGGGGCCTGCGGGCTGTTGGAGACCCACCGTATCGTCAAGTGGATGGCCCACGAGAGCGCCCGCCAGTGCGGCCCGTGCGCCTTCGGGCTACCGGCGCTGGCCAGCGACCTAGAGCGCCTAGTGCGCGGTGTACGCGACGCCGACGGCGCCCACGACCGACTCATCGAGCGCTGTGGCGCCATTGAGGGACGCGGAGCCTGCCGCCACCCCGACGGCGTGGTGCGACTGGTTCGCTCGGCGATGACCACGTTCGTCGAGGACGTCGCCGCCCATCGAGCCGGCTTCGCCTGCGCCGCCAGCGCGTCCACTGAACACTTCGCCACCGTGCCGCTACTCGAACGTGAAGAAGAGCTCGTGTGGGAGTGAGACGAAGGACCGGAGAGTTCCTCTTGCGGGTTAACCCCATACTGTGTGACGGCTTCGGTCACTGCGCGGAGTTGGCTCCGGACCTCGTGAGCGTCGACGAGTGGGGCTACCCCATCGTAACGACTCGCCCCACGGCACTAACTGATGAGAACGCTCTCGAGTCCGCGCACTTCGCCGTGCGGGGCTGTCCCCGACAGGCGCTAGCGATACTGCGAGTGAGTGACGAGTCGTAACGGTTCGA
>JAKBAB010000115.1 GCA_021815645.1 Actinomycetes bacterium
CTCGACGGAGCGCTAGATATTTGGGACCGGGTCACGATAGACCAAGTTCGGTCCAAGAGCCTCGCCCTGAGTGACCTCTTCGTCGAACTCGTGGAGAGTACTCTGCCCGGAGTGTTCGAGATCGTGACGCCGCGCGATCACGCCCGACGGGCTAGCCAGATCGCTCTGCGTCACCGGGACAGCTACGGAATCATCCAGGCGCTAGCCGCCGTCGGCGTCGTAGGAGATTTTCGCGCACCCGATATCGCCCGTTTTGGCTTCGCTCCCCTGTACGTGCGCTACGTGGACGTCTACGACGCCGTAGACCGCCTGGCGGCGGTATTGCTTGATGGAGCACACCTGGACCAGCGCTACGAGACACGTCGAGCCGTTACTTAGAACGCGCTTCGCTACGGCCAGCGGTAAGTTAGGTTGCGGACATGAGGCTAGGGAGAACGTGATGGTGGATGACTTAGTGGACCCTCGACGCACCGAGCCCTCTTTCGAGCTCGGCGAACGAGAAATGTACGAGGCTTGGCTCGACTTTCACCGGATGACACTGCTGCTTAAGTGTGAGGGGCTCGCTGACCACGAAAGAAAGGCGCGACCCATTCCCACGTCGAAGTTGTCGTTGCACGGGTTGGTGCGACACATGGCCGAAGTCGAGCGCCACTGGTTTCGTCGCGTACTGCTCAACGACGGCACGCTGACTCACATCTGGGACGACCCGCAGAACGACGACGCCGATTTGTTCCCCCTCGACGACGCAAGATGGGAAGACGACTTGGCCACGTGGGAACACGAGTGCGCGGCCAGTCGGGCCGCCGCCCTCGGGCGGGCGCTCGACGCCGTGGGCACTCACCGCGAGGGCCCGTGCACTCTTCGCTGGATTTACGCCCACATGACGGAGGAGTACGCCCGGCACAACGGACACGCTGACCTCATCCGTGAACTCGTCGATGGCCGAGTGGGCTGGTGATTCGTCGCGGTTTTAGCGTGACGCGCGCGAGCGGCCGCGCCGCTCGCGCGCAGTGACCAGATACCTTTCGTCACACGAAGTAGCCGATGTAGGCGGTGCCGTCGTCGTGGTTGACGTGCTCAGAGCATTTTCGACTGCCGCCTACGCGATTGCGCGGGGGGTAAGGGCCATCTGGCTGGTCGCCACGGTCGACGAAGCTCTCGAGCGGGCCTCGAGGGAGCCGGGAGTGTTCACCGTCGGCGAGGAGAACGGGCGGCGACCGGTCGTATTCGACTTCCCGAACTCGCCGACCGCGATGAACCACGCCGACCTCATCGGTAAGGTCCTCGTCCAACGGACGTCCTCGGGCACCCAGGGGGCCCTCGCGGCCGTTTCGGCGGAACGGCTATTCGCGACTAGTCTCGTTTGCGCGTCGGCGACGGCCCGCGCCCTCGCCACGGAATCGGCGGTCACGTACGTAATTTCCGGGCGCCGCCGAGACGAACTAGGGAGCGGCGAGGACGACTATTTAACGGCGAAGCTCGTCGAGCGGGCTCGTCGAGGCGAGCCGTTGCGCGCGAGAAGTACGGCCAAATTGGTCGCGTCGACTCAGTGGGCCCGGGCACTGCGCGACATTGGGCCACCCGACGTAGGGGTGGACGACATCGAACTCGCGACGGACGTCGACCGCTTCGACTTCGCCATGGAAATAGAACGCGTAGACGGTGGACTGAGACTGCGCGCGACACGCGCCGCTGGTTAGAAGGCTGGGTCCCCTAGCCAGGAAAATGTGAAGGTCTTAGCCACCCCCCGGGCGCGGTAGTGCACCACTAGTCGAGAGAAGAGAGTCCCGTGGCGGGTGGCGCTCGGAGCGAAAAGTCGGACCGAAGCGTGGGTGTAGCGCGAGCTCTGAGACGAAACGCAGTTCGGGGTGCAGAGATTCGTCACGAACGTCGTGGCGCCCACGGCTTCGCTCGACGACCAGATCGACCAGCGCGTCGCCACGAGCCGCGTATAGCCATCGGCGCAGGTCAGAACGAAGTTACTCGGCCTCACGACCGTCGCGTTCGCACACGAGAGGAGTCTCGTGGGCGAGGATGCCGCGCCGGCGGTGATGTTCGCGAGGGCTCCGCTCGAGAGCCCCGCGAGGAGAGTCGTGACGAGGGCGAGGCGCCTAACGGTCTTCATTGTTGTCTCCCGGTGTAGTCGCGCCCTCACTGGGCGCGGTGGGAATGGTAGTAGGTGCGTGGTCGCTCGACGCGTCATGGTTGGGCGAGGGTTTCAATCTTGTCGGGCGTGGCCGTCACGAACGGTACGAAAAAAAACCTTGACCGGACTTGCGGCCCATGAGGCCGGCCTGGGTCATGCGTGAAAGAAGCGGCGGGGGAGCGAGGTGCGGCTCCTTGAACTCTTCGTAGAGGGACTCGGCGACCGCCATAGTTGTGTCGAGTCCGATGAGATCAGTGAGAGCGAGGGGGCCCATCGGGTGAGCACAGCCGACCATCATCCCCACGTCAATGTCCTCGGCGCTCGCGAATCCCGATTCCAGCATCCGGATGGCTGAGAGAAGGTAGGGGATCAGGAGGGCGTTAACCACGAAACCGGCCCGGTCCGGAGAAGTAATCACGCGCTTGCTCAGGTGCTCGGTGCAGTAGGCGCGCGACCGCTCCGCGGTGTCGGGACTCGTCAGCAGGGACGAAATTAGCTCCACGAGCTTCAGGACCGGCACGGGGTTAAAGAAGTGCATCCCGATTACCTGCTCGGGACGTTTCGTGGCCATGGCCAGTTTGATGATCGGGATAGACGAGGTGTTAGTCGCCAAAATTGCGAGGGGGTCGGCTACGACCGCGTCGAGGGTGCGAAAGACGTCAATCTTTATCGATTCGTTCTCCGCGACGGCCTCGACGACTATCTCTCGGTCTCCGAGGTCGCCGTAGTCCAGTGAAAAGTTGAGATGATCTCGCGCCCCCTCGGCCTCCCCTTCGGGGACCTTGCCTGAGGCCACGGCGCGAGTAAGGGATTTTTCGATCCGGGTTCTCCCGCTCTCGAGGGCCGCGCGGTCTCGTTCGACGACCACGACGTGGGCCCCGGCGCGCGCCGCGATTTCGGCGATGCCCGAGCCCATAAGGCCGCACCCAACTACTCCTACCCGTTCCACGAACTCCCTCACCCTCGTTGCTATCGCGTCTTCGAGTCTAGAACCGTGGCCGGCCCGGCTCGGAGGGTCCCACCGTCCCGGGAACCCGCTCTCGCTGACTACGATTGAGCGAGTCGCCGCCGCTCGACCCACGCGACCAAGGAGCTGTCATGGAATCGGTAAATGTCATCGTCGAAATACCGCGCGGTGGCCAAAACAAGTACGAGTACGACCACGAGACGCACGCGATCAAGTTGGACCGCCACCTCGTGGTATCCATGGGTTACCCGGCGGAGTACGGCTTCGTTCCCGACACGCTGGGCGGCGACGGCGATCCCCTCGACGCCCTGGTACTGACTGAGTACCCCACCTTCCCCGGGTGCCTCATCGAAGTAAAGGTACTTGGTATGTGCGTAATGACCGACGAAAAGGGCCGGGACGAGAAACTCATCACCGTACCCACTTACGACCCGCAGTGGCGTGACGCCTCAGATATTGGGGACGTGCCGCGTAGAGTTCTCGACAGAATCAGCCACTTCTTCACCGTATACAAGGACCTCGACGAGGGTAAATGGGTCAAGATTGAGAACTACGTGGGTCGAAGTGAAGCGTTGGCCGAGCTGAGCGCCTCGCGCGCGCGATTCGTTTCGTAACGAGTTCGGCCCGTGGAGAGTCGAGAGACGACCGAGGCGTCGCGCACTCTCTCCGAGCCCCTCGCCCAAAGGGCGCGGAAAACCCTGGTTATTACGCAGGCCATTTTTTTCACCACCCTCGCCTGGTGCGTACTGCTCGTGCACAATCACGAAGCCCAAAACTCCGGGATCTCCTACTACGGAGTTCACCTGCGCACGGTGGCCTTCGCGATCTTCGCGTACGCCTCGGCCGCGGTGGGACTGTGGCGCGCGTCAACGCTCTTCCAGCGAGCGGGACTCGACTCGATGTCCTGGGTTGGTATGCGCGTAATCGCGGTCGTGCTAATCGTTTTGTTACTTACCCCTTACAGCGCGGGCGCTTTCCTCAATTGGGCCCACATGACCACGGGGGTCATCGGCGCCCTCGTGCAGCTCGCGATGGTGATTACTTTGTTGCGTCGGCGCGCGACCGCGGCGGCCGTGGTCGGTTTCACCGTCCAATTAGTGGGTGGGATTCT
>JAKBAB010000026.1 GCA_021815645.1 Actinomycetes bacterium
CGTAATGGGGCTGTAGTAGTAGTCCATGCAGGTCATGGCGTCGAGCGGGTTAGCGGCGTGCAACGGAATGACCATGTTGTCGTGCCAGATCATGAGACCCTCTTTGGGAATCATGAGGGTCAAGTCCTTATACTTGCTGTTGAGGTTGGCCTGGAAGATGTCCCCGGAGTAGCACTGGGAGACCACGGTGTCGCCGTTCTTTAGGTGCTGAATGTAACTCTGGTCGTAGTAGGCCTGGACGATGCCGTCGCTCTTTTGCTTTTGCAGTTTCGTCGCGGCCTTAGACCAGTCGGACTCCTTGGACTTGGCCGGCTCGACGCCAATGGCCAGCAGGCCGACGCTGCCGAGCTCGAAGGGGTCGCTCAACATGCCCACTTTGCCCGCGTACTTCTTGTCGAAGAGGATCTGGACACTGTCGCCGGGGTCCTTCACGAGCTTCGAGTTGTAAGCCACCGACGTCCAACCCGACTGCCACACCATCGAGTACTTATTGCCCGGGTCGTAGGGGGGGTTCTTCACCAGCGGACTCGCGTACTTATAGAAATTCACCATTTTCGAGTGATCGATCGGCACCAGCCAGTTGGACTCGATGAGGTACCCCAGTTCGGGGTTGTTGTTAGTCATGACGACGATGTCGTAACCGGTCGACTGACCGGCCTGCAGCTCGGGCCGGATCTTGGCGTAAAAAGAAGCGTTGTCTTGTATCACTTCGTCGTAGGTGACCTTGATGCCCGTGGTGGCGGTGAAGTGCTCGAGCGTGAGGTGTTTTCCGTTGACGATGTCAATGTAGTAAGGCCAATTGGCGAAAACCAACTGGTGGTTTAACTTCTGCTCACCCCACCACTTGGACGAACCGACCTTCGCCGACGTCGACGCTCCGGCGAGCGAAGCGTCGCGGGCGCCCAAAAACATGGTCGAAGCCACCCCCGCCCCGGCGGCGGTGAGCATCTGACGACGGGTGAGCCGCGGTTGAGTTAACCCGCGGAAAAACGAGGGGTCGATTCCCGTCGCTTCAGGACTGTTTCCTTGATCCGACATTACTTACTCTCCCTCATTAGCTGATTCACTTTGATTACTACCGATTTCCAACGGGCGCACCGCGAACGTGTGCTCCACCGGCCACACGAGTACGACCGACTCGCCGCTGCGCGGCGCCGCGTCGTGTCCGATGTTTTGCGCGTAGACCGTGACTTCGGCGCCGGCCTCGGTGTCGACGAGGTACTGGTTACCCACGCCCGTGAACGTCGAAACGCGCACCCGTCCCCTCAGGTGGTTATGACTCTCGGGCACCGGCGCCGCCTCGTTCGCGATGTTGATCTTTTCCGGACGAATCCCCACTTTGATCGCCGTCGACTCCCCGAGGTCACCCACCCGCGCCGACGGCACGCGCAGCACACTGTGGTCGCTCAGCGTAACGGCCGTCTCTTGGGAGTCGCGAGCCGTCACCGCGCCGGCCAGAAGGTTAGACGCGCCGAGAAAACTGGCGACGAACTCGGTCGTCGGGGTGTCGTAGACGTCGCGCGGCGCGCCGATACCCTCAATCCGGCCCGCGCGCATTACGGCCAGGCGGTCCGACATCGTCATCGCCTCCTCCTGGTCGTGCGTGACGTACAAAAAGGTAATACCGACCTGGGTTTGAATTCGCTTCAACTCAATTTGCATCTGGCGGCGCAGTTTGGCGTCCAGCGCCGACATCGGTTCGTCCAGGAGGAGTAGTTTTGGCTCGTTCACGAGCGCGCGCGCCAGCGCGACGCGTTGCTGTTGGCCCCCCGATAGCTGCGCGGCGCGGCGCTTCTCGAAGTGGGGCAGATCTACGATCTCCAAGATCTTCCCGACTCGCTCCGCGACCTGCGACTTTGCGAGCCGACGTCGCCGCAGTCCAAAGGCCACGTTTTCGTAAACGTTGAGGTGGGGAAAGAGCGCGTAGGACTGAAATACGGTATTGACGTCACGGTGATACGGCGCGTGATACGTGACGTCACGACCACCGAGGTATATCCGACCCGACGTCGGCTCTTCGAAGCCCCCCAGCATGCGCAGGGTGGTCGTCTTTCCGCAGCCCGAGGGTCCGAGAAGGCTAAAAAATTCGCCGTCGAAGATCTCTAAGTAGAGGTCGTCCACGGCGGGGGCACCCTCAAAGACCTTGGTAACCCCCTCGAGGCGAACGGTGACTTCGCGACTCGAATTAGGTGTCGCATCGGTGACGGGGCTGAGCAGTTCGGTCTGTTCGAGCGCGCGAGTCATCAGTTCAAAACTATAGCCAGTGGTTCTCGCGGCGTTAGGGCGGCACCGCGGGCCGCGTAGACTACTCGCGCCACTGTCGATATCGGCGCCACGCGAGGGCGGCCCAGACGATCTCCACGACGCCAAAGGGCCAGGTCCCGGCGAGGAAACCGTAGACGCTCGCGGCCACGCACCCCAGCGCGAAGAGGGCGACGTAAAGCCGCCCGCGCCGTTCGAGCGCGTAGGCGAACAGCATTATCGAGACCGCCACGAGCCCGTAGATTGTGAGCACTCACGACTCCCCACGGGCGCGCCAGAGTGAGTGCGACTCGCGCACCGCGTAGAAGACGAGCACGAAACCCGCCGCCGGGTCCGCCCACCACCAGCCGAGGGTGGCGTTAGCCACCACCCCCACGAAGACCGAGGCGGCGAGAATCGCGTCAACCCTCGTCACGTGGCCCTCACCGACTAAGACGGCGTTTCCGAGCGCCTCGCCAACGCGACTCTTCGCCCCCGCGAGCCGCCACATCACCAGAGCCGTCGCCGCCGTCCAAGCGAGACCTAGGTCACTGGGACCGGCGTGGTGGCCAGTCCAAATAACCACGGCGCCCTGGGCACTCAGGTAGAGCGCGAGTGCACCGAAGGCCACCGCGAGTAGTCCGAGGGCCCGGCGCCGTCTCGGCCCCTCATCGCCGCGCAGTTCCCACAGCACCACGAGCGAGGCCCCGATCTCGATCACGCTGTCCAGTCCGAAGCCGGCGAGCGCCACCGAAGTCGCCGCGAGCGCGGCGACGGCGAGAACGACGACGCCCACGACGTTCCACCAAAGGGTCAGGTACTCGAGCCGCTCACCGCGCGCGACGAGCCGGGCGGCTTCGGTATTGGTCACAGGACATCGTGGCACGGATCAACCCGGGGACCGCGAATCTCCGTTGTGACCGGCGCGACTCGGTGGCGGTCGCTACACCGCACCCTCGGCCAAAATCGACCGCGCCGGCTTTAGCGACCCTCCGGCCGGCTCAACCGTTACCGCGAGCGCGCTCGGGCTCGGCGAACTGACGAGGGTAAAGCTGACCTGCGACGGGGATGGGCCCATGACTCCGATGGACACCGGTGCGCCGTTGACGATCCCCCATAGTTGGTAAGTCTTGTTGTTGTTCAGCGCGGGCATGGCGTCTCTCACGAGGTAACCCTGCCCACTGCGCAACACCACGAACGTCGCGACCGTGTGGTGCTGGCCGTTACGAAGCGTCACGATCTGGTGGCCCGGCGTCGTTAGTGCACTGAGCACCGGATTTTCATTGGACTTATTGAGCGCACTTTGTAGGTTGGCTATCTGACCGTGGGCGCTGCCCAGACTTACGGCCAGCGCGACGATGATGGCGGCCGCCGCGGCCGACACCGCGGCCACGTAACCGCGGGTCCGCGCGCTAACGCGCCCGGCCCGTACTAGCCCGATCGGTACGATCCGGTCGTTGGGCACCAGAACGGGCAGCGAGGACGGTTCCCCCTTCGGTCGCTCGTAGAGTCGCCCGGCGATCTTCTCCCACAGCTCGGGCGGCGGATCTCGGTACGTCGTTCCCATCGCGGACGCCACTTCGCGTAGCGTGTCCAGTTCACCTTGACAGCGCAGACACTCAAGGACGTGACGCTCCACGTCGAGGCGCGTGACGGCGTCGAGCGCGTCGAGGGCGAGCGGCGCGAGCAGTTCGTAGGCTTCGTCGTGGGTCAACGGTCCGCTCCTTGAACTCCTCGGCGCGCGAGTTCACCGCGCATTCGCCGCATGCCATTTCGTATTCGCCCCTTGATGGTGCCTTCGGGCTCGTTGAGAATAGCGGCGACCTGTACGTAGGTGTGTCCCTCGAAGTACGCGAGCTCGATCGCGCGTCGTTCGTCGTCGGGCAGTGTCGCGAGGGCTCGCGACACCTCTTCGGACATGACTAGGTCCCAAGCTTCGTGTTGCAAGTCGTAGCCGGCGCGCGCGACGGCGTGGGCGTCGTTGATTTCGCGTCGCCGCTTCGCGTTAAGGGACCGAATAGTGTCCACCGCGCGCGCGTGGGACTGGGTGAGTAGGTACGAGCGGAGATTGCCTCGGGAGGGATCGAACCGCTCGGGGCTGTTCCACAGGCGCAAGAAGACTTCTTGGACGACGTCTTCCGCCTCGGAAGTGTTGGAGAGGACTCGACTGGCCAGCCCAAAGACGGCGCCGCCGTGACGGCGATAGATCTCGGCCAGCGCCACTTCGCTGTAGCGGGCCACGAGAGTGACCAGCTGGGCGTCGCTGACTTCGCTTAAGTCGTCCATACGAGTCCTATTCGGAGTCGGCGCCGCGGCGGATGTCGAAGAGTTCGCTCGCTACGACCCTAGTGGTGTCGACGAAAAAATTTCGACATCCGCGCCGGCCGGGGCATCGAATAAGTCGCGAAGCTACCAAAGGAGAGATGATGATTCCAGATCCCAGAGCGCTCAGTGAGCTGCTCGAAGAGTCTCAGGACCTGCAGGCGGACGCCCTCCGCCCCACCAGTGAGGCGCTCGAGGAGTTCGTCGACATGAGCCGGTCCGAACCCGACGACGACGTCGCGGCCAACCGCGCGTTCCACGACGATCAGCGCCGCTCCCTGGCCGCCAGCCTCGGGGGCGCCACAATCCTCGGGGTAGCCGGGGGCGCCGTACTCGTAGGTGCGCTCGCGTCGAGCGCCTACGCCACCACGTCGCGCGACGTCCAGCTCCTCCAGACGGCGGCCTCGATCGAGAACCTGGCCGTAGCGACGTACACGACCGCGTTGACGCTGCCCTACATTGGCGGATCCTCCGCCAACCCGGTAGTCGCGAAGTTCGCTACCGTCACCCGATCCCAGCACGCTGAGCACGCGGCCGCCTTCAACTCGGCGCTTCGTTCCCTGCGCGCGCGGCCCCAGACTAAGCCCGACCCGGCTTTCGTTCCCGTGGTCGACCGGGCGGTCAAAAGTCTGAGTGGCGCCACGGCGGCTCAGGGCACGCTCGGCGTCGTCGGGCTCGCGCTCGAGCTCGAGAACATCGCGGCCGAGACGTACGTCAAGGACACGACCCTCACGGCCTCGCGACCCAACCGGGCGCTGTTCGCGAGCATCATGGGCGTCGAAGCGCAACACGTCGCCGTCCTCTTAGCCGTGCAGGCCCTACTGACGGCCGGCGCACCGCAGTTGATCTCGCTCGCCCCCGGAACGGCCGCGTCGCTGCCCTCCGTGGCGGGCAAGGTCGGCTTTCCCAATCCCTTCTACAAGACCAACAGTGCCGCACCCGCTAGCCAAGGAGCAGTCAGATGAAGAAGAACCAGTCCAGAACATTCGTGGGGACCGAAGCCGAACTCCAACGAATGACGCGTGAACTAGACGAGATGCACAACGATCTCGGCATGCCCGCCATGTGGGAAGGGGTGGAGCGAATGATTGACGCGCACCACGCCGAAACCGCGCTCAACCAACACTCCAGTCGCCGCCGCTTCCTGTTCGGGGCCGGCGCGGCCGCGGTGGGCGGAGCGGCCCTGCTGAGCGTGGGGGCGCCGTCGCTCGCCGGGGCGCTGACCCGCCCCTCGCAGGCCGCGACGAAAGACTCGCGCGAAGCGTCGGTCTTTCCCCCAAGCGGGCTAAAGGGTGACCTCGCCGTCGCCGCAGTGGCGGCGTCGTTAGAGAATCTGGCGGTCTTCGCTTACACGGCCGGACTCTCGGCGGCTACCGCCGGCAAGCTCGGCACCGTGCCCCCCGCGGTGGCGACGTTCGCCACGACCGCCCGCGCTCAGCACACCCAACACGCGACGGCGTGGAACGCGGTGCTGCGCGCTCACGGCAAGGCCCGCGTCACCACGACCAACCCCACGCTCACCCCCACCGTGAAGTCCGACTTCGCCAAGGTGACGAACGTGGTGGAGTTGGCGAATCTGGCCCTGTTGCTCGAAACTATCGCCGCCGAGACCTACCAGGTGGAGACGTCGAAGTTGATGAGCACCGAAGCGATTGGTCTGTCAGCGTCTATCCAGCCCGTCGAGATGCAACACATCGCGATTCTCTACTACGTGCTGGGTGAGTACCCCGGCGCGCAGAACCCGGCCGGCCAACCCCTCGCCTTCAGCGCTACTTCGAAGGCGGTGTAGCGAGATGTCCCGCGTCTCCCAGCGAGTTACCGCCTGGGCCCTCACCAGTGCCCTACTCCTGGGAGGCGCGGGTCTCGCCGTAGCGACCGGCTCCGCGTCGAGCGCCGAAGTGCGAGTGCGACCCGACGTAGTGAAGATCTCCAACTTCATGTTTAAGCCCTCGATAATCAAGGTCGCCCCCGGCGCCACGATCAAAGTGACCAACTACGACTCGGTCGACCACACGCTGACCGCGGTCAATCACGCCTTTAATACCCGCGACATTGCGCCCCGCCAAACCAAGAGCTTTAGGGCCCCCAAGAAGCCCGGCATCTACCACTACATCTGTTCCATTCACCAGTTCATGATGGGAACAATCATCGTCAAGTAGTTGGCCGCCCGGAAGTAATCGGGAGGCATCCTCGCGAAGTGCACGGCCCCCGGGTGCGAACGGGCGGGGCGACTATTCGAGCGGCGGTCGTCCTCGCTCTTCCCCTCACCTCGTGAGGGGAAGAGCGAGGACGACCGTGAGGCCGCCCGCGGGAGTGTCCTCGAAGAGCCACTGGCCCCCCAAAAGACGCGTAAGGCCAGTGGCGAGCCTGAGTCCAACGCATACCCCGTCCGATTCGCCGAAGGTTCCCGGACCTTCCAATAGTGCCGCGCGACGCTCGGCGCTGATGCCGGGTCCACTGTCGATGACCAGAATCTCCACCGACGTCGCCGTCGTACCCACCGTGACGCGAACGGGCCGCGCGCGGGCGGTGAACCGTTTGGCGTTTCGCACTGCGACGAGAAGTGCTGAGGAGAGCAACTCGGCGTCGCTGATTATTTCGGGTAGATCCTCGGGCACGTCGACGCGCATGGGTCTAGTTCCCTCACCCAGGTCCCTTAAGACTCGCTCGACTATCGCGCCGACGGACACCGTTTCGAAGTGGGGCGAGATCTCCCCCGCCTCGAGACGCGCAAGCCGCTCCAGATCATCTCGCCATTTTCCCAGCTGGTCGACCTCCGCCGCTAAGGCACGCATACGCTGGCGCTGCGTCACGGCGGGAGCGCTCGACACCCCGTCGACCAGCGCCCCCACCGTTCTCGCCATGCGCGACGTGGGACCATCGAGATCTTTCGCGACCGCTCGCAAGGTCGGTGCGACTCTCGCCTGGACCCGTCGCGGTTCGGAGCCTTCGGAGTTGGGGTCTCCGGCGCGCAGCCGCCGCTCCCTCAACCAACGGGCCAGGTCGACGGCGAGCGGACGATCGACGCGGCTCACTTTCACTCCGCGAATCGACATAGCTTCGCGCTCGTCGAGTGCGAAGGTCTCTGCATTCGTCCCATGGTCGGCCACGTCGCTACGGACAACTGATAATTCCGTGAGAGTGACCGCCGATGCTCGAAAGTAAGTGCGCGCCGCGTCGAGAACTACCGCCTCCGCGTCCCCGTCCACCCCCGGCGCGACCAGGACCGCAGAGAGTAGGTACCTTAGGGACCGGGCGCGTTTCTCGTAGTCCCGTCGACGCCGCAGTTCCCAGGTCGTCGCTGCCGCCAGCGCGGCGGCGAGTGCCCAGGTCAGCGCCGCCGCGCCACCACCGAGCCGCGCCACGGCGAGCCAAATCACACCCGCGATCGCGGCGCCCAAGCCCGCACCGACCGCCCATTGAATCTTGGGCCCGCGTCCCGGGCGACTTACCTCACGGCGATGAAAGGTGGTGTCCCGCGTAGCAATGACGTGGACGTCGAAGTCACCGCCGTAGGCGAGCAGGCGCGCAACGACGGCTCCCCGAGGGCGCCAACTCGAGCGCGGACCCCCCGAACCAACGACGAGTTGCGTGCCCCGCTCGCGGCGCGCTACCTCGATGAGCGTTTCGGCGACGTCGTCGGCCACCACGTCCACGAATCGACCCGCGACCTCTTCACAGAGCTGACGCGTCCGTATGGTGTCAGAGTCTCGCGCCGCCCCCTCGTCGGACCGCTCGACGTGGACCGCGATGATCTGAGCACCGCTGCGCGTGGCCATGCGCGCGGCCCGGCGCAGCAGTGTCTCATCGTGGCGCGACCCCGATACGCCCACTACGAGCCGTTCACGCGTCTCCCACGCGCCGCCGATTTCGTGAACGTCGAGGTAGCGTTGCAACGCGTCCTCCACGCGGTCCGCCAACCACAAGAGGGCCAGTTCCCGTAGTGCGCTCAGGTTGCCCACGCGAAAGAAATTCGACAACGACGCATCGATCTGGTCGGCCGAGTAGATATTGCCGTGCGCCATTCGTCGCCGCAGAGCCTCGGGGGTAACGTCGACTAGTTCAATCTGCTGCGCGCCCCTGACGACCGCGTCGGGTACCGTTTCGTTTTGCGCGACGCCGGTGATCTTAACGACGACGTCATTTACCGATTTCAGGTGCTGAATGTTTACGGTCGTAATCACGTCGACGCCGGCTTCCAGTAGAGCCACCACGTCGAGCCACCTCTTATCGTGGACGCTTCCGGGTGCGTTGGTGTGAGCCAGCTCGTCCACGAGCGCGACCGCGGGCCGTCGTGCCAACACCGCCTCGAGGTCCATCTCTTCCAACCGGGCGCCTCGGTAATCGACGGTGCATCGGGGCACCACTTCGAGGTCGCGCACTTGAGCCTGCGTCAGGGCTCGACCGTGGGTCTCCACGTACCCAATGACAACGTCGGTGCCCCTTTCGCGTCGACGCCACCCTTCGTCAAGCATGCGGTAGGTCTTACCTACCCCCGGGGCCGCACCGAGATACACGCGCAGAGTTCCGCGGCTCACTGATCAGAGCGCCGTGTTTCGCGGTGACGGGCCGCCAACCCCAAGGCCAACCGTAGAGAAGTGCGCTTCCCCGCGCACGGTGCCCGTGTCGGGGGGGCCGGGCCGCGTTACCGTTGACATGGGCTCGCCCCCTCGCACGGCGACCTAGGACTCCATGCGCGCGAGCGCCTCGTTGAGTTGGAGAACGTCGATGTAACCGCTGCCGAGAAACCCCCACTGAGCCGGATGGGTTTGCCGACTGATCAGCGTTCGCAGGCGGCTCGGCGCCAGCCCCGTGGCTCGCGCGACCATGGGAATCTGGGCGATGGCGTCGCGGGCGGCGATGTCGGGGTCGTAGCCGCTGCCCGACGTCGTCACTAAGTCGGGCGTCGGAACGACGCCGAGGTGACGCCAGTACGCGACGAGCGCGCGGGTGTTGGCGAGCAAGGTCTTAGAGCGCGGTCCGAGATTGGTCGCCCCGGAGGAGCCCGCCACTCCGTTGGCGACGAGGGGGTTGTCGCCGCCACTAACATTCCTAGCGCGGTTCGCTGCGTACGGACCCGTGTCGTCGGGTCTTCCGTGAAACCACCTCGGGCTCGACCAATTTTGACCAATAAGGGTGGATCCGTTGACGCCGACCGACCCGCTGGCTTGGTAGGGAAAGAGCAGTTGCGCCACGCCGGTGGCGGCGAACGCGTACGCGAAGCCGAACAGTAAAACCGAACCCACGGCCATGACCAGCGAACGACGTAAGTGCGTGAGCATCTCTTCTTCCTCCTAATAGGCGTGTAGCGCAACTAGCGCTAAGTCAATGAGCTTGATGAACACGAAGGGAACGATGACGCCCCCGACCCCGTAGATCAATACGTTGCGACGAAGCAGTGAGGCCGAGCCCGACGCGCGGTAGCGCACTCCGCGCAGGGCGAGTGGGATGAGCGCCACGATTACCAGTGCGTTAAAGATGACCGCGGAGAGAACGGCGCTCTGGGGACTGTGTAGGTGCATAACGTTGAGCGCGTTCAGTTGAGGGTACGTCGCCGCGAAGAGGGCGGGAATAATGGCGAAGTACTTAGCGACGTCGTTGGCGATTGAGAACGTGGTCAGCGATCCCCGCGTTATAAGCAACTGCTTACCAATCTCGACGATATCGACCAGTTTGGTCGGATTGGAGTCCAAGTCGACCATGTTGCCGGCTTCCTTCGCGGCGCTGGTCCCGCTGTTCATGGCTACGCCCACGTCAGCCTGGGCGAGGGCCGGCGCGTCGTTGGTGCCGTCACCGGTCATCGCGACGAGCCGGCCCCCCCGTTGCTGTTCCTTGATGAGCGCCATCTTCGCTTCGGGTGTGGCCTCGGCCAAAAAATCATCGACGCCGGCCTCTTGGGCGATCGCCGCCGCGGTAATCGGGTTGTCGCCGGTAATCATGATCGTGCGAATCCCCATTCGCCGCATCTCATCGAACTTCTCACGAATGCCCAGCTTCACGACATCTTTTAGCTCGACTACCCCCAAGATCTCGGTACCGTCCGCCACGACGAGGGGGGTAGCCCCTTCGCGCGACACTCGCTCGACGATGGCGTCGAGATCGACCGGCACACTCCCGCCGCGTTGAACCACCCAGCGCTTAACCGACTCGCCGGCGCCCTTGCGGATAGAACGGCCCCCGAGGTCGAGCCCGGACATTCGGGTCGTCGCGCTGAAGGGAACGAAAGTGTGTTCCCCATCCAGGGGACGCTCGCGCAGGTCGTATCGATTTTTGGCCAAAACGACGATAGATCGACCTTCGGGCGTTTCGTCGGCTAACGACGCAAGCTGCGCGACGTCGGCGACGTCGTACTCGTCGTGCCCGTCAACTGGGTGAAAGGCAGCCGCCATTCGGTTCCCGAGTGTGATGGTCCCGGTTTTATCGAGTAGCAGAGTCTGGACGTCACCCGCCGCCTCCACGGCGCGACCGCTCATGGCGAGAACGTTTCGTTGAACCAGTCGGTCCATCCCGGCGATTCCGATGGCCGACAACAGTGCCCCAATTGTCGTGGGAATGAGACAGACCAGCAGCGCCACCAACACCACCACTGAGACCGTCGAATTGGCGTAGTGGGCGAACGGGACGAGAGTGACGACGACGGGGATGAACACTATGGTGAGGACGGCGAGCAGAATCGTCAGGGCGATCTCGTTGGGCGTCTTTTGCCGATTGGCTCCCTCCACGAGAGCGATCATGCGATCGACGAAGGTCTGCCCTCGTTCGGCGGTAATTCTTACGACGATCTTGTCCGAGAGGACCTTCGTG
Organism: Actinomycetes bacterium; assembly: GCA_021815645.1. GTDB lineage: Bacteria > Actinomycetota > Acidimicrobiia > Acidimicrobiales > RAAP-2 > RAAP-2. The sequence goes on from JAKBAB010000026.1 coordinate 11,368, forward strand.
CCCCCGGTGACCGCCGAACGGTCGCCCCCGGACTCGCGTATGACGGGGGCGGACTCTCCGGTAATAGCCGACTCGTCCACCGAGGCGATACCCTCGACTATCTCGCCGTCGGAGGGGATTACGTCGCCGGGCTCGCAGACCACTAAGTCACCCCTTTGCAGTTCGGCGGCGGACACCCGCTCCTCGGCGCCGTCGGCGAGGAGCCGCCGCGCGGCCGTATCGGTGCGCATCTTGCGCAGCGTGTCGGCCTGGGCCTTGCCCCGCCCCTCCGCCATGGCTTCGGCGAAATTCGCGAACAGCACGGTCAAAAAGAGCCAGACGGTGATTGACCAAGTGAACGTGCCCGGGTGAGCGACCGCTTCGATTAGGGAGATAAATGACCCGACGAGAACGACGAACATTACGGGGTTTCTGACCTGGTTCACCGGATTGAATTTTCTTATCGCGTCACGCAGAGCCGGAACGAGGACCGTTCGATCGAGCAGTGCGCGAGATCTCGCCACCGCACGCGTCGAATCCTCCGAACGTTGTTTTTCGGTCGGCCTCACGGAAAGAACCGGCCGTGGCTGAGCTGTTCGACTACGGGGCCGAGGGACACGGCGGGGAAAAAGGTAAGTCCGCCGATAATGACGACAACGGCGACGGTGAGACCAACGAACATCGCGTTGTCGGTCCGAAAAGTTCCCAAGGACTCGGGTACAACGTCCTTCGCCGCCAACGATCCGCCCAGCGCGAGAGCCGGAATGATGATCGCGAATCGACCGAGCAGCATCGCGATGGCCCCCACGACGTTATAGAAGGGCGAATTGCCACTCAGTCCCGCCATCGCGGATCCGTTGTTGTTTCCCTGCGAAGTCAGGGAGTAGAGAATCTCGGTGAAACCGTGGGGACCAGCGTTTAGTGGCCCGGCCCGACCGGCGGCGAGCGAGACCGCCAGCGCCGTTAACACGAGCACCACGACGGGCATCACGAGAGCTCCCAGTCCGGACAGTTTCACTTCCCGGGACTGGATTTTTTTGCCTAAGTACTCGGGCGTTCGCCCAATCATGAGGCCCCCAATGAAAACCGCGATGATCGCGTAGAGCAGCAGGGTGTAGAGACCGCTGCCGGCGCCGCCGGGAGTGACCTCCCCCATCATCATCCCCGTAAGCAGGCCCAGACCCCCTAGTGGGGTGAAAGAGTCGTACGAAGAGTTCGATGAGCCAGTAGAGGTACTCGTCGACGCGACGGCGAAAAGGGCCGAGGACGTGTCGCCGAATCGCACTTCCTTGCCTTCGGTATTTCCAATGCTCGAGGGCACACCGGCCGCCGCGACGGCGGGGTTGTTCTGGTGCTCGGCGTAGCTAGTCAAACCTACTAGCGCACCAAAAAGGAGAACCATCACACTGAGCAGGGCGATCCCGTGACGAACGCTGCCGACCATTTTGCCAAAGGTGTAGGTCAGCGCGACGGGAATCGCGAGCAGGAGGTAAATCGAAAGAAAATTGGTGAGCCCCGTGGGGTTCTCGAAGGGCGCCGCGGAGTTCGCGTTCAGCGCTCCACCCCCATTCGTGCCGAACTGTTTTATGGACTCCATAAAGGCGATGGGACCCCGCGCGATGGTCTGGGTGACGCCGTTGAGGACGTCGTGAATATTGACGGGACCGCCGAGCGTCTGCACGGCGCCCTCGGCGACGAAGACGAGTCCGAAGGCGAACGCGACGGGCAACAAGATATACAGAGCGCAACGCGTGATGTCGACCCAAAAGTTGCCCACCGTCTTGGCGTTTCGCCGCGAAAAGCCCCGCACCACCACCAGCGCGACGGCGATTCCCACCGCGGGCGAAACGAACTGTTGGACGGTCAGTGCGCCGATCTGGGAGAAGTACGACATCGTCGTCTCCCCGGCGTAATTCTGCCAGTTGGTGTTGGTGACGAACGACACCGCCGTGTTGAAACTGAGAGCGGGAGAAACAGCACCGAGGTGTTGGGGATTAAGGGGGAGGGAACCTTGCAGTCGCAAAATGGCGTACGTGAAAACGAGTGAAACTCCCGAGAAGACAATCATCGCGGCGCCGTATCGCCGCCAGCTTTGCTCGCGCGTGGGGTCGGTGCCCAATAGTCGATAGAGCGGTCGCTCGACGAAGGCGAAGAAGTGGACTCGTCCCGCGAAAACCGCCGCCATGTACGAGCCCAAGTATCGCCACGTGACGGCTAGGGTCACCACGAGCGCGACGAGGGTAAGGAAAAAGCCCACTTAGAACTTTTCGGGCTTAAACAGGGCGAAGCCAACGTAACCAAACATCGCAATCGAAATCGCGAGCAGCAGGACCTGAGAGAGTGTCATACCCGCTCCAGTGCCCACGCGAGCGCCAACATCGACGCGACGAAACCAGCGATTCCTAGCAATGAGTAAACGTCGGCCACTAATCCAGTCTGCGGGGACGCGTCTCAACAGACTCTTAACGCGGCGGCGGCGCTCTATAAATTCCCTTCATTGGCCGACGAGCCGATGGGGAGAAGAAATCGTACGATACTGACAGAGTGCAGCGGCGACTCGTCGGTTCGGTAGTGGGCGTCGTGAGCGCCGTCGGTGGCGGGGCGGCGATGGTGCCCATCCGTTCCGACCTCAGCGTCTCGACAGTGGCACTGGTCCTGGTGGTGCCGGTCGTCGTGGGGGCGGCGGTGGGGGGCTTCGGGGCCGGGTGCGCAAGCGTCACCGCGGGGTTTTTGGTCTACGACTTCGCTTTCATCAAGCCCTACGGCACTTTGAGTGTCGGACGGGCGCAGAACTGGACTCCGCTGGTGGTCTACGTGGTGGTCATGGTTCTCGTGGCGCGTATCGTAGACGCCCTCGAGGTGACCCGGAGCGAAGCGACCCACGGTCAAGAGGTCCTACGACGAGTCTCGGAGGTGTCAGAACAGTTGGTGGGCAGTCAACCGGTCGACGTTCTTCTCGAGACTATTGTCCACTCAGCCCAGAACCTATTCAAAGTTCCCGGGGTTTCCCTCCTAGTTCTAGAAGATGGCCGACTCGTCGTTGCCGCTTGCGCCGGCGCACCCCTACGCGAAGACGAACTTCGCCAACTCGACCCCCAGTCCGGACTGCCCGTTCGAGTCGGCGTGGCGCCCGACGAAGGAGAGGTCCTGCGCACCATCGCCCTCACCACCGCGGAGAGACCCGTAGGCATCCTCGCGATGCGCGGGTCCGACATTCAAAACTCCGAACGCGACGCCCTGCGCACCTTCGCCAACGACGCGGCCCTCGCCCTCGAGCGAGCGCAGCTAAGAGAACAGGCCGTTCGCGCGCGGTTCCTGGAAGAGGCTGACCGGTTTCGCCACGGTCTCATGGGCGCTGTTTCCCACGACCTGCGCACCCCCCTGGCCACCATCAAAGTCGCCTCTTCGACCCTGAGTGGCCGCGCGGACGCGCTCTCCAGCGAAGACGCCCGCGAACTGCACCACTTGATTGAGGTAGAGGCCGATCGCCTCACCCGTTTGGTGACGAACCTCCTCGATATGTCGCGGATCGACGCCGGCGCACTCAGCTTGCACCGCGAAGTCACGACCGTGGAGCGACTGATCGACGACGCCCTAGCCGTCATGTCAACTACTCTGCGCGACTCGCAGCTCTCGGTTAGTGTCGCCGCGTCACTCGGGCCGGTCAACGTCGACCGGGTCCTCACCGGACAAGTGATGGTTAATTTGCTCGACAACGCCCTGCGCCACGCGCCCCTCGAAAGCGTCATCACCGTAAGCGGCGAGTCGCGCGAGGATCGAGTCGTGATTGCCGTCACCGACCGCGGCCCGGGCGTCGCGCCGAATGACCGAGCGACCATCTTTGACCGCTTCACCCAGTTCAACACCGGCGGGCGCGCCGGGCTGGGACTGACCATCGCAACGACGTTCGTTGAAGCTCAAGGCGAGCGCCTCTGGTACGAGGAGCCCTCCGGTGGGGGGGCCAGTTTCGTATTCTCACTCACGCGCGCGAACGCTGGTACTTAAACAGTGGCGAAAATTCTTATCATCGACGACGACGCATCGCTACTGCGCGCACTAAGGGTAGGACTTCGTACGGGCGAACACCAAGTGGCCACCGCCACCAGCGGGCACGAGGGCCTGACCCAGACGGCCCTGACGTCACCGGACCTTGTCGTGCTCGACATCGGATTACCCGACCTCGACGGAATCGAAGTCAGCCGCCGAATTCGCGAGTGGAGCGACGTGCCCATCATCATCCTCTCGGCCACGGGAGACGAAGAGAGCAAAATCGCCGCTCTGAACGGTGGCGCGAATGATTACGTGACGAAGCCGTTCTCCATGGGCGAACTCGAGGCCCGAATTCGGGCCGTCCTGCGCGTACGGCCGAGCGCCGCGATCCAGGGGGCGAGTGAAGTAGTCGTCGGGGCGCTACACATCGACTTCGCGCACCACCAGGTGACCCTTAACCGCGAAGTTATCGACCTTACCGCCAAGGAGTTCGCGGTATTGGCCTTCCTGGTTCGTCACGCCGGGCGAACTTGCACCTACCAGATGATTTTGCGCGCGGTGTGGGGTCAGGGATACGGAGCCGAGTCCCACTACGTGCACGCTTACGTGCACCGCCTGCGCCACCGACTGAGCGACCCCAGTGGAGAGTTGATTCACAACTCCCCCGGAGTGGGCTATCGCTTGGAGATGCCCTCGAAAGATCCCGCCGCGACTCGCGATGACGGCGAGTTGGTGTAGCCGCCCGATCGCCACGCCCGAGGACTTCTCGCCTTCGTCGGTTTCTGTCCGCTCAATGCCGGCGAACTGAGACTAATAACACCCGGGCCAGTGGCCCTGGCGGAGACTCTTCGTCACCGCCCTAGGCGCCGAAACGTCGATCTCGCCGCGTGAAGTCGCGTAGGGCGCGGAGCAAATCAACTTTTCTAAAGGCCGGCCAGTAGGGATCCACGAAGGCGAACTCCGCGAAGGCCGACTGCCATAACAAGAAGCCCGAGAGGCGCGACTCCCCGCTGGTGCGAATGACCAAGTCGATATCGGGCAAGTCGGCGGCGTAGAGATTGCGCGAAAGTCCGGCGGCGTCGATCGACTCGGCGAGTTCGTCTGGCGCCGTACCGCGCGCAATTAAGTCAGACACCAGTGAGCGACAGGCGTCGACCACTTCCTGCCGTCCCCCGTAACACAGGGCGATATTTAGGGTCATGCGGCTACCGCCTAGGCGCTCGACCCGGTCGACGGCCTGTTTGGCGGCCCGCGCCAGTTCTTGGGGCAAGAGGTCCAAACTCCCACTGACGGTTAGAGAGAAGTGAAGTCTTTGCGCCAAGCGGGGCAGCCGCTCGAACAGTTCGACGAGGACTTCGAAGTACGGATCTAACTCTTCGGCCGGTCGGCGAAGATTTTCGGTGGATAGTACCCACGCCGTCACGGTGCCTATTTCCAAGTCCGTGCACCAGGCGAGAAGTTCCTCGAGTTTCGCCATCCCCGCCACGTAACTCTCGCGATACGCCCCGTGGGCCGCTTCGCGAGCGAAGCGGCGATGGCCATCGAGGATTACGCCAATGTGACGGGGCAGCCGCTCGGTCGGCAGAGAGCTGGCCAGGCGATGTTCGTAGAAGCGATACGCGGTACGGCGAAGGTCCACGGACGTCTCCATCGTGCGAAATCGTAAGGTTGGCTTCATCCTACCGTTCAGGGGGACGTGGGGCCCGCCATGGCCACCACCGACTTCGCCCAACCACGCTCGGCGCGCGAGCGTGCACCCCGCCACCGCGAGAATAAGCCGCCGTTGGCCGCCACGACGCCGTCGGCTCACCGCGCCGTGGCATGATGAGGTGATGGACGACGCAACGGTCGGTTCCAGCGCTTTGGCCGAGCGGCTAGGCCTCGCTCTCGCGTCGCGCGACGTCGACGGGTTCGCGGCCCTGCTCAGCGAGGACGTGACGTGGGGTGACGAGTCACTCCCGAGGCGCTGCTTAAGTCGTCGCGACGTCATCTCAACTTTAGAACGAGCGCTAGCGCGCGGGGTTACGGGGCGACTGACTGGGGTACGCCGCGGGTCGCGTGGTCTCCTGTGTGAGTTCGACGTCGACGAGCCGAGTGGATCAACGCCCGAGGGGCACCGCCGACTCTTTCACGTGTACGTGGTTCACGACGACCTTATTACCGAGATCCAAAGCGGGGGCGACGCGAAGTGGGCCGCGGCCGCGGCCGGAGTCACGCTCTAAAACGGCGCACCGCCGCGCTGTCGGGGCGAGAAGCGTTACGCCCGTCGCGCGACCCCCGACGTACCGTAGAGTTCGCAGCGGTGGTCACCGAGAACTACTCGCCTCCACTAACTCCTTCAGGACAGCGAGAACGGGATTATCCGTATCGGTCTCCTCCGGGTGCGGCTCTCCGCTCACATCGTCCGTAGACCTTTGCGGCCCCTCGTTTGGACGTGGGTCGCTCTTGATTATCGTGAGACACGTCGCGTCGCCCGACGTTTCGAGACGGTACGACATGGTGAAGTAGTTCTCGGGTACGTCGCGGACCCCCGGTCCCGGGGCGAAGAGTGAGTAGGACAACTCCGAATTTGGCGTGAAGGAGAGGACAGTTCCCCACTGCTCGAAGTGCTGACCCTCCCACTCACTGGTAAAACGTATGGGCGAGCCCACGCGCCACGTGGTGGTCAATACGCTCCCGTACTGCCACTGCGCTACGAGGTCCACTTCGGTGAGCGCGGCCCACACGTACTCGGCCCGCGCGTCTATCCGAACCCTCGAGTGGGTCACGTTCATCTGGGAAACGATAGTTGCACCGGAGCGAACGTAGCCCAAAAGTCGCGATCGCGGTCTTTAAAATTATCGCGCGTTGTCGACGAGGCGCGTCGCCCGCGGCCGCCCAAATTTGTGAGGGCCCGCTCCGGCCCGGGCTCAAATTCATACCCACGGGGACTTCGACCCGCCGGCGCGAGGTTCGCGGTACGATGAGGTTATACCCCCCCAGAGTATCTGAAATCACGAGGAGACGACCATGGCGACCCCCGGTTACGTCGATGAGAAGGCGGCCATCCTCCGCCGTCTGCGCCGAATCGAGGGCCAGATTCGTGGACTGGAACGGATGATTGACGACGATCAGTACTGCATCAACGTCCTAGACCAAGTATCCGCGACCACTCGCGCGCTTCAGGCCGTCGCCCTCCAGCTGCTCCGAGAGCACATGTCGCACTGCGTTACCGAAGCGGTCGCGCAGGGGGGACGTGGGGCCGAAGTGAAACTGAATGAAGCGTCCGCCGCTATTGCCCGATTGGTCCGTTCGTGACTAACTTCGTGGCTTCGGCGACGGTCTGGGTTGACCTAGGACGAAGCGTGCGAGAAGCGCTCTTCATGTTCTGGGAAACGCTGTGGGCCCTGGTGCTCGGGTTCACGCTCTCCGGCGTCGTGCAGGCGTTCGTCTCCAAAGAACAGATGCGGGCGAAGCTCGGCAATCACCGTCCGGCCGCGGTCAGTCGCGCCGCCGGGTACGGCATGGTGTCCTCGAGTTGCTCCTACGCGGCGTCGGCCATGTCGAAGTCACTCTTCGCCAAGGGCGCCGACTTCGTCGCGGCGATGGTATTTCTAATTGCGTCGACGAACCTCGTGGTGGAGTTGGGTATCGTCATGCTCGTCCTGCTCGGTTGGCAGTTCATGGCGGCCGAGTTCGTGGGCGGTCCGGTGATGATCACCCTCCTCGCACTTAGTGGCGGTTTCGTCTTTCGAAGTGCTCTGGTTGAGCAGGCGCGCCGACGGGTTCAGCGCGAGGAACCCCAAACTTCTCAACTCCACAACAGTCACCCAATGATGTCCGACGGCTCCGCACTCGGCGCTGACAGTAAAGAGGCCGCTCGATTCTCAATCCCGTGGCGCTCCGCGGCCGCTTGGTCCGACGCGGCGAGTTACGCCGTCGCGGACTTTACGATGCTGCGGCGAGAGCTGCTCATTGGTTACTCCGTCGCCGGTCTACTCGCCGTTTTCATTCCCCCGCACCTTTGGAGTGCGCTATTCATTCACGGTCACGGCTTCTGGACGGTTCTGGAGAACGCTTTCGTCGGACCCTTGATCGCGGTTGTCAGTTGGGTCTGTTCTATTGGGAACGTTCCCTTGGCCGCCGCGCTGTGGTCCGGTGGCATCAGCTTCGGCGGCGTAATTTCGTTCATCTTCGCCGACCTCATCGCTATGCCGCTCATCCTCATCTATCGGAAGTTTTACGGTCCCCAACTGACCATTCGCATTGTCACTCTCTTTTACGTCATCATGGCTACCGCCGGTCTAGCGACCGAAGGACTCTTTCGACTGGTTCACCTTCTCCCGACCACTCGTTCCTTGAGCGTGACGACCGAAAGCTTCGCGTGGAACTACACAACCTTTTTGAATATCGTCCTGATCGTCGTCGCCGCGACTATCTACTGGCTTTCGAAGAATCGCGAGAGGTTCGGTGGCGGTGAGGGCTACGCGATCGATCCCGTTTGCGGGATGCAGGTGCGAACACTGGACGCTCCGGCCACCGCGAGAGTGATGGACACCACCTACTACTTCTGCGCCGAGCGTTGCCGCGACCGCTTCGTGTCGCGCAGCGCGGTACCGCCGGCGGAGGCGAGCACCACGCTCGTGAACCTGGTGGCCAAACACGACGTCGCGGCCACCACGACGGCCCTCGACTACGTGTGCGCCATGACCGTTGACGCTGCCCCCTCCACCGAGCACTACGCCTACCAGGGTGTCACGTACTACTTCTGCTGCCCCGGGTGCCGCCACAGTTTTGAAGCCGCGCCCGAGGAGTTCATCGCGCGCGCCCATCGGCGAGGCGATTTTGCGGATCGCGACGACCACTAAAGCCCGAAGGTGAATGGGTTGGCCGACTCCCGTCACCGCGCCGGTTAAATAGCTGACCCTAAGTGATCAGCTAGCGCCGCCGTCGTCGAAAAAGAGTTCGCGGCCGCGTCGTCGCGACGTCCGACGGTCGCGGGCACGCGCACCGCTGACTTTGCGGAACGCCCGCCAACGCTTCCTCGATGTGCCGACCGCACCCACGCCAGGTGGCGTTACCGCATTCGCTGCATACCGTCCGGTGGCACACGGTTGGGGCCCCTCTCTCTCGCTCGTTCGCTCGCTCGACGTTAGTCGCCGACGGCTAAACCCAGCCGGTTCCGGGCGGCTCGGGAAAACCAGTAGCGAACGGCGGGGGAA
>JAKBAB010000116.1 GCA_021815645.1 Actinomycetes bacterium
CCCACCTGACGGCGCGCACTCGCGCGGCCGCAGTTTCGGCCCGGCGGACGCGCTCGAGCAGCTCTCGGGCGCTCGCGGTGGTCTCGAGTTCGATGACCATATTCCAAAAGTCCTCTTGCGCCACCCCACCGACCGGCTCGCTCTGGTACACGCGTGACGCGCGACAGGGGTCGCCCTCGGCCACGTCGAGTACGGCCCGTCGAAGGTGCGCGCCACGATCTCCCACGTTTGACCCGAGTGAGAGGTACGCCCTCACGGCTAGGGCCGCGACACGGTGGTGCGCACCCCTACGGTGTCGACGTCCTCGGGGACCGGGGGGCGAAGTTTTCTCACGGCCACGTTCACCCTCGTCACGGCCGGGTCGAGGGCCACGATCTCGTGCGCCACGCGGTAGGCCAACGTTTCGAGCAGCAGAAAGCGGCCCTCGCGCGCTACGGCGAGAGCCACACTAAGGACTCGCGAATAGTCCGTTGTCTCGCCCACGTCGTCGTTAATCGCGGCCTCTTCGAACGGTCGCTCGATATCGATGTCCATCGTGAGGGGCTGGGGTCGATCGCGCTCCTCCCGCAAAACGCCCACGACGGCACTAACGCGCAGACCGCGAATCTCGATAACGTCGCTCACGACTCCTCCGGAAGATCGAAAAGCACCGAGCGGCCGTCGGGACCGATCGAACGGCGAAAGAGCCGCTCGACGAGCGCGATCGCGCTGGGCACCGTAGCCACTCGCCGGGACCACACGAGATACCCCGCGATCACGCCGAGTAGTCGATCGGAGACTTCGTCACTGTGCAGCAGGACGACGGTGTTGTTGGCCATCGAGTGCGCGACGTCACGGTAACAGGCCTCGAGCACTTCGCGTTGGTGAGCGCCACCGCGCAGCGCGTAGTGACTCGCGCTCAATCCGTGCTCGAAGTAAGAACTCATCGGCTGCATGATCGGCAAAATAGAAATCACTCGTCCGAAACCCTGGTGCTTCAACCAGAGCAACTCTTCGTCGCGCCGAACCTGACGGTGGACCGTCGTGGACCCACCGGGCCGCTCCGACACCGCGAGGATGCCCTTGTATACCCAAGTAAAGCCTCGCGGCTCGATCCCGGCCGACCACTTCCCTCTCACGTCGTCACGGTTTCGTAGGGGCGCGCCACCAGGTCACGCAGTTGCGCGGTCGCGCGCACGTCGTGCACGCGCACCATGGCCGCTCCCTCCATCATCGCCCAGGCCGCGCTCGCCAACGAACCCTCGAGTCGATCGTCGACGGTCAAGGATCCCGCGCCGAGGTGTTCCAAAAAGCGTTTGCGGCTCGTGCCCACCAGCAGTCCCGCACCGTACTCGCGCGCGAGGGCGGCGAACTGGCCGACGTTGGCTAATAGGGCGAGGTTATGTTCGACGTTCTTCCCGAACCCGATGCCCGGATCGAGCCACAACTCCCCCACGTTGGCCGCGCGGGCCCGTTCGGCCAACCCACGTAGAAAATCGCCCACCTCCGCCACCACGTCGCCGTAACGGGGCCGCACCTGCATCGTGGCCGCGTCGCCCCGACGGTGCATGGCCACGTAGCCCACCCCTAACTCGCCGGCCACTTCAAACAACGAGGCCGATACGTCATTAATGATCGTGGCCCCCGCGGCGACGCCGGCGCGCGCCACGGACTCCTTTTGCGTATCGAGGGACACCGGGCCGTAGCCCGCGAGGGCGCGCACTACCGGCAGGACCCGAGCGAGCTCGTCGGCGGCCGCGACGCTCGTCGCTCCCGGTCGTGTCGATTCGCCCCCGACGTCGACGACGTCGGCGCCGTCCGCGAAGTGGCGTCGACCGCGTTCGATCGCGTCGTCGGTGGCCGCGGTGCGCGACGCCGGGAAGAAGGAGTCGGGCGTCACGTTGACGACACCCATCACCGCCACCGCTAGTGTCACCGGGACCGCGGTGCGTGTATGTACTGCAGCGCCTCGGCGCGGTAGGCGGCGTCGTCACGAAACACGCCGCGCACGGCGGAGGTAATCGTCGTGACGCCCTCTTTTTTCACTCCGCGCATCGAGAGGCAGAAGTGTTCAGCTTCGAGAACCACGAACGATCCCCGGGGGGCCAGTTCGCGCTCCATCGCGTCGACGATGTCGGTCGTTAGACGCTCTTGGACCTGGAGCCGCCGGGCGTAGCCTTCGACTAGGCGGGCCAGTTTCGACAGTCCCGTGATGCCCCCACTAGAGGTGGGCAGATAGGCGACGTGCGCGTGGCCCACGAAGGGCACCAGGTGGTGTTCACAAAGCGAGGTAAAGGGAATGTCGCGCACCATGACCATCTCGTCGTGACCAATTTCGAAGCGAACTCTAAGGTGCTCCCCGGGATCGGACTCGATTCCCTCGAACAGCTCGGCGTACATGTCCGCGACCCGCTGGGGGGTCGCGAGCAGGCCGTCGCGCGTCGGGTCCTCACCGATGGCTACGAGTAGCTCACGCACGAGTTCACGAACTCGGGGCCGGTCGACCACGGCTACGACCGACCGACGTAGGTATAAATGGCGTCGAGATTACGGAAACGCTCGTTAACGTCCAGGCCGTAGCCGACGACGAAGTGCGGCGCGATCGAAAAACCGACGTACTTGAGGGACTGAGCGACGCGCTGCTCGCCCTCTTTGAGCAGCAGCGCGCACACTTCGAGCGACGCGGGGCCGCGAGCGCCGAGGTATTGGCGAAGGTAGTTGAGCGTCAGACCAGAGTCGACGACGTCTTCGACGATGAGGACGTCGCGACCGGCTAAGTCGACGTCGAGGTCCTTCACGATCCGCACCACGCCACTGGTCTTGGTGGCCGCGCCGTAGGACGAAACCGCCATGAAGTCAACCTCCACGGGTAGTTCAATGGCGCGCATCAAGTCGGACATGAAGTTGATGGCGCCCTTTAGAACGCAAACCAGGAGCGGGGGTCGATCGCCGTAGTCCGTCGTAATCTGTCGACCCAGTTCCAGGACGCGATCGTGTAATTCCTTGGCCGACACGACGACGTCACCCAACACGTCGCGCGCCCAAGCGCCGTCTCGCGCCACGTGGCTACTCATGGTTGGTCAGCGTAGTGGAGTCGTCCTCGAGGCGCAGTCGTTGACCGCGCCGGCTCAAGCGACGGCCTCCGCTCAGTTGCGTCGCCACGGCGGCGCCCGAAACGACGTCGAGGGCGCGCGCGACCTCGGCCGCGCTCGGTGGGTGGAGCTCTCCGAGCGCGTCGGTATTAGTCAGGCGAGCGCGCAGCCATCGCCGAAGTCGGGCGAGGGGCCAACCTCGCAGCTCCCGACAGTCCAGTTCCCCCAGCGCGTGAGTGAGGTCGTCTCTCGACAGTTCGGCGATCCACGCTCGCTCCTCGGCGAGCACCGTCGCCTGACGCGCGAGAATTTCGACAACGTCGCGTTGGGCGACGTCATTCATTAGGGGCAAGAGGCGGTGGCGAACCTGGTTTCGGCGAAATCGTCCGTCTTCGTTGGTGACGTCGTGGGCCACCACTAGCTCACGTCGCTCAACGAAGTCGCGTAGCTCCGCGCGGCGCAGGGCCCGTAGGGGTTTCGTGGGATCGCCCACCATCGGCGAGAGACCGTCGAGTCCGGCGCCGCGCAACATGTTGAGCAGTACCGTCTCGGCCAGATCGTCCATCGTGTGTCCCGTCAGAACGCCGCGGGGCAGCACCGCGCGGCGCGCGGCGCGCGCGCGCGCCTCGAAGTTAGGTCCCGGGGCTACCACGACGTCGTGCACGACGCACCTCACGTCGCGCGCGGCGCAGGTGCGCCGGACCAGCTCGGCGTCGTCGCCACTAGCCGCGCGGGCGTGGTGATTGACGTGGTGAACGCAAACGGTCAGTCGCCCGTCGAGCGCGAGCAGTAGCAGCCCGAGCGAATCCGCTCCCCCCGACACCGCGAGGTCCACGCTCGCACCCGCCGGCGGAAAGAAGCACGCGTCGAGCAGGGGACCGCCGTCGTTCACGCCCGTAGGTTACGCACTCACGCGAAGACGAGGGACGGTCCCCTCGGTAGGCTGACCACGTGAGAGGGTGGCCAACGTGGGTGTCGCCCGTGCGCGCGGTCGCCACCGCAGCGAGGCGGGGCCGGTGGCCGTCGCGGTCACGCTAGCGACGGGCCGCGGCGGGCCAGATTTTCTCTACCGCGTGCCCCTGGGCGGGGAGCTCGGCGTCGAGCTCGTCGTGACGGGC
>JAKBAB010000027.1 GCA_021815645.1 Actinomycetes bacterium
GCCGTCTTTAGCACGCCCGCCGACACGGGATCGGCCGCGACTACGAAGAACGCGCCGCTGGCTTGGGCGATGGCGCGCGGCGCCGAGAGATCCTCCATAAACCCTAGATAGTTTGGGTAGGCGACGACGACCGCGGCCGCCTCGGCGGCGTCGATCGTCGACCAGTCGGTGACGCCGTCACGTAGAGCCACCTCGAAGACGTCGTATCCCGTACCCCGGGCGAAGGTGCGAACCACTTGACGCCAGTGCGGGTGGACGCCCGCCGAGACGATCATCGCGGCGCGCTTCGTTGCGCCACTGGCCATGTTGAGCGCTTCGACGAGCGCCGTCGCACCGTCGTAGAGCGACGCGTTTGCGATCGGCAAACCACTCAGACGCGACACCAGTGTCTGATATTCGAAAATGGCCTGCAGAACACCCTGGGCGACTTCGGGCTGGTAGGGGGTATAGGCGGTGACGAACTCAGAACGGCTCCCGAGGGCTCGTACGACGGGCGGAACTTCGTGGTCGTACGCACCGCCTCCGGCGAAGCAGGTCATCACCGAGGTTCTGGCGCCGTTGGCCCGGGAGTACGCCGCGAAGGCGTCCGCGACGTCAGGCTCACTCATGCCCGCGCCGAGGTCGAGACCCGTGCTCAGCCGTACCGCGGCGGGAATGTGTGCGAAGAGGTCGTCGAGCGATTCCAGCCCCAAAAACGCGAGCATCGACGCCACGTCGTCGTCAGTGTGCGGCAGGTAGTCGGCCACTTCACGACGCTTTCGTTACGAAGGGCAAGTTCACTACTTCGGCGAAGACCTCGCGACCACGCACGTCGACACTTACGACGCTCCCCGGCTTCAACTCGGTCGTAAAGAGACCCATCCCGATACCGTGCGATAGGACGGGCGAGAAGTTCCCCGAACTCAACGCCCCCACTCCTTGGCCGCTCGAAGTGACCGGCGCCCCTTCCCGGAGAGGCTGGCGATCCGAAGTCATTACGCCCGCGACGTGACGCGCGACACCCCGTTCGACCTCGCGCAGTACGGCGTCGCGACCACAAAATGTCGCCTTGCGCCAGCCCAACACCCACCCGAGGCCGGCCTCGAGAGTGGTCGACGCCGTGGACAGTTCGTGCCCGTAGAGAGGAAGGGCGGCCTCTAGCCGAAGGGTGTCACGGGCCCCCAGACCTGCGGGGCTGACCCCGGCTTCGACGATGGACCGGAGCAACTCTTCGGCCACCTCGTTCGGCGCCGCGATTTCAATTCCCGCCTCTCCGGTGTAACCCGTTCCCGCCACGCGAACCTCACGGCCGCGGTAGTCGAAGCGGTTCACGCAAAACCTCTCCACGTCGGCAAATCTTGAGTCAACGTGAGCCACTTTGGCGCGAGCGTGGGGCCCCTGTACCGCTAATACACACCGTTCTGCGGTGACGTCAACTCCCGGCAGTGCCGCCGTAACCCCCGACGTATTAGACGCGTTCGGCATCACGTCGAACTCCTCGGGACCGACCCACCACACGATGATGTCGTCGACGACGAATCCGTCATCGTTCAGTAAGTGCGTGTACTGCGCGCGGCCAGGAGAGATTTTCTCTAAATCGTTGGTGAGCGTGTCTTGGATACAGTCGCGCATGGTCGCTCCGTCACAGCGCACCGTGCCCAGGTGGCTAACGTCAAAAACGACGGCGTCGTTTCGACAACTCAGATGTTCGGACAACGTACCCGCGCCGTAGTGCAGGGGCATCACCCACCCCCCGAAGGGAACCATCTTCGCGCCCAGTTCCACGTGTACCTCGTAAAGAAAGGGACGGCGTTCGGCGTCGCTCACCTCAGGCCGCCCACTCCGGCGCTGCGAGATCGTGGTGACGGAGCAGTTCCTGAAAAGCGCGGCGGTAAACGACCACCAGTAAAACCTCGGGGTAGAGTTCGCGAAATAGTCGCACTTTTTTATTCTTCCTAGTCACGAGGCGCTGATCGAGAACGGTCAACTCGATAAAGACACCGGACTGGCATAAGTAGAAGTCCGGACGAAAGCCCGACTTCGGCGTACCGCGATCGTCCCAGCTCAGTGGGAACTCCACCGGTTCGTAGAGCCAGGTGAGACCGTAGAGTGACAACAACCGCGCGAACTCTCGTTCACTGGGGTGGGCGAAGCGACCCACCGTTGGTTCAACCACGGTCGGGTGGCGACGACGAACGTCGTCACTCGCTGTCGAGGGTGTCACGCCGTAGCGGCCCCGATCTCCGACTTGGGTGAGCGGTTCTCGCGAAGTACGGTCGAAAGTTCGGCAACCACCTTGGCGAGTGGAACAATATTGAAAACGCCCTGACCACCGCGGAGGAGATCAACGAGCTCCCCGTCGTCTCGGGCCAAAACGGAACCGGCGTCAGACAGGACCAAGCTGCTGGAGGATAGATCGCTGCCGAGCACGCTGCGCAGGCACGACACGGCCTGGCGAGCTCGAGTGAGTGAGACCCCCGACGTAAGGAGCGACTTGATCACCTTGACTTCGAGTAGATCCGCGTAGGAGTACGACCGTTTTGATCCACTCCCCGTGGCTGGCGTTATTGACGGCGTGACCAGTCCCGTTCGAGCCCAGTAGTCGAGCTGACGGTACGTGACGCCAGTGAGGCGACAGACCGTCGGTCCGCTATAGCCGAAATTCATGTCATTTCTCATGCGTAGTGCCTCCCGACCGAGGTGCGTCCAGACTATCTCGACGTAACTACACGATTGTAGTTACGTCGCCTTCTCTTTGGCAAACAGCTCCGGGCGACCGAGGGCGCTGGAGGAGGCCTCCGCGTGAAGGCGCGGGGGAATCCTTCCGGCCCGCCGAGCCAGGGCCCCCGCGCGGACCGCGTTGCGCATCGCCAGTGCCATAGTTTCCGGGTCGAGGGCCCGGTTGACCGACGACGCCACTAAGACCCCGGCGCACCCGAGTTCCATCGCCACCGCGGCGTCGGAAGCGGTGCCTACTCCGGCGTCGAGGAGGACCGGGACGCTCAATCGCTCGGCGATCAAGGCCAGTGCGTGAGGGTTGCGCACGCCCAGTCCGGAACCAATGGGAGATCCTAAGGGCATCACGGCGACGCAACCGAGTTGCTCCAACCTCTGTGAGACCACGAAATCGTCGGAGGTGTAGGCCCACACCTCGAAATTTCGTCGCACCAGCTCTTCGGCCGCTCGCAGCGTCTCGGTGGTGTCGGGCAAGAGCGTCGCGTCGTCGCCGATTACTTCCAGTTTGATGCGGGCCGTCGCGAAAGCGTCGCGCGCCAGTTCAGCAATTTTTACCGCTTCGTCGGCGCTGTAGGCCCCGGCCGTATTAGGTAGGAGGGCGATGTCGAGGCCCTCGAGGACGTCGTAAACCGATCCGGTCACCGTAGGGTCAACGCGTCGTAGGGACACCGTGGCCAGCGTGGCCCCGGAAGCTACGAGCGAGGACTCGAGGACCGCGAGTGAGCGAAAACCACCGGTACCCATCACGAGACGCGACGGAGAGGAAAAACTTCCCACGCGCAGTAGATCTTCCACCCCCCCAGCGTACTAACGACGTCAGTTTTCCTTCAGGGGGGCCATAAGGTAACGGGAGTGCAACCGCTGACGGCCCTAACCATTGCCGGATCGGACTCCGGTGGAGGGGCGGGCGTGCAGGCGGACATACGGACCTTTAACTCGTTCAAAATCCACGCGACGTCCGCCATCACCGCCGTCACGGCCCAGAACACCTTGGGGGTACAGTGCGTGCAGGCGCTATCGGCGGACTTCGTTGAGGCTCAGGTGCGCTCGGTGACGGCCGACTTCACGGTCGCCGCTTGCAAAACCGGCATGCTCGCCACCGCCACGACGGTGGAGAGGATTGCCGCCCTGGCCCGAGATGGTCTTCTCCCCCACCTGGTCGTTGATCCCGTTCTCGTCTCCACTAGCGGCGACCTCCTCATGGCCGACGGCGGAGTGGCCGCCTACCGCGACGCACTCTTCGCCTACGCCGAAGTGATAACACCCAACGTCCACGAGGCCGCGGTCCTGTGCGGCGTTGCCGTCGGCGACGTCCGCACCGTTGATGACCTGACCAACTTGGCGAAGAGCCTGTGGTCCCTAGGTCCCACCTACGTAGTAGTAAAGGGCGGACACCTCACGCGAGCGCACTCCGCACAGATTTCGAGCGACGTCATTGTCGGGCGCGACCAGTGCGTGGTTTTAGAGTCGCCGCGCGTAGCGACGTTCAACGACCACGGCACGGGTTGCACCCTTTCCGCCGCGATAGCTTCGGGTCTGGCGCTCGGCTTCGGCCCCCTCGACGCGGTCCGTGAGGCGAAGTCCTTCGTGCACCGCGCGCTCAAGGGTGCACGGACCTGGCAACTGGGCGCGGGGCGCGGACCAGTAGACCATTTGGGCTGGGAAGTGTGAAAGAGGCGCCTCAGCCGCCCCTAACGACAACAACGAGCCTCTGGCCGGCGACGGCCGTCTTGGGGGCAGCCGTCACGATGCTCGCGATCTTTTTGATCATCAACCTCGTCGGCTCCCCGGCCGTAACGTCGCCGAAAACGCCGTCGACGACGCCCGTGGTAGTCGGTGGACTTCGGCCCGCCGGTTCGCTCGGGGCGGCCCTCACGTACTGTCTCCAGGGCCAAGAGGTGCCCTCGAATATCGCCGACGCATTCGTAATGCCCCGAGGCACCTCGGCGCTGCCCGGTGCGAAGACCCCCAATCTCGGGGCGGGCGACTTCGACTGCTTCGAACCGCTGTCAACGCGCGGCGCGTCGGCGAGCGCCATCATCGATTTCTACAGTGCCCACCTCGAAGCGAGGGGGTGGTCACTTTTTTCCACTAGTCCCTCGAGCAACGGCCAGGCGCAGGCCCTTTTCCAAAAGGCCGGCAACGACGGCTTCTACTGGATCGTCGGCGTAACCATTACCCATCCCGGTCCGCGTGCCTCCCGGTGGCTCTTCACGATCTATCAGAACTCCCAGACGATCTAAGGCTGGAGCACCAACTCCGGGACTTCGACCACCGAGGGCGCCGTTACCGCCGACCACAAAGCGAAGTTGATTGGGTAGATGACGTAGCCAATGCGCGTCGCGGAGGCCACCGAAATCACGACGGCCACCGACACGCTGAGGACCGCCAGGAGTCGGCTGAGCGACAGGGGCCAGTGGCGACGGGCGTAGCGCGTAACGAAGTAGGACCCCACCAGGAGCGTGACGGGGGCGAGCACGTGGCCGAGGGCGGGCACCCACGTCGTCAGGAGGTGACCGGGTAAATCGCTCGCCGCGGGCGAAGCGACCCCCGCCAACCCCAGGGGGAAGGCGAAGACGTTAGTCACAAACGCCGCGGGAGCGCGCCAAAGGAAGGGAATAGTGGTCACGAGAATTATGGCACCCATCCAGCCCAGAACTCTCTTCCACGTTGACACGCCCCGATGGTCACGCGCCACCAACAGAGCGCCCGCGGCGATCGGCCAAGCCGTCAACTTCATCGCCGCCGCCAGGCCAAAACTGATCCCGGCCAAATTGCTCTGGCGCCGCTGCAGGGCCGCGACCCCCAGCAGTGATAGGGCGAGAATCGGCATGTCGTCACCACCGGTCGCTAAAAAGAGCGCCCCCGTCGGCAAAACGAGGAGCACCTGAGCGACGCGGAGCTTCTGGTCCCGCGTCATTTTGGCGAGCGCCAAGGCGGCGCCGCTCACGGCCAGGGTCATCAAAGTCATTACGATGCGTGCGTCGGTGAGCCCTTTACTTTGACGTGTCGCCGCGGAGGGCAGTCCGAACACCCCCATGAGAGGAAAGTAGGGGAAGAAGGACTCAAAAGCCGGTCGCCCCGAAATAGTGTTCACGAGGCGACCGTGTTTGTCGTAAGTGCGATACGGGTCCTGCCCTTTGCTCAAAAAAGCCCCACTGCGTTGAATGACGCCAACTTCGGGTTGGGCGTCACGCCAGCGAACCTCTAAGGCGAGCGGAATAACGACGGTACCCAGACCCACGAGCGCGAGTAGCGCCAGCCGCGCGAGATGTTCACGACGAAACAGCCGCCGGCCCGCCCCAACGGCTAGGAGGGCGCCCAAGATGTAGGGACCCGCGCTCAAGTACCCCCACCGCAGTTGGGCCGTCTGATTGGAGGTGAGTGCCAGAAGGACAGCGAACGTCGCGGCGCACCCGTAGAGCACGGCGTCGCTTCCCCACGGACCCAGTGCCGCCCAACGGACCGCGAAGTGACTGCGTAGACGCCTCATCGTGCCTAACACCTGCCCAGTGTACCGAACGGGTGAATCGACTCGTTACTCCGCGCTCGGCACCCGGGAGTTCGGGACCGACACCCACCCCCGATTTCGGCCAACGACTGAGTGTTATCCACTGGCCCCAGTCCCCGCACCTGCCTAACCTCTTGGTAGTGAAAGCGTTCGTAGTCAGTGACGAAGGAGGGCGGCTCTCTCGCGAGGTCCTCGACTACGAACCGCACCAGGTCAACGACGATGATCTGTTGGTCGAAGTGCACTACTCGAGCGTGAACTTCAAAGACGCGCTAGTCGCGAGTTCGCCCAGCCGCGTCCGCCGCGTCGACACCGTCGTAGGCGGGGTGGACGCGGCCGGTGTCGTCGTAAAGGGGGACGCGCTCGTGCCGCGGGGCACGTCGGTCGCCGTTCATGGCGGTGACATCGGCGTCAACCGCGACGGCGGATTCGCCGAGTTTCTCTACGCGCCGCGTCGTTGCCTTTCCCCACTACCGAGCGCCATCTCAACGCGCGACGCCATGATCATTGGCACCGCGGGTTTCACCGCGATGGCCAGCGTGCTCGCCCTCGAAGATCGCGGATTAGTTCGCGGCGCGAACGTTCTCGTCACGGGCGCCACGGGCGGTGTCGGTTCCCAATCCGTCGCGTACCTCGCTCGCATGGGCTATCGGCCCACGGCCGCCACTGGGTCACCACGGGAGCGAGAGTGGCTCGTTGACCTCGGTGCGGCGCAGGTAATTGACAGAGACGCCATCGACGATCGTCCGCAGAGAGTGCTCGCAACCGAGCAGTGGGACGGCGCCGTTGACTGCGTCGGGGGAGAGACGCTTCATCGAGTACTGCGTTCCCTGCGCTACGGGGCGGCGGTAGCAGCTAGCGGACTCGTGGCGGGGTCCGGCCTCGACACGACGCTCTACCCGTTCATAACTCGAGCCGTCTCCCTGGTGGGGATTGACGCCGTGGCGGCGCCGCCTAAGACGCGCCGGCGAGTCTGGGACTCAATCGCCGCGCTCGCACCCCTCATTGACTTCGAACGTTTCGTTGACCACCTCACCACGCTCGACGGCATATCGAACGCCCTCGACGAGGTGGCGAGAGGGGCGACTCGCGGGCGCACGCTAGTCGCCCTGCGCGACTCTTAAGGCGAAGGGGTCCTTATCAGTAGAAGGGGCTAATCCAAACCTGGGCGTGATTGCACGGTTGCACGGGGTAGGGCGGGGTTATCGTGACCGTCGCCCCCGCGGTTACGAACTGAACGTTTAGCGTCACGGCGTCGGCGCACTGCGCGGTTCCCGTCGCGACGTCGGAGTAGCCCAGGGAAAAAGTGGCCGACTGACCATTGGTCAGCGTGAGACGCTGGGGCGCGTGGTTGGCTCCGGCGGCGGGAAATTGCACCGCGGTCGAACCGCCGGAGGGCTCCCGAACTACGTTGCTCGTCACGACCGCTCCCAGTCGGTCCTGCAACGTTAACGTGGGCCATCCGTCGAGGGTGCACGACCCGAGAGACGTTTTGGTTACGACGACGCTCGCGTAGATAGTCCCAGCCGCACCTTGACCCTCTACGTAGCGACCCGTAAAGTTTTGGGCGAGACACGCGGCCGTCACGGGGTTCGTCGTTGTAGTCGTCGTAGACGTACTCGTCGACGTCGTCGTTGTCGTTGCGGGTGGGGTGGTATTAGCGACGTGGCGACTGACGACGTAGACCCCGGCCACAACGATTAGGAGAATTACCACTTTGACTAACCGGCTCACGTGTCGAAATCCTCCGGGCGCACCTGGTCGAGGAACTCGCGCAGCTGTTCGACCAATTCCGCTTCGCTGAGTGCTTCGCCGTCGTCGTCCTCGGCGAGTTCTAGTAACTTGCCCTCCCGGTCCATCAAGTCATCGCCCACGAGAATGGGTCCCCCAATCCGCAGCGCGAGGGCGACGGCGTCACTCGGGCGAGCGCTCACCACGATCTCCTCGGATCCCCGTTGTAGTCGTAAGTTGGCGAAGAAGGTATTGTCCCTCAACTCGGTTATCTCCACGGAACGCAATCGCGCGCCGAGCGCGGTAATGACGTGTCCCAGCAAGTCGTGCGACATCGGCCGAGGCGCCTCGATCCCCTGGAGTGCGTAAGCAATGGCGGCCGCTTCGGGAGTACCAATGAAGATGGGTAACACCCTTTGGCCGGCAACCTCTTCGAGTAATAAGAGGGGCGTCGCCGATCCTACGTCTACTCGCACGGCGCGCAGAACGACTTCAATCATCGCCCCAGCCTAGACTCCTCGTCGCAAAAAACTCATTCGAGAGTGGAACGCACCAAGGCCATTTCTACCATCGCCTGTCGCAATGCGGCCACGTCCTGCGCCACGTCGGCCACGGCGGCCGCGGCGTCGGCGGGAGAACTCTTGGAGCTCGGCGGGTACGCGGTCCGGGCAATCTCTTCGATAACCCCTACTTCTCGTTCAGCGATCCGGCGTAGGGCGCCTATCATCCGCACGTCGACTCCCCGATCGAGCAGAGTCCGGGCACGGTCCGCGCAGTGAACGTCCAGCGTCGAGTAGCGAGTCTCGTCCCCCACCACGGTGGGCCGTACTATCCCGAGCGCCTGCAGCTGGTTGAACTGTTCGGGTAGGAGTCCGGTCGTCTCCAAAAGTTCGTGGGTACTCATCCAGCGGCGGGGGGGGACGTCGGGCACCGGCTCGTCGCCCGGCGCCGAAAGCGCCGGCGCCGGACGTGGCGTCACGACCTCGACGGGGGCCACCGCCCGTACCGCGGCGGTCGCGCCCCGTGCCGCTTGTCGCGCCACACTCGTTACGGGCGGTCCACTCAAGAGACCTTGTTCAATGAGTCGGAGCCGAACGACCCGCAACGGAACGAACTCCTCCTGGGCCAAACGAATCGCTTCGCGTAAGCAATCCACGTCACGCTCAGAGTAAAGGCGGTAACCCTTGCGGCTACGACTGGGCTGAACCAGACCCTTATCTTCGTAGTACCTAATTTTGGAAAGCTCGACGTCGGGAAAGTCTCGTCGAAGTTGGGCGTGAACCTCACCGATTCTCATAACCCCCACGTTCGAGCTCACCGCGTCGCCTCCCAAAAGACCAACTTGAACTTTCCAATCTGGACTTCGTCCGCGGCGTGCAGCGTCGCTTCTTCGACGCGCCGTCCGTTGACGTAGGTGCCATTGAGGGAATTTAGATCCCGCAACGTCACCCGCCCGCTGGCCGTCCGCGTAAATATTGCGTGGTGGCGCGACACCGAGACGTCGTCGAGCAGCACGTCGCTGCTCTCGTGACGACCCGACGACGTCACGTCCTTGGTCAACTCGATACGGGTACCCGCCTGAGGACCGGCGGCAATCACTAACTCGTCGCGGTGCGGACCCTGGGGGCCGCGATTGGCGTCGGGGTGCATGGTGTCGGGGGTAGTGACCACGGGTATGGCGATGGTCTCGGGAGAACCCGCGTCGTGTTGCGGCGCTCCACACGCCCAGCAGAAATTGGCGTTGGCGTTTAGTATCTCTCCGCACCGTCGGCAGTTCACGTGACTCACACTAGTGAACTTTGAAAATCGCCGTCGGGTTAACTAGTAGTCAGAACCTCGTACCCTGAAGCGTCCAGGAGCGACCCGTCCTGGGACTCGTCGGGGGCCTCAATTTCACAAATCCAACCCTCCCCGTACGGGTCTGAGTTGACTAGCTCGGGAGAACGAGATAGCGAATCGTTGACCGCGCTCACGGTTCCGCCAACTGGGGCGTAAATCTCGGACACCGACTTGGTCGACTCGACTTCGCCCACGACACCCCCAACGACCACGGCGGTACCCACCTCGGGCAGAGAGACGAAAACGACATCACCGAGGGCGTCTTGCGCGTAGTGGGTTATGCCAATGCGCACGAGGGCGCCGCTGCGCTGGGCCCACTCGTGATCACGCGAGTACTTTCGATCATTGGGAATCTGCACGTACGCAAACTTACCGGCTGTGACGGGCCGCGCGCCCAAGAGACAGTGCCCGTTTCGCCGGACCGATGTAACCGACGAGCACGATCCACGCGAGCGCGAGACCGCCTAGGGCGATAGTCCAGCAGGCCCACCGGACGTCTCGCTGCCACACCTGAAGTGGTTCGCCGTGGGAGTTAGTAGTTAACAGAAAGAGCGGAAAGGCCGTCATCAGGGCGAACGTTGACACTTTGCCCCACCACAACACGTCAATGCGGGCCGCCCCGAACGCGGCCAACAGGAGGGTCATCGCCGAAACGAGGACTTCTCGAGCGAGGACCACGAGGGCGAACCACCAGGGCACCCCGCCCGCGGCCGCGACCGCCAGGAGACCCCCTATAACGAGAATCCGGTCAGCCACCGGGTCAATAATCTTGCCGAGGTCTGAAACCTGATGGAGTCGACGCGCCAAGTAACCGTCCACCCAGTCCGTGGCGCCGAGTGCCGCGAGCAACCAGGCCGCGACCGCGCGATGATTCGTGTCGAAGAGAAGCCAAAAAAATACCGGCATCAGCGCCAGACGCGTGGCCGTAACGGCGTTAGCCCAAGTAAACCAGTCCGCGTTCGCGCGACTACTCACTCGAGCACCGCCGGTCTAGGCGACGGTAATGGCCGGATCGAGGTAGACGTCTTGAACGGCATGGATGACTCGAGCACCCTCATCGATCGGTCGCTGAAAGGCCTTGCGACCTAAGATGAGACCTTGGCCACCCGCGCGCTTATTAATGACCGCCGTGCGAACCGCCGCGGCGAGGTCGTCACCCCCGGCGGACTCTCCCCCGGAGTTAATCAGGCCGACGCGTCCCGCGTAGCAGTTCACCACCTGCCATCTCGTTAAATCAATCGGGCTATCGGTCGTTAACTGCGAGTACACGCGTGGATCACTCTTGCCGAACCGAACTGCGTTGTAACCACCGTTGTTGACGGGCTGCTTTTGCTTGATGATGTCCGCCTCAATGGTCACACCGACGTGGTTGGCCTGCCCGGTCAAGTCAGCGCTCAGGTGGTAGTCCACCCCGTCGCGAACGAAAGCATCGTTTCGAAGGTAGCACCACAAAACGGTGAATAGACCCAGTCGGTGCGCTTCCGCGAAGGCGGCCGAAACCTCCTCAATCTGGTGGATTGATCCTTCGGACCCGAAGTACACGGTGGCGCCAACCCCCACCGCGCCCAAGTCGCTGGCTTGACGAACCGAAGCGAACATGCGTTGGTCGTGGCTGTTCGGATAGCGCAACAAGTCGTTGTGATTGATTTTGACAATGAATGGAATGCGCTGCACGTAACGGCGCGACACGATGCCCAGAGCGCCGAGTGTCGTCGCGATAGCGTTACAGCCGCCCTCCACCGCGAGGTCGCACAGTCGCGCGGGGTCAAAGTACTGAGGATTAGGGGCAAAACTAGCGGCGGCCGAGTGCTCGATACCCTGGTCAACCGGAAGAATTGAAACGTAGCCCGTCGCGGCTAAACGTCCGTGGTTGTAAAGGGTAGCTAGGTTCCGCAAAACCGTGGGGGACCGATCGCTGGCCGTAAAGACGTCCTCTAGGAAAGTCGGACCAGGTAACGTCAGCCACTCTTTGGGAAACGCGGTCGCTTGATGGTTTAGAAGTTTCGACGCTTCATCTCCGAGGAGCGCGACAGTATCCATGGGGCCATCTTATAAGGCGCCCGCCTCCGTACCGAGGGACGGGACTTCTCCCACCTTCGTGGGCGGCCGGTAATCTTCGGTAGTGGACCTGGCGTACCGTTCGTCTCTGCTGCGTCGGATTCGGGCGGTTCACTCCCTCTACGACAACGCTTGCGCCACGATGAGCGTCGAGCAAGTCAATTGTGTGTCGCACCCTAGGGCCCTACCCATAGCGTTCTCCCTCGTGCACCACGCGCTCATAGAAGACGCAGCTCTCGTCTTCATTGGTGGCCCGGCTCCCCAATTCGACGAGAGATTGGCGGCGAAGATTGGCGTCGCCATCTCGAACTCCGGCAAAGAGTTGACGGTTGGGGAAATGATGGGGCAAAGAATCGAGGACCTCGATGAGTTTCGCACCTTTCTGTCTCTCGTTTACACTGCGACCGAAGATTACGTCGCCGGCGTCGATCCCGTCTCCCTCAGCGAAATCGTGGTTCGTCCCCCCTTTGGACCGACGCTCGAGAACACGTTCTCGGCTCGGGTCGCCGGCGCGGCGGGCCTATCGCGCAGTGACGCAATAGAGTGCTGGGTATACCAACACGCCCTACGGCACCTCGGCGAGATTGAACACGCTCGCTCCCTAGTGGGACTCGGTGGACTAACTTCGTAGCGCGCGAGCCCCACGAACTCGCCCTAAGCGAGGCGCTTCTTAGAGATCGGAGCTCGACGACGCTTTCGATTCTTATTCGGTGCCCCGGATCCGAGTTCGGAGAGTCGCTCGGAGGCGTCGTAGGCTTCGCGATCAGTCGCGACAATTCGAGCGAACAGTTCGCGCGCGGAGGTCACCTCTCCCGATCGATCGTAAACGTCCGCTAGCGCGTACCACAGTCGAACTAACCGAAACGGCGGGTTCCGCAGATTTTTAGACGCACCGGCGCGCACCAACAACTCAATGGCTCGATCAAAGTGTGCCTGGTCGGCCCACGTAGCGGCCAGCACAATGCGCCCCTCGGCGAGCACGTCGGGGGACGGTTCACTCTCTTCCAACTCAGCGAAAGTCTTTTCTACGGCCCGATACCGCCGGTTCGCTCGATCGGCGTCCATCACGAGTGGGAGGTGTTCGGGACTATTGGTCAGAGCGAAGTGGGCTCGAAGGTGAGTCTTCGCCATCGCCCATCGCTCGGCGCGGTACGCGGCCAGTCCAGTCAGTTCGCGCACGGGGGCTACACCCGGCGTCGCGTCCGCGACCGTACGCCCGAGGCGCAGCGCTTCTTCGTACCTTTTCCGGTCGTACGCTTCGGCGGCTCGCGTCAACGTCGCCACTGTTCGCTCACGCATAGCCGCCGACCCCACGAACGCTCGGCGCACTTCAGCCGCGACGTCACCGGGAAGGGTGTAGGTGCGCGCTCTGTCGACTCCGGGGGCGGCCTTACGCGCGATAGCTCGATCTCGAGACTCCCAGCCGCCTAGCGGTTCGGGTGGGCGACGGGCATTCGAGACCTCAGGCAGTTCGTGACCCGTACTGGATAGATTGAGCGCACCGCGGCGCGCGACACTCCCCCACCCCTTTTGTGCGACGTGGCGTACGGCCCGCTCGCGTTGTCGCTCCTCGGGCGACGGCGGAGCGGCGCGACGATCGTTCGACCGTCGCGTTCGCGGTGAGTTCGTCGTCGTCCCCTCGCGCGGAAGATCCCTTCGGCGCCCAGTCGCGTCTCGGGCACGTTCTGAGTTCGCACTCGTGCGACGCCGCGCGGGACCCGACGGTGCCTCGTCTCGATGTTTCGCGCTCCCCGACGGCCGCGGCGCCTTGGTACCGGAGCGGTCTCTCCCCCGCGGCGGCGCCGCGCGAGAGTCTTCGCGCCCGGGAGACCGCCGCCGAACAGAGTCTGACCGCTGGATTGTTGACGCGCGACGCGGTGCCGGCCGTTCCGTTTTTTCGTCCTCGCCGAGGCGCATCGGGGCTTTGGAACTGCGCTTACCGGTTACGGAGCGCGTAACACTACGCGCCGGACTCGATTTGGCGCGCCGCGGTGCAGAATTCGATGTGGCCACGATTTACTCTACCCGCCCAAGTGCCTTACTCATTACTGCGCGAGCGACTGCCAATCGACTCGACGCAGCGAAGGGGTTCGGTGGGGTAGCGGGTTACCGAAAACGGTGCGAACGAGCGACGCGCTAGTTTGGGGGGTGACGACGAAAATGACGACGACGCCCCAGCCCCCATCGACGGCGTGGGGTTCCCTCGCGGCCCACGCACGAGAGATCCGCGAAGTGGATCTTCGATCGCTCTTTGCCGATGACCCCGGGCGCGGCGAAAGATTCCACCTCGAAGCCGAGGGCTTCTACCTCGACTTTTCAAAGAATCTCATTACCCGAGAGACGTTGGCACTCCTGGCGCAGTTAACTGACCACTGCGGTCTAGCGCGGCGTCGCGAATTGATGTTCCGTGGTGGAGTCGTCAACCCTTCTGAGAATCGACCCGCTCTTCACGTGGCGCTTCGAATGCCCAAAGGGGCGTTGTTGGTCGTCAACGGCGTTGACGTCGTCGAGTCGGTACACGGCGTGCTCGAAAGGATGGCTGATTTCGCTACTCGAGTGCGTGAGGGTCAGTGGCGTGGTTGCACGGGCCAGCCGATCAAAAATGTTGTCAACATCGGGATTGGTGGATCGGACCTCGGCCCGAAGATGGCCTACGAAGCGCTTCGCTATTTCTCCCGTCGCGATATCACTTTTCGATTCGTTTCCAATGTTGACGGCACTGATCTAGTGGAAAGCCTGCGCGACCTCCGCCCGGAAGAGACCCTCTTCATTGTCTCATCCAAGACGTTCGGAACCTTGGAAACGCTGACGAACGCCACTTCGGCGCGAAATTGGCTGGTCGACCAACTCGGCGAGTCGGCCGTCGAACGGCACTTCGTCGCCGTATCGACGAACGCCGCGCGAGTGAGCGAATTCGGGATTGATCCCGCAAACATGTTTGAGTTTTGGGACTGGGTGGGTGGACGTTATTCACTCGAGAGCGCTATCGGGCTATCGACCATGGTCGCGGTGGGACCGGAGCAGTTTATGGAAATGCTCGCCGGGTCGCACGCGATGGATCAGCACTTTCTCAACGCCCCCACGCTCGGCAATTTACCCGTGGTCATGGGACTGATGGCCGTTTGGAATCACGTACTCCTCGGCCACCCGAGCGTCGGGGTTATGCCGTACGACCAGTACCTTCATCGCCTGCCCGCGTACTTACAACAACTCACTATGGAGTCCAACGGAAAGAGTGTCACCCTGTCCGGTGAATCCGTTGTGCGACCCACCGGTCCCATCTACTGGGGGGAGCCGGGTACTAACGGCCAGCACAGCTTTTACCAACTACTCCACCAGGGGACGGTCACGGTGCCCGTCGACCTCATCGGCTTCGCGAAGAGCCTCAATCCGCTCGGCAACCACCACGACATCCTGATGTCCAACGTCTTCGCCCAGGCGCAAGCCCTCGCCTTTGGACGCACCGCCGCCGAGCTGACCGAGATGGGCGTGGCGCCCCACGAGGTGCCCCATCGCGTCATGACGGGCAATCGCCCGTCCAACGTCCTGCTCGCCCGAGAGCTCACGCCGCGAGTCCTTGGTTCGCTCATCGCCCTTTATGAACACTCGGTATTCGTCCAAGGGACGCTGTACGACGTCGACTCGTTCGACCAGTGGGGCGTGGAGCTGGGCAAGGAACTCGCGGCTTCGATTGTGCCCGAACTTGACTCCAGCGGTGAGGGTCCAAGACCTCACGACTCCTCCACAACCTCGTTAATCGCCCACTACATCAAGCTCAAGAGTTCGGAGGCTCCGTGACAACTCAACACCCCCAACAACTGGGAATGATTGGATTGGGTCGCATGGGTTCGAACATCGTTCGTCGACTCGTAGCCGACGGCCACGAGTGCGTGGTCTTCGACCTCAACGAACGGGCGGTGAGGAGCCTAGAAGGACCACGCATAACAGGGGCTTCGTCGCTTCGTGAACTCGTGACGAAACTCAAACCACCTAGGGCGATTTGGCTCATGCTCCCGGCCGCAATTACGCAGGTCACACTCGACGAACTCACCGAACTGCTCGACGCCCAGGACGTGGTTATCGACGGGGGCAACTCCTTTTACCAGGACGACATATTGCGCGCCAACCAATTGGCCGGCCGGGGAGTTCATTACGTCGACTGCGGTACCAGTGGAGGAATCTGGGGACTGGAACGGGGATACAGCCTCATGATTGGGGGCGAAAGTGAAATCGTCACTCGGCTCGACCCGCTCTTTAGGACCATCGCACCGGGAACCGACGGCTCAACGGCGACTCCCGGCCGAACTCCCAACACGGCGGACTTGGGGTACCTACACTGTGGACCGAGCGGGGCCGGACACTTCGTCAAGATGGTCCATAACGGCATTGAGTACGGGATGATGGCGGCCGTGGCGGAGGGGCTAAGCATTCTCAAAGGGGCCAACGTCGGGCTCCACGACGTTGAGGCCGACGCCGAAACGGCGCCCGTGAAGGATCCGCAGTTCTACTCATACGAATTCAATTTGACTGACATAGCTGAAGTGTGGCGCCACGGTTCAGTAATCAGCTCGTGGTTAGTTGACCTAACGGCTGACGCTCTAGCGCACTCTCCGGAGTTAGCGGAGTACGCCGGCCAGGTTTCGGACTCGGGCGAAGGGCGCTGGACGGTCGAAGCGGCCATCAATGAGTCGGTTCCCGCTCCAGTCATCAGTGCGGCGCTGTGGCAGAGGTACGAGTCTCGCGGCAGCGGCACCTTCACCGCGAAGTTGCTTTCGGCGATGCGCGCCGGTTTTGGGGGTCACGTGGAACGGCCCTCCTAGTGCGCCACGAGCTGCGCGTTTTTGAGTCCGTAGAAGATCTAGCCCGAGCCGGTGCTTCGTATATCTACGATCTGTCCCGCGAAGGCACGTCCGGCGGTCCATTTTCTCTCGCTCTGAGCGGCGGCCGCACTCCGTGGCGGATGCTGCAGGAGCTGACAACCCTAGAGGTGACGTGGGACGATACGGTAATTTTCCAAGTTGATGAGCGGGTCGCGGCCGAAGGCAGCGATGAGAGAAATTTGACGCACCTACAATCCTTCCTCGACGCAACGAAGGTGCGAGTTGACGCAATGGACGTCAATAACGTCGACCTCGAAGGCGCCGCGCAGCGCTACGCCTCGGGGTTACCCGATCGACTCGACTTAGTACACTTGGGCCTCGGTCCCGACGGCCACTGCGCTTCGCTCGTTCCCCACGACCCCGTTCTCGAAGTCACCGACCGCCTCGTCGCCCTCACCAACCCCTACCAAAACACCCGTCGGATGACCTTCACTTACCCCGCGATAGCGCGCGCCGACCGCCTCCTCTGGCTCGTGAGCGGTAGCGATAAGCGCGAGGCGCTAGCTAAGTTGCTTGATGGAGACAGGTCCATTCCGGCCGGACGAGTTGAAGCCGGTCACTCACTGATCATGGCCGACCGAACGGCCGTGCCGTTGTGAGAGAAGTCACCCGCCGCCGCTACCCCCCAAGAAGAGCCCGAGGAGCCCCGTGAGACCAACGCACTCATTCAATGATCGACCACGACCGGACAGTCACGTCATCGTCATTTTCGGAATTACCGGAGACCTCGCGCGACGAAAGATAATTCCTGGCCTCTACCACCTCTTCGTCGCCGGACTGCTTCCGGAACATTTTCGTGTTCTCGGCTGCGGAAGGACACAGTCCGCGATGACCGACGATGAGTTCCGCGCTTACGCGTATAACGCCACCTGTCAATTCGCGGCCACCGCGCCACGCGAGGACGAGTGGGCGCGTTTCGCCCAGAGCCTCTCCTTCTCCGTAGATCCCGACGACGGTCCGCGGGGCGTCGAAGCGGCCGTCGCACGCGCCGAACTAGAGATGGGCGGTGGGGTACGCCGTCTCTACCACCTGGCCATACCCCCCGACGCTATGCGGGACGTCGTTCGACTATTGGGTAGCAAGGGACTGAACGAAAACGCGCGCATCATCTGTGAAAAGCCCTTCGGCGTCGACCTCGAATCGGCGCGGGAGCTCAATCACGAAATCACCGCGTTCTTCGACGAGACCCAAATTTTTCGAATTGACCACTTCTTAGG
Organism: Actinomycetes bacterium; assembly: GCA_021815645.1. Lineage (GTDB taxonomy): Bacteria > Actinomycetota > Acidimicrobiia > Acidimicrobiales > RAAP-2 > RAAP-2. The sequence goes on from JAKBAB010000027.1 coordinate 17,952, forward strand.
CAAGGAGTCGATCGACAATATTCTCGCTCTGAGATTCGCTAACGAGCTTTTTGAACCCCTGTGGCGTCGTAGCCACGTTCGTTACGTACAAATTGACGTACCCGAAACTCTCTCAATCGAGGGCCGTGGGGCTTTTTACGACTCGACAGGCGCCTTTCGCGACATGGTCGTGACCCACCTCTTCCAGGTGTTGGGAATTTTAGCGATGGAGCAACCCACCTCCCTCACCGCTCGACCACTGCGCGACGAAATCAATAAAGTTTTCGAAACCCTTCGGGTACTCGATCCGTCTTCGGTGATACGGGGGCAATACGCCGGTTATCGCGACGAAGAAGGGGTCGCACCAGACTCCACGACCGAAACGTTCATCGCCCTGCGTGCGTGGATAGACAATTCGCGCTGGATGGGTGTTCCGTTCTACTTGCGCACTGGAAAATGCATGGCCACTAGCCAGCAGATGATCACCATTGGGCTACGTGAACCCGTGATGGAAATATTTCCCGACCAGCGCGACGTGGACTCCCACGACGGCAACAAACTCCTAATCGACTTTAAAGATCCCGGTTCCATTCACGCCCACTTCCTCGCGAAACAGCCTGGACCCGACATGACATTAGGGCTCGCCAAAATGCACTTTCACTACAACGACTCTTTCCAAGAGAAAAATAACCTAGAGGCCTACGAAAGGCTCCTGCTCGAAGTGATGTTGGGCAATCAAGCACTCTTTACTCGTTCCGACGGAATCGAGAGACTGTGGGAGGTGGCCGCTCCATTGCTGGCCGCGCCACCGCCCGTCGAAAGTTACGTCAAGGGCTCGTGGGGGCCCCCATCGGTGGGCACGATTGTCTCGCCAAACGACTGGACCTTGCCCGAGTGAACCGTGCGACCATTGGGCTCGTTCTGTCCGACGTCGACGGAACCCTCGTAACGTCCGACAAGCGCCTTACTCCCGAGACCGTGGCGGCCGTCGCACACCTGCGAGAACGAGGCATCGAATTCGCCGTAACCAGCGGGAGACCCCCGCGAGGGCTGGCGATGTTGATTGAACCACTCGGACTGAGCACTCCGCTCGCTGGCTTTAACGGCGGGCTCATTGTCGACGTGGCGATGAAACCCATTAGGGAGTTGGCCCTGTCCGAAATGGTCGTGCAACCGATCATAAATCAGCTCACCTCACTAGGACTCTCGGTGTGGGCCTATCGCGGAACCGAGTGGTTCGTTCTGGACGGAAACGGGCCCCACGTCGAACGGGAGGCGCGCGCCTGTGCGTTTTCGCCAACCGAAGTAAAGAATTTCGCCGGGCTGCGAGAGAACGTCGTCAAGATAGTTGGCGTAAGCGATGACGAAAAAACCGTAGACGGCGCCCGGGCCGCCGTCAATTCGCTCCACGGTGCCACCGTCTCGGCTACGAGTTCTCAGACCTACTACCTCGACGTCACCCACCAAGACGCCAACAAGGGGTGCGTCGTGGACTTTCTCGCCCAACGGTTCAACCTGTCGCGCTCGGCCATCGCCGTGATCGGTGACCAATCAAATGACCTGTTGATGTTCGAACGCGCCGGCGTCAGTGTCGCAGTCGGCAACGCGAGCGAAGCGGTGCGCGCCCGCGCCACGTACGTATCAACTTCGAATGACGAGAATGGATTCGCCTTCGCCGTTACGAACTACTTCGAATAGGAGCCTTCGGTCAAATGTAGACAACCCCGTCTTCGTCTCACTCCGGTAGCCCGTAGCGAATGCGCGGGATCGCCGAGTTTGTTCGGCGACAGCAGAGTGAGATACGGGGCACAACGACGAATCCGGCGAACCCTCAACACCTAGCGTGCCTCAATGGTCTCCACCAAAAGTGACCACGACGCCGGCAACTCCTAAGGCAGGTACAACCAACAACGCCGCAGTAGTTGATGGGGAAAATCTTCACGAATAGTTGAGCATCAAGTTTCTGTCCAAAACGCGAAACCGTTAGCCGGCGAGGGCGTCTCCGCGAATCGGGCAAGGTTAAGTTTTGTCTTGCGACCAAACCTAACCATGAATAAAAATCCCGTACCCAGACCTCCCCCGCGTCGAAGAGCCCCCACCATACGGTGGGGGCTCTTCTAGAAATCCCGGCGGCGACCTACTCTCCCAGGGGGGGACCCCCAAGTACCATCGGCGCTGGTGGGCTTGACTGCTGTGTTCGGTATGGGAACAGGTATATCTCCACCGCCATAACCACCGGAAACCTTGCGCTCGGCCACTTTCGTGACCCGGGCGGCCGTAGCCGCTCCTTGAGCGTCCTAGAACGAGCACGAGCATCAAACTCCAAGCCCTCGGCCGATTAGTACCGGTCAGCTGAATGCGTTACCGCACTTACACTTCCGGCCTATCAACGTGGTCGTCTGGCCACGGGCCTTAC
>JAKBAB010000117.1 GCA_021815645.1 Actinomycetes bacterium
GCTCGAGCGCGGCCAGTGAACCTCTCAACTCTTCGCCGTCGCGGTACCGAACGACCACCGCCAGCGGTCCGAAGCACTCATCGCGCAGCGCTCGCCCCTTGGGCCCGACGAAATCACGCGCGTCGACTTCGAAGATATGCGCGTTCACGATCGCGCCGTTACCTTCGGGCCATTCGAGCAGTGGGCGGACGCCACCGACTTCTCCAATCGAATGGACTCCCGAGCGAAAGTGATCGGCGATGGGCTCGGAGAGCAGAGTCATCGCTGAGAGGTCGGCGGCGGACGCGGCGAGCGCGGACGCGATCGCGTCACCGTCCTCGCCGACGGGTAGAAAGATCAATCCCGGTTTGGTGCAGAACTGCCCGGCGCCCAGGGTCACGGACCCGGCTATCTCCGCACCGAGGTCGCTTCGCCGATTGGCGGCCGCACGCTGCGTAACGACCAGGGGATTGTCCGAACCGAGCTCGCCGAAGAAGGGGATGGGCGTCGCGCGCGCGTTAGCCCGCTGCCATAGGGCCCGCCCGGCGGCGAGCGAGCCGGTGAAGCCCACCGCGCGAATTGCGGGCTCGTCGACGAGTGCTGCGCCCGCCGCCACGCCGTAGACCAGCCCCAACAGAGCGTCGGGGCCGCCGCACTTCTTCGAGGCGCGCACCAGCGCGTCGAAGCAGGCTCGACTTGTGACGGGGTGCGCGGGGTGGGCCTTGATGACGACGGGGCAGCCCGCCGCCAGTGCGGAGGCGGTGTCGCCCCCGGGTACCGAAAAGGCGAAGGGAAAGTTCGAACTGCCAAAGACCGCGACGGGACCGAGGGGCACGCGCCAACGGCGCAGGTCCGGCAGTGGCCCCATGGGCGACTCGGTCGCGTGGTCGACCGACGCGTCCAAAAAAGCGCCATCTTCGACCACGTCGGCGAAGAAGCGAAACTGGAAGGCCGTTCTACGAAGTTCGTTCTCCAGGCGCGCCCGGGTCAGCGCCGTCTCGACCATCGCCGCTTCGACGAGGGCGGCGCCGTCGACCTCGAGTTCGTCGGCCATCGCGCGAAGCAGCGACGCTCGCCAACTGAGGGACCGCGCGGCGAAGTCTTGAGCCGCCGCAGCGGCGGCGCTGGCCAACGTCGATACCTCGGCGCTGGAACTCTCCTCAACGTCGAGCTCGCGTCGCGCGCCCGTCGCCGGATTGACACTCACGACTTTCGTCACGTCCTCTTACTCACCCTTCGGGTAGTGCGGCGCGACTCCTCGGTGCGGGGGCGTCACGGTATTTATCTGATTGCCGCAAAGCGACGCGAGAGCCAGCCGACTCAGGTCGTCACCGTAGAACGCCACGTTAGTGGGCGACAGGACGTACTCCCCGGTCCAGTCGTCTAAGAGAAGCTCTAGGCCCTCCTCCTTCGTCCAGCGCCACAGTTGATTCGGTTGGTAGCACGAGATCAGTAGTCCACCCGCCACGTCGCGGGCCAGTCCGTCGGGGACGCAGCGCTCCATTTCGACGACGGGCGTTAGCGCGCCGGTCGTGAGGTCTAACGCACTAACGCCGGGCGCACTCGATTCCACGACCCACAGCGTCTCCCCGTCGAGGCACAGGCCGTTGGCGAACCCGATGGGTCGGGTCTCGAGGCGCGTCGTGACGGCGCGATCGATGACGACAACCTGGCCCGTCGCTTCGTCGAAGGAGCCCGAATCCGATACGAACAGGCGGCCGTCGGCGGCGAAGGCCGCGTAGTTGGGGTACGCGATGGGTTCGCCGTAGGCCGCGTAAGCTCCGGAGGCCTCGACCCGCCAGAGTTGATGGTTGCCGGGGTCGCACACGTAGAGCCGGCCCAACCCGTCGAGGGCGATCCCCAGCAGCCGACCGCCGTCGATGGTCGTGAGGAGAGTGACCGCCCCGTCGACCTCCACGCGATAGACCTGGCCCGCTTCACCGCCGGCCCACAGACACCGACGAACCGGGTCCCAACACACGCCCTCGACGTGGTCGAGGTCATTCGCTAACACGGCGAGGTCGAAGTGATCGGGCACCGGACTGGGCATCGTCACTCCCGTCTCAACGTTCGCCCCGAAGTTGCGTCGAAGAAGTGAGCGTGCTCGGGCGAGATGCGCACCGACACTTCGTCGCCGACGGCGATCTGCTCGCGGGGCCCCATTTTGGCCACGAGTCGCAGCGCGCTCTCTTCTCGGGCCGCCAAGACCCCGTCAGCTTCGAGGTTTGAGAGGTGAACCAGAATCTCTGCACCCAGGGCCTCTCGGCGCTCGACGCGCACGCGCAGCGTGTTGGGCGCCGATCCGTCCGCGACGGTGACGTCCTCGGGCCGGACCCCAACCACGACCCCGCCGCCCGACTGGGGCAGATCGTGAGAAGACGCGTAGCGCCAAGGCAGTTCTACCGTCTGGGCGCCCACGACAATCTCGACGCGCTGCGCGCCCGCGCGCACTTGGCAGCGCACCAAATTCATGGGTGGTGACCCCATAAAACTCGCGACGAATTCGTTGTCGGGGTGGTCGTAGAGCCGCTGAGGGGTGTCGACTTGTTGAAGCTTCCCGTCGCGTAGGACCGCGACGCGGTCGCCCATGGTCATCGCCTCCACCTGGTCGTGAGTGACGTAAACCGTCGCGACACCCAGCAACCGCTGGATGCGCGCAATCTCTAGACGCATTTCGACGCGTAGCTTCGCGTCGAGGTTACTGAGTGGCTCGTCCATGAGAAAGGCCCGGGGGTTGCGCACGATGGCGCGACCCATGGCGACGCGCTGACGCTGTCCCCCCGACAGGGCCTTGGGCCGTCGGTCGAGGTACTCGCTGAGGTGCAAGATCGCCGCCGCGTCCGCGACCTTACGCTTGACCTCGTTCTTCGAATCTCCCCTAACTTTCAGCGCGAAGCCGATGTTCTTTTCTACCGACATGTGGGGGTAGAGCGCGTAGTTTTGAAAAACCATCGCCACGTCGCGATCTTTGGGTAAAACGTTGTTTACGACCTGGCCACCAATAGAGATCGTGCCCGACGTGACGTCCTCGAGCCCGGCGAGCATGCGCAGCGCCGTCGTCTTGCCGCAGCCCGACGGTCCCACCAGGACCATGAATTCGCCGTCGGCGACGTTCAGCGACAGGTCGTCCACGACTCGAGTGTCGCCGAAGACTTTAGTAACCGCGTCGAGGTTTATTTGGGCCACGTAGGGGCTCTCCTTACTGGTGGAAGGGGGACGTCGTTCATCGGTCGATTCCCATGGTGAGCCCCTTAACGAGGTAGCGCTGAAAACCGAGGTAGACCACCATCGCCGGCAGCGCACTGACGAGGGAGCCGGCCATCAACTCGGGAATGGACGTGGTGCGCCCGGCCGCGAGCACGGCCAACCCGACGGTGATGGGTCGCTCGGAAGTGTTCTGGATGAAGAGAAGTCCGACCAAGAGATCGTCCCAGATCTGAATGAACTGCAGTACCGTGACGGTCGCAATCGCCGGCACGGCGATGGGCACCACGAGACGGCGCAGCACCCCCACGTACCCGAGGCCGTCGACGATGCCCGCTTCGATTAGCTCGTCGGGCACCGAGCGAAAGTACGTAGCGAAGAGAAAGACCGAAAACGGCGTGCCCAGTGACGCGTAGACGACAATCGCCCCCGCGTAACCCCCGGTTAGGCCCAGTCGAGTGACGTTAACGAACTCGGGCATGAGTATCGCCTGAAGCGGCACCATCATCGCGCTGACGATGATGAGAAACACCGTCGTCGACGTGCGAAAACGGAGTTTGGAAAAAGCGAAGCCCGCGGGCAGGCCCACCAGCAAAATAACGGCGATCGAAACCGAGCACACGATGGTGGAACTGAGCACTTCTTGGCCCAGGGGCAGGGTGGCTGAGAGGTTTCGCCAACTGAGCCACGAAAAGCCACCGCCCGAGAGAAACTGGGCCTCCGACTTAAGGCTGGTGGCGATCATCACCCAAAAGGGGTAGAGCATCACGACGGCGACGAGGACCATCACGACGAAGAGGGCCCAGCGCCCGACGAGCGAGCGCGTGAGCCGCGGGGGGAGCGGGCCGGGCACGGGACCGTCGCCGTCGGAGCGTGGCGGCGTGGGCCGATTCGCGAGCGACGTCATTCGTTCGATCCGATTAGGCGCAGTTGCACGACCCCGACGATTCCGGTCAGGACGAACAGGATAATCCCGTA
>JAKBAB010000118.1 GCA_021815645.1 Actinomycetes bacterium
GCACGTGCGGGGCACTCGTGGGTAGCCGGCGAAGGTGGATTCGCGACGACTTATAAGAGCAGTGCTCGGACCACATCACGCCGAAGAGGGCCAGTTCGAGGTCGTTCGGCTCGCGCGACAATACGTGGTGGATCTGTGCGAACTCATCGTCGCTCAGTCCGAGCGCCCGGTGTAGCGGTTCGCCGCTCCCCCCCGCCTCAGAAGAACTCACGCCGCGAGGTGGTTAGAGCTGGCGGCGGCGGCGAAACTCTCTAACAAAACCCGTCCGTCTTGGCTACCGAGCAGCAACGACGAGGCGCGCTCGGGGTGGGGCATGAGGCCCACCACGTTGCCGCGCTCGTTGGCCACGCCAGCGATGTCGTCGCGCGAGCCGTTGGGGTTGTCCCGATAGCGCAGCACGATTCGGTCCCCCGCGACGAGTGCGCCGTACGTCGCGTCGTCGCAGACGTACGAGCCGGAGAAGTGATTGATCGGAACGACCAACTCCTGACCGAGGGCGGCCTTCGACGTAAGTACCGAGGCGCGCGAAGTTACTACCACGGTGGTCGGCTGGCAGAGAAAAGTTAGCCCCCGGTTCTTCTGCAGTGCTCCGGGTAGCAGCCCGGCCTCGGTGAGAATCTGGAATCCGTTGCAGATCCCCAGCACCGCACCGCCGCCCTCGGCCAGTCGCGTGACCGCGCCCATGACGGGAGAGAAGCGGGCCAACGCGCCCGGCCGTAGGTAGTCCCCGTGGGCGAAACCGCCCGGCAGAACGACCCCGCCGAAATCGGAGAGATCGTCGTTCGTGTGCCATACCAACTCGGCCGTCGCCCCCACCGAGCGCAGCGCCTCGAGCGCGTCGTACTCGCAGTTCGACCCCGGGAAAACCACAACGGCGACGCGGTTCATCCGACCCTTTGCTCGAGGCGAACCTTCGCGTCCTCAATGACCGGGTTGGCGAGCAGTCGTTCGGCCAGGCGCCGGCCCGTGGCCAGGGCCCCCTCATCGTCGTCGGCCTCGACCGACATGCGAAACAGTCTTCCGGCCGTGACCGCACTCACCGCGGTGAATCCGAGGGCCGGGAGCGCGCGCTCGATCGTGGCGCCTTCGGGGTCAGAAATGCCCTCACGCAAGGTGACTTCGACGACGACGCGGTAGATCACTGCCCAGCACCGTACCAGTCACGCAGTCGCCGACCGCTCACGCGTTCGTACGCCGAAACGTAGCGCGCCGCGGTAAGCGCGACGACGTCGGGGGGCACGGTGGGCGGGGGAGCGCTTCGGTCCCAGCCCGCCTCGTCGAGCCAGTCGCGAAAGGGCTGCTTGTCGTAGGCCGGAGGCGTCTCACCGGGCGTGATCGCGTCGGCCGGCCAAATACGCGAAGAGTCGGGAGTGACGACCTCGTCGCACACGACCAAGCGGCCGTCTACGACGCCGACTTCGAACTTGGTGTCCGCCAAAACGAGCCCGACCTCACTGAGCGCGTTCGCGGCCCGCGCGAAGAGTTCGCCGCAAAGCTCGCGCGCCTCGTCGAGCACACCTCGACCCACCAGCGCGGCGGCCGCGTCGAGATCGATGTTCTCGTCGTGACCGCTTATCGCCTTAGTCGAGGGAGTAAAGATTGGCTCGGGAAAGGGGTCGCCGAGACGCAGGCCCGCCGGGGCTAGCGCCCCGTGCACGGTGCCCGAGGTGACGTACTCGTCGTAGGCCTGGCCGGCCAGGCGGGCGCGCACGATGCACTCGAGCGGCACCATCTGCGCGCGCCGCACCAGGGCACTGCGACCGTGAAAGGCCGTGGCCGCCAAAAAGCCCGGAACCACCTCGTCGATCTCGGTCGGGTCACAACTGACCATCGCGCTGGCGACGTCGCGGACGCGTTCGCGAGTCCAGTAGTGCGTGAAGGCCGTCAGAACCCGGCCCTTGTCGGGAATCGGCTCGTTCATTACGACGTCGAAAGCGCTCAATCGATCCGAAGCGACCATGAGGAGGTGATCGTCGTCGACTTCGTAGAGGTCGCGGACCTTACCGCGGTAGAGGTGGGCGAGCGCGAGTTCGCTCACGACGTCCACGTGAGCGCGTCAATGAACCGGCGCCGGTGCGCGAGCAGCCGCTCGAGATCAAAGGCGCGCGCCAGCGCGTCGGGCGACAACGAGACCTCCTCGCTCGCGACGACGACGTCTCGAAAGTTGCGGCCCTCGTCGTGGGCTTGGCGCGCGGCCGCCTGCACAGTTCGATACGCCGCGTCTCGCTCCACGCCCGACTCAACCAGAGCGAGCAACACCGACTGGGAAAAGACCAGCCCGAGCGTTCCCTCACTTAAGTTCTCCAGTGCCCGCTCCCGCTTAACGACGAGTCCCGCGGCGAGGGCCGTTGCTTGGCGTAGGACGTAAACGGTGAGGGTCAGGGCGTCGGGCAGCACGACTCGCTCGACGCTCGAGTGCGAGATATCGCGTTCGTGCCACAGCGCGACGTCCTCGAGTCCCGCGACCAAGTAGCCGCGCAGCACCCGGGCCAGTCCACAAAGCCGCTCGGCGACCACGGGGTTGCGCTTGTGGGGCATGGCCGATGAACCCTTTTGGCCCGGAGCGAAGGGCTCTTCGACTTCCCCCACTTCACTGCGCGCCAGGTGACGAACCTCGAGGGCGAACTGTTCCACCGACGTACCCACGGCCGCGCAGGCGTAGAGCACTTGGGCGTGACGGTCGCGCGCGACGACTTGGTTCGCCGGCGTCGCCTCGAGCCCCAGTCGCTCACAGACGTAACTCTCGACGAAGGGATCAATGTTCGAGTATGTGCCCACCGCCCCGCTGAGCTTGCCTACGGCAATCGCTCGACGGGCGTCGACGCACCGCTCGCGGTCGCGTTCCACCTGCAGAGCGAAGAGGGCGAACTTAGCGCCGAAGGTCGTCGGCTCGGCGTAGACACCGTGGGTGCGCCCCGCGACTGGCGTGTCGACCTCTTCGATGGCGCGCGCGCTCAGCGCGTCGCGCAGCGCCGTCACCTCGGCCACGACGATGTCCATCGCCGCGCGCAGCGTCACGCACTGGGCCGTGTCAACGACGTCCGAGGAGGTGAGTCCGTAGTGGATCCAGGCGTTCTCCGGCTCGCCGACGCGGCCCTGGAGCACGTCGACGAAGGCCGCCGTGTCGTGGTGCGTTACTTCCTCGCGCTCACTGACGGCCGCGACGAACTGGGCGTCGACCACCGGGCGACGGGCGCGCAGCGCGAGCGCGTCGGCTCGCGGAACGACACCCAATTCCGCGAGCGCGTCGGTCGCGAGCAGTTCAACTTCCACCATCGTGTCGAAACGCCGTTCGTCACTAAAGAGCGCGGCCACGTCACTCGGGGCGTAGCGACCGATCACGAATCTCCCTCCACGGCCGCGCGGGCCACGTCCCCGCGCACCACGCGTCCGTCAAAGTTTACGAGACCCACCGCGTCGTAGGCGCGCCGTCGCGCGTCCGCTACGTCCTCGCCGACGGCGGTCAGCGCGAGGACCCGCCCCCCGGCGGTGACGAAGCCGCCGTCGCGCGCCCGGGCCGTCGCGCCGTGAAACACCGTTACCCCGGGCGCGGGCGCGGCCAACTGCCCATCCGCGGCGAGTCCATCAATGCGGTCACCGAGCCGGGGGTTCGCGGGGTAGCCCTCGGCCGCGAGCACGACGGTGACCGCGGCGCCGCGGGCCTGCGTCGTGGCGCCGGCTAACTCCCCGCGACCGGTTCGCCACAGCAGGTCGAAGAGGCCCGCGCCGTAGAGGGGGGCAATCACTTGGGTCTCGGGGTCGCCGAAGCGCACGATGTACTCGAGGAGATTGACGTCGTGGGGCGACACCATCAGGCCCGCGTAGAGGACCCCGCGGTAGTCAATCGAACGGCGGGACAGTTCGGCCAGCGTCGGCGCCACGACCCGAGCCATGACTTCGTCAACGCGCGAGGGCGACATCATCGTCATCGGCGCGTAAGCGCCCATTCCGCCGGTGTTCGCTCCCCGGTCGTTCTCCCCGATCCGCTTAAAATCCTGGGCGGCGACGAGCGCGTGAAGCGTGTCGCCATCGCAGAGCACGTGGAGCG
>JAKBAB010000119.1 GCA_021815645.1 Actinomycetes bacterium
ATCGAGCCGAGCGAATGACACCATTTGCACTGGAACCCGTTGTCGCTGAGCCTGTTGTTCTATTTCGTCTAGCACCGTCGAGGGGTCCTGTGACTCGGCGACGTAAATCTTGCGCACGCTTCGGCGCCGCGCGACGAGCAGTTCTAATACCGCGCGCCGTCCTTCGACCTGCTCCCCGCCGACGCCCTCACGGGCGGGCGAACGGCCCGCCGACCGAGATTCGCTAGATCGGCCCCGGGCGTCGCGGCGCACCGGACCGCGTCGCGCCGGTCCCCTAGCGCTCACCTCGCCCGCACCACGGCCACGGCGCTCGCACCGATACCCTCGACACGGCCAATGGACCCGAGACCCTCGGCGGACGTCGCCTTCACCGACACCGCGACCCCCACCACCTCGCTTAGCGCTCGCGACATTTCGTCTAGATACGGTCCGAGCCGGGGGCGATCGGCGATTATGGTCAGGTCGCCGGAAGTTACCGCGAAGCCGGCTTCGCGCACGCGCTCGAGGGTGTGGACCAGGAGGTGGCGCGACGACACGCCGCGCCACTGAGGATCGGTGTCGGGAAAGTGACGGCCGAGGTCGCCCAAATTGGCTGCACCGAGCAGCGCGTCGCACAGCGCGTGAGTCGCGACGTCGGCGTCGGAGTGCCCGACGAGACCCGGCCCGGCCGGTACCCGAACCAGCGCTAGCCACAGCGCGCGATCGGGGTCGTCACTAACGCGGTGCAGGTCAATACCTTGGCCCACCCGCCAGGGCGCCGCCACGGTGAAATCAACCCGAGTGGGATCGACTCGGTGGAGATCGCCCGGCTCAGTCAACTTGACGTTGGCCGCCTGACCGGGGACGGTAACTACTCTCGCGCCGAGCGCCTCTACGAGGGCCGCGTCGTCGCTGGCCTCGCCGCCACCGGCGTGCGCTCGCGTTAGAACATCTCGGCGAAAGGCCTGAGGAGTCTGAACGGTAACGAATGCGCCACGATCCTCCGTCGCCACGACGTCTCTCCCGCCACTAACGCTTACTCGCTTCAAGGTGTCGGTCAGGGCCAGGGCGGGTACGGCGCCGTCGGCGCCGTCGCGCACGGCCGCGACGACGGCGGCGAAGAGCTCGTTCGTCGCGCGCGGACGGGCGGCGTCGTGCACGACGACCACTTCCGCGGCCGCGCACTCACTAAGCCCCGCGCGCACCGACGCCGCGCGCGTCTCGCCGCCGGTGACCACGACGTCGGCCCCCTCGCCGTCTCCGCGGTAGTCAGCCGGCACCACCAGGACGACTCGGCCGGCGACCGAGCGCGCCGCGCGAACACTGTGGGCCGCGACGGTGACGCCGTCAATCACTTCGAACTGTTTCGCTCCGCCGTAGCGCTTACCGCGTCCGGCGGCGACGACGACGGCGACGACGTCGGCCGCGTCGCTCATCGTTAGGGCAGCACCGAGGCGAGCTTCTCCTCAGCGGCGTCGGTATCGACGTTGAGCGCGAACGTCAACTCCGACACGAGAATCTGACGCGCCCGGGTCAACATGCGTTTCTCGCCGGCGCTCAATCCCTTATCCTTGTCACGGATTGAGAGATTGCGCACGACCTCGGCTACTTGGTAGATATCGCCCGAGCGAAGCTTCTCGGAGTGATTCTTGAAACGCCGCGACCAGTTCGTGGGCATCCGGGCTTCCTTTTTCCGTAGCACCGCAAAGACCTCTTCGACCTCTTCGTCGTTGATAACGTCGCGCAGGCCCACCGACTCGGCGTTGGCGACCGGTACCATCAAGATGAGGTCGGTGTAGGCGACCTTGAGTTTGAGGTAGTCCTGCTTGACGTCAAAGGCCGTCATCTTCTCAATCTTTTCCACGGTGCAGGCCCCGTGATGAGGGTAGACGAGTCGATCGCCTTTTTTGTACTTGCGCGCAGTTACGGCCACGAACTCTCCTCAGAGCAAAAAACGTCCCGAGGGACGTTTGGGGGATTAACTATTTTACCAGACTTTGCTCACGTTGTGCCGCCTTGGGCGGCGGCGACCGCGTCGGCCAACGAAGCGCAGCGCAACACCTTTACGCCCGGCGACGAAGAGAGCTCGCCCTCGCGCGGGACGAGCAGCGTCGTAGCGCCGCGCCGCCCGGCCTCGTGCACGCGGCGCGCGAGGTCGCTCACCGCGCGCAGCTCCCCGGCCAATCCGACTTCGCCAATCGCCACGAGTGACGGGGCGACAACGAAACCGCGCGCCGCGGACGCCACCGCGACCGCGAGCGCCAAATCGGCCGCCGGTTCGTGGGCGCTCAATCCGCCGGCGCTGGCGGCAAAAACGTCAACTCCACCGACTTCTAGACCCACGCGCGACTCTAGGACGGCGAGCATGAGCGCCAGGCGCTGCGCCGAGAGTTGGTGCGCTACGCGCCGCGGCGTGCCACCCGAGCCCACGACTAGGGCCTGGATCTCCACGAGGAAAGAACGTGAGCCGTCTTTGGTAACGGTCCACACCACCCCCGGTACCTCCGGACGCGCCCGCGAAACGAGGTCCGCGTCACGAAAGTCCGTCAAGGCGTCCGCGCTCAATTCGAACAGCCCCACCTCCCCGGTCGAGCCGAATCGGTGCTTCTGGGCCCTAAGTACCCGCAGCGTCGCGTGACGATCTCCGTCGAAGCGTAGAACGGTATCTACGACGTGTTCGAGGGCGCGCGGTCCGGCCAACTCCCCGTCCTTCGTAACGTGGCCAATGAGCAGCAGCGCGGAGTTGGCCGAGCGCGCCGCGGCGCAGAGCCGCTCGGCGACCTGTCGCAGTTGGGGCGGAGAACCGGCGACCGCGCTGAGCGCCTCGTCGCGCACGGCGGACACCGAGTCCACTACGCACATCACTCGTCCCCCTTGACGTACCAGCGCCTCCACTTCGTCTAGTGAGGTCGTGGTCGCCACGTCCAGCCCGTCGGGAATCTCGCCCAGCCGGCGCGCCCGCTGGGCGACCTGGGTCGCCGACTCCTCGGAGGAGACGAGTAGCCCCCTCGCCCCGTGGCGAACCATTTCGCGCAGCGCCACCAGCGCCAGGGTCGACTTACCGACGCCCGGTTCGCCGTAGAGCAAAGTGGTCGACCCGGCCACGAAGCCGCCCCCCAGCACCCGATCAAGCTCGCCGAGCCCCGAGGGCACGACCGGGGCCGCGGTGCTGTCCACGTCGCGCAACGCCATCGCCGACGGTGCACGAGCAACGTCCTCAATCGAGTTCCACTGCGCGCAGGTGCCACAGCGCCCCTGCCAACGAGGTGCCGTGGTCCCGCAGTGTCGACAGACGTACGTCGGATGACTCTTCACGTCGCGCAGGCTACGACGTGAGTGTGACAGCTACGCGTTCGGCGCCAGGTCCTCGAAGTCCACCGACGGCGGTAGGCCCTCTACGCCCTCGAAGGTGAGCGACAGTCCGTCGTCGCCCTCGACCGCGTCGACGACGATCGTCTGGCCGGCGTGGAACTCCTTGAAGAGGATCTTTTCGCTGAGCACGTCTTCGACGTACTGCTGTATGGCGCGCCGTAACGGCCGCGCGCCGAGCTCGGGGTCGTAGCCCTTGTCGGCCAAGTACTCCTGAGCCTTAGCCGATAGCTCGAGCCCGAGACCTTGGACCCCCAGCTGCTCACGCAGTCGAGTGATAAAGAGGTCGGCCACCGATATGACCTCGGTTCGGGTGAGTTCGTGAAAGACGATCGTGTCGTCGATACGGTTTAGAAACTCCGGACGGAAGTGGGCCTTGAGGGCCTGGTTGACTTTCTCCTTCATCCGCTCGTGGGTAATCGAATCCGAACCCTTGCCGAAGCCGATGGAGATCTTGCGTAGATCGGACGTGCCCAGGTTGGAGGTCATGATCAAAATCGTGTTCTTAAAGTCCACCGCGCGGCCCTGAGAGTCGGTCAGTCGACCGTCTTCGAGGATCTGCAACAGGGTGTT
>JAKBAB010000120.1 GCA_021815645.1 Actinomycetes bacterium
TGGCCAACGTGGGTGTCGCCCGTGCGCGCGGTCGCCACCGCAGCGAGGCGGGGCCGGTGGCCGTCGCGGTCACGCTAGCGACGGGCCGCGGCGGGCCAGATTTTCTCTACCGCGTGCCCCTGGGCGAAGGGCTCGGCGTCGAGCTCGTCGTTACGGGCCGACGGGGAGGATTCAGTACCCCGCCCTACGACGGACTCAACCTGGCCACTCACGTCGGGGACCGAGCCGAAGACGTTAAGCGAAACCGCGAACTAGTGGCCCGCGCCCTAAACGTCGAGACGGTGCAGTTCGTCCGACAGGTCCACGGCGCCCGGGTGCTCTACGACAATGCGCTCACGCTCACCAGCGAGGGCGACGCCGTGGTGAGCGCCGACGGTCGACGCGCCACCGCCATCCTGGTCGCCGACTGCGTCCCAATCGCTTTGGTCGACCCCGCGACCACGCGCTTCGCGCTCGTGCACGCCGGCTGGCGAGGGCTGGCCGCGGGCGTCCTCGACGCGACTCTGCGTCAGTTTCCCGACCCCGGGCGCGTCGTCGCCTTCGTCGGTCCGTCGATCTCGCCGCGGGCCTACCAAGTGGGACCGGAGGTGGCGCGACACTTCGCGCACGTGGACGGAGCGTTGCGCGAAGACGTCGCGGACCGTCACCGGCTCGACCTGCGGCGCGTCACTTCTCACCAACTGATCTCCGGCGGCCTCGCTGACGACAACCTGATCTACTCGCGCGACGTCACCGACGGTGGCGACTTATTCTTCTCCGACCGCGCCCAGCGCCCTACGGGACGCTTCGCCCTGATCGCGCGGCGCGCCGTAACATGAGAGGCGTCATGGTCGCCCGCCCGCCCGCTACGCGCGCCGAGCGCTTCACCTACCTCGGACTCGAAGTCACGCCCAACTCCCTGCGCGCCACTTACGACCTCGACGGAAGAGAGTTCGAAGAACGGGTGGACTTCGAAGGCGCCGGCGACCTCCGCCAAGGGGCCGCCCGATCAGTCGCCGAACTGTGGTACCTCGTCGCCGGGCTCTCGTACTACAAGGTCGGTGCCGCGCGGCGCATCGACGTAGGCGCACTCCCACTGGGCGAAGAGGGCCGCGCCCTGCTACGCGCCGCGCTCTTAGACGGTCTGGGCGAGTTCGCCTACCGAAACGACCTGCCCCTCGACGACGTCGTCGTCACGGGCGGTGAAGCCGTCACCGCGGTCACCGCCACCGACGCAACTAATCGAGTTCTCGTGCCCTTCGGCGGTGGGATCGACTCAGTCGTAACCAGCGCCTCCCTCCCCGAGCACCTCGACCAGAGTCTCTTCGTGGTTAGTCCCGCGGCGGGAAGGTTTCGCGCCCTCGAAGAGACGGCGGCCGTCACCGGATTCGACGTAGTTCGCGCGACGAGATCACTCGACGGCGCGGTGCTTCGCACCGACGACGAACAGTTTCGCGGCCACGTCCCGGTAACGGCGATGGTGACGCTGCTCGCGGCCGTCGCCGCTCTCTCGAGCGGTCGCGGGGGTGTAGTCATGAGTAACGAGCGCTCGGCCTCGGCCGCGAACCTGCGGTGGCGGGGCCGCGACGTCAATCACCAGTGGAGCAAGTCCTACGAGGCCGAGAGAGTCCTGGGGGCCGCCGTCGCCGAACGCGTGGGGCCGCACTTCACCGTCGCGAGCCTATTGCGCGACCGCAGCGAAATCTGGGTCGCCGAGGTCTTTTCCCGTCTGCGCCCCTACCACCACGTCTTTCGCAGCTGCAACCGCGCCTTCAGCCAAACTCCCCAGCGCCGCTTCTCCAAGTGGTGCGGAAAGTGCGACAAGTGCCTATTCGTCAACTTGATGCTGGCCCCCTTTCTAGATCGAGGCGAACTGGCGGAGATCTTCTCCAGCGAGCCCCTGAGCGACCCCGAACGGCTCGAGCAGTTGCGCGTCCTCGTGGGAGCCAGTGGGGCTTCGAAACCCTTCGAGTGCGTCGGGGACCCCGAAGAGAGCGCCGCGGCGCTGGTGCGCGTAGGGGCCCTAGCCCAGTGGCGCGACGTCGCGGCTCTAGCCACGGTCGCCGAGGACCTGCGCCCGACGCGGACCTTCGACGAACTCCTACGGCCCGAGGGACCGCACCGTGCGCCCCCCAACTGGCTTCGCTGACCTCGCCGGGCGGCGAGTGGGTATCTTCGGCTACGGCGTCGAGGGACGCGCGGCCGAGGCGCGACTTTCGGGTCGCTGTGACCTCGTGCTCGTCGACGACCGAGACCGCGGACCGGCGGTACTGCGCAGCGACCTCGGTGGTCTCGAAGCGCTCGCTTCGTGTGAAGTCGTCCTCAAGAGCCCGGGCGTCCCCCGGCGACGCGACGACGTCCTCGCCCTCGAAGCGGCGGGTGTCGTCGTCACCTCGGCGCTCAACCTCTGGCTGCACGAGATTGACCGAAGTCGGGTGGTGGCCGTTACGGGCACGAAGGGCAAGTCCACCACCACCGCTCTCGTCACGTTCTGCCTCGAGAGCCTCGGGATGGTCGCCCACTCACTGGGCAACATCGGTCGACCGCCCTACGACCCGTCACTCGACACCGACGAGGGCCTCCTCGTCGTGGAGGTCTCGAGTTTTCAGAGCGTCGACCTCACGGTGGCCCCGGGCGTCGTCGTGGTTACCGCCCTCGGCGCCGACCACCTCGACTGGCACGGTTCACTCGAGCAGTACCACCGCGACAAACTGTCTCTCACGCGCGCCAGCGGAGAGCACGTAACCCTGGTCGCCGACCTAGCGGCGCTACGCGCGAGCGCGGAGCTAATGGGCGGGCGGGTCCGCTTCGTCCCGGGGGACGAGGCGCCGTTACGCCGGGCGCTAGGACTCGTGGGATCTCACAACGACACCAACGTCGCCCTCGCGCTCGTCGCCGCAGCCGAGATAACCGGCGAGAGCGTGGCGACGGTCCGCGCCCGGACCGCCGAGCGGGCCGGGGCGTTCGAGCCCCTCCCCGGACGACTGACGCTGGTGGCCCGGGAGAGCGTGGGTTCGACGACCCGGCGCTACGTCGACGACGGCCTCGCGACTTCAGTGGTGGCGACCCTCGGCGCCCTCGAAGTCTTCGGCGGTGAACCGCTGGCCCTAATCGCGGGGGGCTTCGACCGGGGCGTCGACTACGGCGAACTGGCCCGGGCGCTCGTGGCGCGCTCGGCCGCGACCGCACTGGTCGCCCTCGGACCAGCCGGCGAGCGACTAGCGGTTTCGGTCGAGCTACTGGGCGGCGCCGTTATCGTCGAGCGCGCCGGCTCCATGGCCGACGCGGTCAAGCGCGCGCGCGCGCTGGTCACCGGGGGGGTCATTCTCCTGTCGCCGGCGGCCGCGAGTTTCGACCAGTACCAAAACTGGGAGGAGCGATCGGCCCACTTCAGGGCCGTCGTTATGGAGCAAACGAATAGTGCCCCAACTACGAAGTAGTACTGCGCTCGAGCATCGTCACGACTTCGTCGGGCGACATCGCGCTGGAAAATAGAGGTCCCTGCCCGAGGTGACAGCCCAACGCGCGCAGCCGCTCGGCCGTGGCTGCGCTCTCTACTCCTTCGGCGAGTACCGTCATGTCGAGGGTTACCCCGAACGTGATCAGCGCGCCGAGCAGCGAGGCGCCGAGGCGCGACGCCTCCGAGGCGCGCACGAGGGATCGGTCGATCCGCAGGGCCCGGGGGTTTAGGGCGATCAGGTGTGAGAAGGAGGAGTACCCGGTGCCGAAACCGTCCAGCGCAATCCCCACACCCGCTCGGCGAAGCTCGTCGATCACGTCGGCCGTTTGGGCGACGTCACGTTGGGCCACGCTCTCGGAAATCTCCACGACCAATCGCTCGGGGGCGAACTCGTGGTCGCGCAGCAGCTCCTCGACCATGGCGGCGAGACCCCGATCGAGGAACTGACGGGCCGAGACGTTGACCACGACGTAGGGCGC
>JAKBAB010000121.1 GCA_021815645.1 Actinomycetes bacterium
GCAAGTCGTGAGAATGACTGTCGCCGTACGTAACCGCTCCGCGGCGAGCTGCCCCATCGCCGTCGGTCCGACGTCGCCATTCCTGCGCGTCACGAACTCTCGCGGCGCTCAGGTGTGGAATAACTGCTACAGCCACGGCTCTCCGGGACCGTGCGCACAATTTCTCGCGGTCAAGGTGGTGCGCCCCGGCGCCACCTACGTCGACACGCTCACGTGGGACCCAACGGAGGGTCCGTATCGAATACCCGAGCCGGCGGGCGACTATCGATTGACGACGTCCTTCGAGGGAACGCCCGGGATCTACACGGCGAATTTTCGACTGCGCGCGGGTGCCCCCAGCTCCATTCAAGTGACGAGCGCCGACAACGGAAGGAGCTTTTCGTTGCGCGTGGGCCAATCTCTATCCCTCGCCCTAACGGGATATTCCGCCGCCACCTGGACGGAGCCCGTATCGTCCAACAGGGCCGTCCTCCGGCGAACCACAGCGACGTCCGGCCAGTCGGCGACGGCTAGTTTTGTCGCCGTCGCCCCGGGGAGAAGCGAGGTGAGCGCAACGAACAACCCCCGTTGCTACCCCGAGTGTTTACCCCCCAGCCGTCTCTTCGTCGTCAACGTGACGGTGAGCGGGTAACTCGCGCGACGGCCGGAAATTGGTGAGCTACCGTGCGGGGACGCGAACTCGCCTTCTCCGCTGCGACGTCCCATTTTCCGATCGCGGCGATTGACTGACTACGAACGAAACCCAAAATGGTGACCTCACGAAACGACCGTTGACCAAATGGCGTGGGTTTAAAGTGCCGTCGTTACCCGGTGGCCCGGAACTTCAACGGGAACGTTACGGCAACTCTCCCGCATCGCCTCGACCCTCTTGCACCAGCTCGATCAACGTGCCGTAAGAGGCACTGGGGTGCACGAAGGCCACCGTCGTTCCGCGCGACCCCTTCCGGGGTCGCGCGTCAATTACGCGCGCACCCGAGGCCACGACACTCGCCAGGGCGACCGCGCAGTCGTCGACGCGGTAGGCCACGTGGTGGAGTCCCTCCCCGCGTTGTTCGAGAAACTTCGCCACCGGCGAGTCATCGCGCGTGGGCGTGAGGAGTTGTACGTAGGAGTCCGCGACGCGCACCAACGCCTCTTCGACTCCGTCGGACTCGACGATCTCGCGGTGCACGACCGCGGCCCCGAAGACCTCTTCGTACCAAGCTACGGCGCCGTCGAGGTCCCGCACCGCGATAGCGACGTGGTCTATTTCACTCAGCAGGGACGCCACCGCTCTAGTTCTTTTCCGATCGGCGAAAAACGCGCAGTCGCTCCTCGCCGACGCGCGCGCGCAGTTCGTGGTCACTGACCCCTAGCCCCTCACGTTCGGCGGCGCACAACACCGCGATCTTGCCCTCGTGCCGATTGTGTTGGACGTCGCGAACGGCCGAGGCCGCGTCTTCGAGGGGGTAGACGCCCGAGAGTGGCGGTACGACTTTCCCCTCAACGATCGTCTGATTAGCGGCCCAGGCTTCGCGGTAGTTGGCGAAGTGCGACCCCCGGATCGTCTTGAGCTTCATCCAGAGGTGGCGATTGTCGTACTCGATGAGGTAACCGCTCGTCGCCGCGCACGTGACGACCACGCCACCGCGCTTCGCGACGAAGACGCTCGCGCCCATGGTGGCCCGCCCCGGGTGCTCGAAGACGATGTCGGGGTCATCGCCGACGAGCGCGCGGATGTCGCGACCTAGTCGCCGCCACTCCGACTCGTCCTGGGTGTGCGGGTCGCTCCAAAATCGGTACTGCTTTTCGGCGCGATCGATTACGAACTCACAGCCCAGTTCGCGCAGCGTCGCCGCTTTGGCTGCGCTCGAGACGACCCCCACCGGGACACCGCCGGAGTTGAGAACGTGCTGCACCGCGAAGGAGCCGATGCCCCCCGACGCCCCCCAGACCAGGACGCGGTCGCCCTGAGTTACCGGAGCGCCGTTGCGCGACACCAACATTCGATAGGCCGTCGAATTGCACAGGCCACTAACCGCCGCCTCCTCCCACGTCAAGTGGGTGGGCTTGGGCATCAACTGATTGGCCTTGACGACACAGACGTCGGCCAGTCCCCCGAAGTTCGTCTCGAAGCCCCAGATGCGTTGATTGGAAGCCAACATCGAGTCGTCGTGGGCGCTCGGGTCCTGGTCGTCGAGGTAGTTGCAGTGCACCGCCACTTCGTCGCCCACTTTCCAGTTTCGCACCGCCGACCCCACGCGCACTATGACGCCCGACGCGTCCGAGCCCACGACGTGGTAGTCCAGTCCGTGGCGCGCTCCCCAGACGGACTCCTTAGCCAGTCGGTCCAAAAAGCCGAACGTCGACACCGGCTCGAAGATGCTCGTCCAGACCGTATTGAAGTTGATCGACGACGCCATCACGACGACGTAGACCTCGTCGGGCGCGAGCTCGGCAATGGCCACCTCGCCGACGTGCAGACTGCGCCGCGGGTCCTTGTCGCTACTCGCCAGACCGGCGAAAATGTCCTGCTCGTCCCGGCGTACGAAGAGAGCGCGGGTGGTGGGCGGTAGGGGTGTCTCGGCCAACGTCTCGCGCGACGCCCCCGACCGAACTGCGTCGAGTAACTCCGTCATCTGGGCGACACTAGCGGTCCCGCGCCTCGGCGCGGCGCGACGAGGGGACCGTCTAACCTGGGCGCGCGGCCGTTGGTCGCCGAATCGAAGGAGGCACTGTGTCGCGCAGCGTCATCGTCGCGGGCCGCCGTAGCCCGATTGGGAAACTGGCCGGTCAGTTCGCGGGCTTGAGCGCCCAGGCCCTCGGGGGCGTCGTCATTCGCGCCGTGCTCGACGAAACCGGTATTGACCCCGCCACCGTCGACGCGGTGTTGATGGGCCAAGTTCTCCAGGCCGGCCAGGGACAGATCACGGCTCGCCAAGCGGCCGTCGCGGCCGGGGTGCCGATGAGCGTGCACGCCACCACCGTCAATAAGGTCTGTCTCTCGGGCCTGCAGACCATCTACCTCGCAGACCTCATGATTCGCGCCGGCGAAGCCGACGTCGTCGTCGCGGGCGGTATGGAGTCGATGACCAACGCCCCCTACCTCCTTCCGGGCGCTCGGGCGGGGTACCGAATTGGCGACCAGAGCGCCGTCGACGCGATGATGTTCGACGGACTGACCTGCGCGTTCGATCACTGCGCGATGGGATTGGCCACCGAGCGCTACGCGCGCGGCCAAATCAGCCGTGCGCGCCAGGACGAGTTCGCCGCTCGCAGTCACGTTCGGGCGGCCGCCGCCGCGGCGTCGGGGCGCTTCGACGAAGAGATCGCCCCGGTCTCGGTGGCTCAGCGCCGAGGCGAGCCACTAGTGATAACCGGCGACGAGGGCGTACGCGCCGACACGACGGCCTCGTCGCTGGCGGCGCTTCGCCCGGCGTTCGAATCCGACGGCACCATCACCGCGGGCAACGCGTCGCAGATCTCCGACGGTGCCGCTGCGGTGTTGGTGATGAGCGAAGAGCGATGCGCCGAACTCGGTCTCACCCCCCTCGGTCAGCTCGTGGGCTACGGTCAGGTCGCGGGGCCGGACACGTCGCTGCTCACCCAACCGTCGCGGGCCATTTTGGCCGCGGCGAAACGGGCCGACGTTGAGGTGGGCGGACTCGACCTCTTCGAAATCAACGAGGCGTTCGCGGCCGTAGGAATCGCCTCGAGCGACGATCTCGGACTAGACGACGACCGAGTGAACGTCAACGGAGGGGCGATTGCCCTCGGCCACCCCATTGGCATGTCGGGCACCCGGCTCGCCCTCACCGCGCTCGTCGAGCTTCGCCGTCGCGGGGGTGGTGTGGCGGCCGTCGCGCTGTGCGGCGGTGGCGG
>JAKBAB010000122.1 GCA_021815645.1 Actinomycetes bacterium
ATGCGAAGAGCCGATTTAGCTTCCCCGATGCGCTTCTCGAGCTGCATTTCCTGGGACCGAATGAGCGCTTCGACTTCAGTAGCGTCAAGTCCATTATCCTCGAGATACCAGTTGTCTTCAAACCGCCAGTAGTACGAGCCCTGGGGGGTTAGGTAGCATACTGGCTCGTGGATCGAGCGGTGCTTCATCTCCTGAAGTTGAGAACGACTGTAACGTTCGATCAGGTAGGCCTTTTTCCGGCCAACTGTGAGATATACGCGAACAGTAAGGCCGAGAAGAGCGCCAACGCTCGATTCCATCATGACCTCGACGTTCTGCACTTTCTTGAACATACCCACGCGTCCTTTCTCATTGCTGACGCCACCTATCATGCTGAAAGTTACGGCATCAACGCGACATTCCGCCAGAACTTAACTCCGGCCCAAAGTCGGCCTGCTGTGCAATGGGAAATGCGCACCGCCACGACGAGCGAGTGCTCACCTCAGACGAGCCCTTAGGCGCGCCCGGCGGTCCGACGTCTCACGGAGCAACTTTACGCTGCCACTTCCTAAATCGTGGGTTCTAACCAAGCTGACTGGCGTACTTTCCGACTGCTCCACTTCCAGCCTGACCCGTTCGTCACGGAGCGAAGCCCTCACTAATGTCGGTTTTCAGAATACGTGCGTCCATTATGCCGACGGAATAGTCATGCGCGATTATCGTCAAGGGACGGGTGAAGACGCCTTATTATCGGCACTCGTACCGCGCGCGTCTAACTGCTTTATCTTCGTTCCGAAGGACAGCGAGTCCGACTATGAACTCAAGTTCGCTCTCCTTACGGCGTGAGTCTTCGCGAAGTTCCAGTGGTGTCGTTTCCTAAAGGTGAACGGAACCATCGTTCGTGATCGTCCACTCGGGATTATGGGCAACTTCCCATACGTACCCATCGGGGTCCGCGAATGCCCCTGTGGTGCCACCCCACGGTGCCACGTCGGCGGGGCGAACAATCGTCGCTCCGGCTCGCTCGGCTTCGTGCAGAGTAGTTGCCACCTCACTCGGTGTTCGCACGTTGTACGCGAGTTCTACCCCGGGCGCGCCGTAACCGCCGAGGGCGGTCCACAGGCCAAAAACTATCGCCCCGGCCTGAAAGAAACAGACTTCGTCGTCTGGTTGGCGCGCCCCCGACCAACCTAACGCTTCGTAGAAGGCTCTCGCCTTCGCTAAATCCTTGACCCCGAGCGTCACGAGACTAAGGCGCTGTTCCACGTGGCCATTATGACGCAGTGAGCAATGAGCCCGCTTGGGTTCGCCATTCCTCCGGCTGGGATCGTCGTCGCCCGGGTGATTTTGAGTGGCACAAAATTAGGGTGGGGAGAGTGTCTCCGTCGCCCAAAAAAATGTTGGCCGACGTAGGAGTCGAGGGCGCCGCGTACGGCGCGCCCCTCGTCAGCGATAAGAAGGTTTCGCGGCCAGTGGTCTCCCACACAGAGCGTGGCGACGGCGGCGGGTGGCGTTGTAGGTCTAAGGCAACGAGTTAGGGCTACTCAACGTGCGGGTCGCGAGCCGTTTCGCGCGACCGCCACGCGGATGAGTTGCCGAAACGCCTCTTCGTTGATCGGTTCTCCCTCGCGGAAGTCGATCGCGCGCCGTGTGGAACCTTCGAGGCTCGAGTTGAACATCCCCGTCGGGTCATCGAGTGACGCCCCCTTCGCGAACGTTACTTTAACGGCTTTTTGGTAAGTTTCGCCGGTGCAGAGCATGCCGTCGTGGTACCACACGGGAACGCCCCGCCACTTCCACTCTTCGACGACGTCGCAATCGGCCTCGTGAATAAGGTTTCGGAGGCGCCGGAGCGTTTCGCCACGCCAATCGCCTAACTCCCTTATTCGCGCGTCAATAAGCTGCGAGGGGGTCTTCGTCGGGTTCATTGTCTCCTTGTCCACCGCACTCCCTTTCGTAACTCCAACTACGGCGAAACACCGTTCATTACTCGTCGACCCCCTACGGTCAACTCTCAAACGATATCGCGGTGCCTTCGTTGAGTGGATCTAACTTCGCGGCGCTAGCGTCAAGGTATGCGCGCGTGTGAATCTCTCGAAATGGCCGCTTCACCCCAAAGGGTGTGGGAGATCGTCAGCGACGTAACACGAGTTGGTGAATTCAGCCCTGAGACCTTCGAGGCGCAGTGGTTGGGTGGCACGACGGGACCGTCACCGGGCGCTAGATTTCGTGGACACGTTCGGCGAAACGGGTGGCGCTGGATGGTCTATTGGACCAACTGCGTCGTCACCTCCAGCGTCGCGGGCCGGGAATTCGCCTTCGACGTAGTCGGTCCCCAACGGAGAGTCTTCGTATCGTGGTCGTACCGCATCGAGGAAACCGAGACCGGGGCACTGGTCACGGAGTGCTTTGAGTTGGGCCACGTATCGTTCGTTTCGAAGCTTTACGAAGTCGTAGCGGGTCGGCGCCGGACGGCGCGGAACTCTGACAACATCCGTGCGACCCTGGAGCGCGTAAAGGCTGTCGCGGAGTCCAACTCTCCCTGACGAGGCGTCGAACCAGCGCGCGGTTCGTGGTACTCGCGTCTTAGTCGTTGTTCTTACTTACCCCCACCACTTTTACTGATAGGGGCGTTCACTCGCTCGGGTAGTTCCCGTGGGGCCCGCTAACTACCAAAGCGAGGCGAGATGCTCCGCTACGCGACCGGCGCTGTCGACGTGCGCAGTTAGCGGAGCCGATTCGTTTCGTGAGTCGGACGGGGGGGCGACGCATTCGAGAGTGGGGCGCACCCGGTCAGAGAGGAAACGCGACGGCTGCGCCCAAGAGTGTTCGTCACGTACTCGGTGGTGGTGGTAGCGAAGGGGCACGTAGATGTCGAGGGATCTTCGGGCCCGCGTAACGGACACGTAGAAGAGACGTCGCTCCTCCTCTAGACCCTCGGGCGTGGCGAGGGCCATGTCGGAGGGAAAGTTTCCGTCCGCGACGTGGATTACGTGGACGGCGTCGAATTCGAGACCTTTGGCGGAATGAACCGTCGATAGGACGAGCCAGTCTTCGTCGACGAACGGGGGACCCGCGAGATCGCCGGTAGACGCGGGTGGTTCGAGGCTCTGCTCCGCGGCGACGTCACTTAAGCGGCTGGCGTCTACGCAAGCCGCAACGAGCGCGTTTAAATCCTCTAGGCGCGACGGCGCGTCGTCGTAGCGCGCCACGACTAGGGGTCCCAGCGCCCGGGCGACTCTCTCGCCGTGTGACCCAACGGACTCGTGGGGGGCGCAGCGCAGGGCTTCGGAAAAGGGTCGCCATAGATCGCGAACGTCAGTGGGCAGTTGTGCTTCGGCCGTGGGCCACAGGACCGCGACGCGCTCGTGCGACGTGGGAAGGTGACCGTCGTGGTCACGGAGAGCGTGGAGTGTTCGCCGGGCCGTAGCCGGCCCCACGCCGGGCGTCAGTTGGAGTAGACGAAACCACGCCATCTCATCGCGGGGATTGTCGGCGAGTCGAAATGCCGCGAGGAGGTCTTTGACGTGTGCCGCTTCTAAGTAGCGTAGGCCGCCGTACTTCACGAACGGAACGCGACGGCGCGACAGTTCGAGTTCGAGGTCCGCGCTGTGCTGCGCGGCGCGAAAGAGCACGGCCTGGTGTCGGAGGGCAACTCCTTGTTCGTAGAGTTCGAGGACTCTCTCCGCAACCGCTTCGGACTGGCGTCGTTCGTCCGCGCACTGTACGAGTCGGGGGCGACGCGCACCCGCCGTCGGCGTGTTCTGGTGCAGGACCGTCACGAAGCCCTCGGGTGCGTCGGCCGCGACGGCGTTCGCCACGTCGAGTATGGCCGCCGACGACCGGTAGTTCGACGCGAGGTTGAGCGTCGTGAC
>JAKBAB010000123.1 GCA_021815645.1 Actinomycetes bacterium
TCTCCCCGGCGAGGTCGAGCACGAAACCGGCCACGGTGACGTACTCGCCGGGGGGAATCCGCAGCCCGAGGGTCTCTTCGATCCGGTCGACGTGGGTCTGACCGTCGACGAGCCAACGGTTGGGGCGAATGCGCACAATGGTCAGTTCTTCGTCGTCGTCGAACTCGTCGTTAAGGTCACCCACCAGTTGCTCGAGGATGTCGCGAATTGACACAACCCCCGCGACGCCGCCGTGTTCGTCGAGCACGAGGGCGAAAGTGCGTCGTTGCTCGCGCATTTCACCCAAACTTTCGAGTAAGTCGAGGGTTTCGGGGAGCATCAGGGGACGGCGAATCTTTCGCGATATCTCTTCCCCCGTCGGTAGCGAAACCCCGATGGCCCGCTTGACCGTGGAACTTCGAAAGAGGTCGTTGACGAACAAGACGCCCAAGACGTCGTCGAGGTCGTCGATGACCACCGGAAAGCAGGAGTGACCAGTGTCGCGTACGGCCTCGGCAACCGCCTCGGGCGACACGGGCGAGGTCAGGTAGGCGACGTCGACGCGCGGGGTCATAACGTCGCGCAGTTCGAGCTCGCGTAGTTGGTCGACGCGAAGGTGAATCGCCGCCGCTTCGGGGGAGGGTTCTCGAGTGCTCTCGCGACCGTTTATGCGGGCCCGAAGTCGCGCGAGGCCCGACGGCGGGGGTTTCCCCTCACTCATTCAGTTGGCGTCGCCGGCGCGTACCGTGGCCGGTCGCAGCGAGTCGTCTTCGTAGCCCTGGCCCTCGAGGAGGGCGCGCACCGCACGTCGCACCCGCAGTGGGTCGAGCGGCTTGACGACGAACCCCTCCACCCCCGAGCGTCGAGCGAGGAAGACGTCCGGTCTGCGGTCGAGCAGCATAAGGACCGCTACCGGTTCCGCGCCACCGTAGGATTCGAGGTTGCGCAGTTCCATTGTGATCGCCATCGCGCCCATGGAGGCGACCTGCAGATCTACGACGACGACGTCGACGCCGCCCTCTTTTACCCGCTCAATCGCTTCGGGACCGCTCTCGGCCTCTTCGATCTCGAGTTCGGGACTGGCGAGCGTATTGGTGAGCTCCTGGCGTAAGGCGGCGAGGTCGCTGACGAGAAGGACGGTAGCCACTGCCTAGAGCGTAGCGGAGCGACAAAAGTTGGGGAAATGAACCCTGACGCGTCAATTCGGCGAGGGCCTTTCCCGCCAACGATGTCGGGTAGAGAAAGTTCCTCTTGTGCGACGGGTCCGCCGTGGTTAGTCTGCGAGACGGGCAGTGTTTTGGGGGAGGATTATGGCGACGTCGGCGTTGGACTGGACGGTTGCCGCGGCGTGTCGAGGCAGCGAGGGAACCATCTTTTACTCGGCCGACACCGCGGAGCGCAAGGAAGATCGTCTCGAGCGCGAGCGGTTGGCGAAGAGAATTTGCGCGGTGTGCGTGGTGCGTGAAGAGTGTCTGTCGGCGGCGCTCGAACGTCACGAGTCCTACGGGATATGGGGCGGCCTCAGTGAGTTTGAGCGGCGCTCTCTGACGAGGGCGTAGCGGTCCAGCCCAGTTGGGCCGGCGCGACGACGGTTAAAACCACGAGTAGCGCGAAGGTCGTAACGTGCACGGCCGTGCAGTAGAGACAGATATTGCCAATGACGAGCAGCTCGGCGTAGACGAGCCACAGCACGAAGCCCATGGCGAAAACCGATAAGGCGAAGCGCGTTACGTGGAGAAACCTCCACCCAGACCGCCACCCCCACGGCGAGTTGAGGGCGGCCATCAGGGAGTAGTTGGCGAGCCCCAAAATCGCCACCGGTACCCCGAAGACGACCGACTGCGGAGAAGAAGTGACTTTGGCGCAGTTGATTAGTCCCGAGTCGGTGCACACGAGGGCCTGGGGGGCGAAGTGGGTGATCGTGAGATAGCCAGAGAGTCCCAGTCCGACCAAACTCAGGGTGAAGGTGACCAGTTCGGCCCAGCGAGCTACTCGCGGGACCGGTTCGCTCACTTAATCTTCATAAGTGCGGCGGCCTTCTTAACGGCCGAACTGGTGCACACGGTTGTGGGCTTTTGGCCCGTCAATGTGCACAGCGCGGCCGTTTGGAAATTCGCCGACGCGATAATCGCCTGGGTGATGGGGCTCGTGGGGTTACTAAGGGCCGCGGCGATCGCGCTACGAGACGAACCGGACAAAGTACTGGGGCTGTAACTGGCGCCGGCGACGAGGAACTTGTTACCGAAGCTGAGGAAGGGAATCGAGTCCTTCTGGCTGAGTGTCAGACCGTTTATGTACTTCGGTGTGTCGTACTTCTTCAATACGGCGTTTTCCTGAGCCGTCGGCTGCTGGAGAAGCGCGTAGTTGGTTCCGGCGGCGTTTAGGTAGTTGTGAAACTCCTCGACCCCCTTAAAGACTAGGTACGGGGAGTTGTACTTCGCCCGTACGAAGGTGAAGGTCGGGGTATTGGGGTAGATGTCCTGGGAGTAACTGGACATATTGCCCAGGTTCGACCATTTGCCGAATCGACTGAGCGCGACGATCGTTGCCCACCGTTGGGCGGCGCAGTAGGGACAGTACTCCGCGCCGATGTAGAGGACCTCGGGCAGTTTCTTGCCCTGTGCGTTCGTGCCCGTTAGGGGGGGCTGACCGCGCAAAACCTCCGGTGGAGTGACCTGGGCGACACCCGACGAGATGCCGACGGCGTTAAATACCGACGCGGGAACCTGCGTGAGTTCGGCGAGCGTCGTGGGATCGGTCGGCTGGAAAGTGGTCGCTCCGTTGACGGTGGTGCCCCCGGTAGTGACCTTGATTATGACCAGTCCGGCGACGATGGCGACGACGAGTCCAACGGCGAGCCAGGTGAACAGGCCGGCGGGACGACCGCCGCGCACCGGTGGTCGCGATCCGCGCGCGGTGGGCCGATGGGAATTGGCCGTTCTCTTCGACGCGTTGTTGCTCTTTTTGGGCGGCGGCTTGGCCACGGGACTCCTTAGGCAGTGAGTGCCAACTTTACTAGACGTCCGGGACGACACACGCGCGGCGCCGACTCACTAGTTTGGCTCTCGTGGCTGAAATCCTCGTTCCGCGCCCGGCCGCGACGGTGATGACCTTGCGCGATCGACCGGGCGGTTACGAAATTCTTATGCTGCGCCGGAATCTAAGAAGCGAATTCGTGGCCGGCGCCTACGTCTTTCCCGGTGGCGCCGTTGACGAGGGTGATGGCTCCGCCGCCGAAGTCGTGGTGGGCCTCAACGACGTCACCGCTTCTGAGCGTCTCTCACTACCGGGTGGGGCGCTCGCGTACTACGTGGCCGCCCTGCGCGAGTTGTTCGAAGAGGCCGGACTCCTGCTCGCCTGTCGCCGCGACGGAACCCTCGCGAACGGCGACGACGTAACGGCGGCCGCGCTGGCCGCCCACCGACGGGGCGTCAACGCCGGTGACGAGAGTTTTCTGGCGATGTTGCGAGAAGCGGGGCTCTGTCTCGATTTAAGGGACGTTTATTACGTGGCGCACTGGACCACGCCAGTCGGTCCACCGCGCCGCTACGACACGCGCTTTTTCGTCGCGCGGGCCCCCGAGGGTCAAGAGGCCGCCCAAGACGACGACGAGACGGTCGCGGCGCGTTGGGTGCGCCCGAGCGTCGCGCTCGTCGAACACGACCAAGGGACCCTAACGATGCTCTATCCGACGGTGAGGAACCTGGCGGCCATTGCGCGATTCGAGCGCGCCGACGAGGTTTTCGCGTGGGCCAGGTCCCTCGCCGAGATTCCCCGCATTGAGCCCCAGATCGTCGATCGCGCGGGTCAAATACACATCGTTGGTCCGGGCGATGAGGGGTTCGTTGAGACCCC
>JAKBAB010000124.1 GCA_021815645.1 Actinomycetes bacterium
CCAAATCGATCACGCATTCGACATTTTCAGACCAACAGCTTCTCGTTGGCCCGCCCAACATTCTGGACTCTCATTGGGTCATCGGAGCCGAGAGCTAGGTGGCGCCGTGGTTCCTCGCCCGCGCCTAGCGGCAGTGGAAACCACGTGAATCAAGATCAGTGGATCGTCAGTCCAGGGCGAGGCGAGAACCAGTTCGCGAGCGGGATCAACTCTGAACCGATGCCTACCGTGGTTGCCCCGCGCATTCCGGCCAATCCGGGGCGCACCCTACAACGAGGGATACCACCGTCTTCGTTACGCTGAACGCCATCTCCGGCACATCTGGGTCGCCCCAGTTGGCGGCTTCATTTCCCTCTACTTGCACCACGCCGCTCGCACCCGTCGGAGCTACGAGTGGGCCGATAACTTCTCGATGGCTCGCGTCGGAAACTTGCGCCACGAGGTACGTCTCAATTTCGACAGATCCGGTGGTTTATCGTTCCGGGCCTCGCGCGACGGCACGTGAGATCACTGCGTAATCGAACGCCGCACCACTCAATCGAAAAACTTAGCTGGGCTTTGGAGCATCCAGGCAAGGTTCGTATTCGCTCCGGGGCAATGCGCGCCGATGTACGACGCCGGGCCAAAGCAATAGCGAGACGTTCAGTGAGCCTTCGCCACGCAGCAGAGCCCGTTAACTTACGACATTGGCTACTTAATCTGAACGCCGGAAATCGCGCGAGCGATGATCAGTCGTTGTATTTCAGAAGTCCCTTCGAAGATCGTGTAAATCTTCGCGTCGCGGTGCCAGCGCTCTACGGGGTAATCACGGACGTACCCGTAACCACCGAGAATCTGTATCGCTTCGTCGGTGACGGCGACGGCCGTCTCGCCCGCGAAGAGCTTCGACATCGAGCCCTCGCCGGCGACGAACTGTTTGCCGGTGGCGGCCATCCAACCGGCCCGCCAAACGAGGAGGCGGGCCGCGTCGATGGACATCTTCATGTTGGCCAGTTTGAAGGCGATGGCCTGATTTTCGATGATGGCGCGACCGAACTGCTTGCGCTCTTTTGCGTAGTCGAGCGCGTACTCGTAGGCCGCGCGCGCGATGCCGAGCGCCTGGGCGCCGACGGCCGGGCGCGTGGCTTCGAAGGTGGCCATAGCGGCTTGGGAGGCCGCGCGTTTCCCGTCGCGCACGCGCGACAACTTTTCGTCGAGCTTCTCCTTACCCCCCAGGAGACAGCGGCCCGGTACTCGGCACTCTTCGAGCACCACCTCGGCGGTGTGGCTCGCGCGGATACCCATCTTCTTGAACTTCTGACCCATCCGGAGCCCCACGGTGCCCTCGGGCACGACGAAGGAGGCCTGTCCGCGACTACCGAGGGCCGGGTCCACCGAAGCGACTATGACGTGGACGTTGGCGATGCCGCCGTTGGTGATCCACGTCTTGGTGCCGTTTAGTACCCACTCGTCGGAAGCTTCGTCGTATCTGGCGCGCGTGCGCAGGGAGGAGACGTCGCTCCCGGCGTCGGGCTCGCTCACCGCGAAGGCGGCCAGTTTGACGTCCCCGGGGCTCCCGAAGCACTGGGGCACCCACTCGACCTGCTGCTCGCGGGTCCCGTTGGCGACGATCGCGGCCACGCCCAGTGAAGTACCGAGTAGGGACATCGCGAGCCCGGCGTCGCCCCAGGCCAGCTCCTCGAGGGCGATCATCATCGAAAGGCCCGTCGGGTCCCCGACCGCGTTCATCATGAAGTCCAGTCCGTACACGCCGAGCTTGGCCGCCTCTTCGATGAAGGGCCACGGCGTCTCTTCCCGCTCGTCCCACTCGGCGGCGATGGGGCGCATTTCGTTGAGGGCGAATCCGTGGAGCCACTCCCGCAGCGTCACCTGATCTGCGCTTAGCTCCATCGAAAAATCGGTCACGCTTTCACCTTCACTAGCCTTATTAGTTACTCATCAGTAACCTAGGGTACTTTACTGTCTCGAAAGAGGTGCTCAGACGCGAAACGGCCGCCACCCGGAGGTGGCGGCCGTTTCCGTCGAAGGGCGGTCCTAGTGAAGGATTACGCGCTTGGCCAAGGGGCCCCGGTCGCCGGGCTCGATATCGAACTCGACGGACTGACCCTCGACGAGCGTCTTTCGCCCGTCACCTTGAATCTCCGAGTAGTGAACAAAGACGTCGGGTTGGCCATCGACGGCGATGAACCCCCAACCCTTTTCGTCGTTGAACCACTTAACGGTTCCTGCAGCCACTGTGGGCCTCCTTATTACTTTTACTTCCGGTAAACCGGTTTTGGGAGGGAACCACAACGGCGACCTCACCCATAACGTTACTTGGTCGCGGCATCCCTATTCAAGGGGCCCGTCGGTGGCGCAGAACCGTCCCGTCCGGCCCGTCTTCTACGACCCAGCCCCGCTCTTCTAACGCCTCGCGTAGCCGATCGGCCTCGGCCCACTGGCGAGCCGTACGGGCGCCGTCGCGCTGGGCCACGAGGGTAGCGGCGACTTCGTCGATCTCCTCGCGTTTCGCCTCGAGGCGCAGCCCGAGCGACGCGAAGAGCACGGAAACCGTGCGGGCGAGTCGTCGCGCCGCCGCCGGGCGCCCCCCGTCGGAAAGGCCGTTCGCCGCGCTAACCGCTTCGAACAGCTCGGCCACGGCTAGGGGCGTATTCAGGTCGTCGCACATCGCGGCGGTGACGCGCTCGTAGAGCTCGCGCGACTCGTCTTCGAAGTCGTAATCGCTCGCTCGCACCATCGCCCCGTCTTCCTCGAAGGGCGCGAACCGCCGGGCCAGGGCGTCTAGGCGCGCTAGCGAGCGCTGCGCGTCCGCGACGATGTCGGGCGTCACGTCCAGGGGCGATCGGTAGTGCGAGCGCAGTACCAGTAGTCGATAGGCCCGTGGGTCGGTCGTCGTGAGCAGTTCGGTGAGGGACGTAAAGTTACCGAGCGACTTGCTCATCTTCTCCTCGCCCACCATGACCGAACCGTTGTGGGCCCAGTGTCGCGCGAAGAGTTTGTGCGACGCGCTGGCCTGGGCCCTTTCGTTCTCGTGGTGGGGGAACTTGAGGTCTAGCCCGCCGCAGTGCAGATCGAAGTCCTCGCCCAGTAGATCGAGCGCCATGACGACGCACTCGGTGTGCCAGCCCGGACGGCCGAGGCCGAAGGGCGCCGCCCAGGAGACCTCGCCGGGCTTCGCCCGCTTCCACAGCGCGAAGTCGAGGGGCGAACGCTTCTCCTCACTGGCCTCGACGCGCGCCCCGGCCCGCAGTGACGCCAGGGGTTGTCCGGCGAGACGCCCGTAGTCGGGGACACTCGAGACGTCGAAGTAGACGCCGTCGCTCGTCTCGTAGGCGACGTCCCGCTCGATGAGCGCCCCGACTAAGTCGATCATCTCGCTGACGTAGTGGGTGGCGTGGGGCGCCGAGTCGGGACGGGCCACGTTGAGTCGGTCCATGGCGTCCCACCACTCCCCCTCGTATCGCGAGACGACCGCCTCGACGGAGGTTCCCTCCAGCGCGGCGCGCGCGATGATCTTGTCGTCGACGTCGGTGATGTTCGACACGTAGTTAACGGCGAGACCCTGAAACGTGAACCACCGCCGGGCCACGTCCCACACCAACGAGAAGCGGCCGTGACCGAGGTGGGGCAGGTTGTCGACCGTCGGCCCACACACGTACATCGACAGTCGTCCGGGCCTGCGCAGCACCAGGTCGCGCACTTCCCCGCGGGCCGTGTCGTAAAGGCGAATCACTGTTCTAAACTACGCCAACCATGTCCGACGCCCTCCGCCCCACGTCGCCACGTCTGCCCGAGAAGCCGTCGGTCGACGACCTCGAGG
>JAKBAB010000125.1 GCA_021815645.1 Actinomycetes bacterium
GTTCACGGCGCACCCTTCGCCAGCGACTCGTCGCGATCGTCACGGCGACGCCGCTGGGCCGCCTCCACCAAGTACTCGTTGACTTTCGATTGCAGAGCGGCGGCCTGGTCGGGCGTCCACTTACGAAAGCCCTCGCCCCGCGCCGCACCGGTCTTGCCCTCGGCGACCAGCTGGACCAACAGCGGGTGCGCCACCGCGGTAACGTCGAGCGCCGGCATCAGAGTTTCGTGGATCGCGAGCGTTAGTTCCAGTCCGATTAGATCGGACTGTTCGAGGGGTCCGAGGACCCCGAGTCGCAGCCCGAAGCCGTACTTCACGACCGTGTCCACGGTCTCGGCGTCGCAGACGCCCGCCGCGACGAGGGCGATCGCCTCACGTTTGAGAGCGTGCTGCATCCGATTGCCGACGAAGCCGGGAATGTCGGCGCGAAGGCGCACGGGCCGCAGACCGACGCTCGCTAATAGCTCGACGGTCTCAGTCACGAATTCGTCAGACGTGGATTCGGAGCCAACGACTTCGACGAGCGGCACCAGGTACGGGGGGTTCCAGAAGTGGGTGCCCACGACTCGGAAAGCGTCACGCAGTGGTTCGGCGATGTCGCGAATCGGGATGCCGGAGGTGTTGGTGGCGAGCACGACCGACGGACCGGTCAGGCGCTCGAGTTCGAGGAAGATCTCGCGCTTCACCTCGAGACTCTCCGGGCCGGCCTCGATCACCAATCCGGCCGTCGCGACGGCGCCGGCCAGCTCACCCTCGATGGCGAGGTGCGCGAGACTCGCCGCTCCGTCCTCGTCGAGGAGAGTGGCGACCGCCGCCGCGCGCCCGAGGGCGCTCGCACGGACGTCGTCGTTCGGGTCGTACAAGGTGACGTCGTGGCCGCCCGCGGCGAAGACGTAACCGATGGCCACCCCCATAAGTCCCGCTCCGACGATCGCCACCGGTGTGTCGCGTGAGAGGGTCATCCCGCGGTGTACCCACCGTCCACGTAGAAGACCTGCCCGGTGCAGAAGTCCGACGCCGGCGAGAGTAGGAAAATTGACGCGCCCACGAGGTCCTCCGGCTCGCCGAGGCGACCTAGGGGTATGCGCGATACGTTGCGAGCCCGTGCCGCCTGGCCCCGGTCGTCGTCGGCGAAGATCCAACTCGTCAGGCTCGAGCGAAAGACGGTCGGCGCGATGGCGTTAACGGTGATGCCCCGAGGGCCCCACTCCGTGGCCAGCACGCGGGTCAACGCGTCGACGCCGCCCTTCGACGTGCAGTAGGCGCTGTAGCCGGCCGCGTTGCCCAAACGCCCACGCACCGACGAGACGAACAGAATCTTTTTGCCCCGACCGCGCTCCCCCACGGCCGCACTAAAGGCCTTGGCCATCAGCCAGGGACCCCGGACGTTGGCGTCCATAACGGCCTGCCACTCCTCGAGTACGGCGTCATCGACCATCGCCGGCACGTTGAGGCCCGAGGCCACGACCAACATGTCCGGCGCCCCGAAGGCGGCGACCGCGGCGCCCACGATCGCCGACGCGTCGTCGAGCGAGTCGGGCCGGGCCCGGATGAGTTCGACCTCGCCACCCGCGGCCGAGGCCGCCCGAGCAACCTCGCTCAAAGCGTTCTGCGAACCCGAGGCGAGTAACAAGCGGCAACCCAGTGAGGCCAACGCGATGGCGATCGTCCGGCCGTAGGCGCCCGAGGCGCCCGTGATTACGGCCGTCTTGCCAGCGACGTCGAACAACGAGAGCGGACGGTAGAGCGCGTCTAGTTGCCGTTCACCCGTGTCTTCGAGCGTCACGTGACGACCCCCCTCTCCGTTACCGCGACGAGCCGTGATCCCCGCGCGTGAAGCGTGCGCGGTGACACCCACCCGCGCACCTTGATCGCGGACTCACGCGCTCAGTCGCTTGGCCAAGCCGAGCAACTCCGACACCCGCTCGCCCTTGATCTGTTCGAGGTCACTCGGGGTGAACCCCGCCTCGTCTAAGTAGGTGAGGCGCCGCTCGTACTCGCTGACGCTTTCGTAGGGGAAGTCCGTTCCGTAGAGGAGGCGGTCCACGCCCCAGTAGTCCGCCGCGCACTTAAGCGCGTCCACCGAGCCGTTGACCGTGTCGTAGTACATCTTGCGCAGTCCCTGCTCACCCCGTCCCCCGGTCATACGAAGAATCCGCGCCAGAAGAAACGGTAGGGCGCCGCCCAAATGGGGAACGATGAAGCGGATGTTCGGATACCGCTCGGTCGTGCCCGAAAGCGCGAGGCGCAGCGCCGCCATCGTGTCTTCGAAGGGCGCACCCACGAGCCACTTGAAGTTGTAGTCGTCGCCGTCCACGACGCAGTCGGCCCCGGTTGGGTGCAAGAGAACTACGGCGTTACGACGATTCAACTCCTCGTAGACGGGCCCGAACTCCGGATCGTCGAGGTGCCGGCCCGCGATACTGCAGCCGATTGTCGCCCCCACGTTGTAGTGGTCGTCCCACACGCGCTCAATCTCGACTATGGCCTCGTTGACGTGGGGCAGCGGCATCTGCGCGAGGGAGAAGAATCGGTTGACGTGCTCGCGGCACAGTTCGAGGTAGAGGTCGTTGCCCACGCGAGACGCGTGCGCGGCTTGCGCCGCCTGGGCGAGGTACGGCTGAGCCTGTGAGACCGACAGCACCTGGATCGACACTCCCTGACGGTCCATCATCTCGAGGCGTCCCTCAATGCTGACGTCCCTCAACGGCGCTGACTCCTTGGGGGGCAGTTCGGGGCGACCGATGAGTCGCAGGTACTCCTCGGGGTAGTAGTGGGCGTGGGCGTCAATGATCACGACGCCGCACCCCCGCGGGCCGCCGTGGTTTCGGCCCGGCCGGTTGCCTGAATCATCTCATCCCCCTGACTCGACGTAGCGGTGAGACCCCGCCCGCCCATGAGGAACGTACCATAACCCTAATGGTGGATACCAATATCCCACACTACGGGACACATCCACGAGCGAGGCTCGCTCCTCGATAGTCCAACGAGCCCCGGTGCGCAAGTTAACCCGCGACCTCTAAACACCGCGGCGTCTCTCGCGGCGGTGCTAAGGAGCGTCCTCAGTGAGAGTTACGACGGAACCGCCGCAGCGGCGCCGGTTCCTCAGGAGTGGCGCAACTCGTCTTCGATCTGACGCTTGGCGTCGCGCAACATTTCGGTCAAAAATCTCTCTCGACCGTAGAAGCGCTGCGCCGGCGTCGGAATCGTAATCGCGGCAACACTCCCGTCGCGCCCGTCGCGCACGACGAGTCCCACCGCGCAGATCATCTCGGTGTGCTCCTCGCGGTCGAACGCGACGCCGGTGTCGCGTATCTCGTCGAGCTCCTTAACGAGTTTGGCTCGAGTGACCGTTGTCTTCGGGGTCAACTTGATCAACTTTTGGTTCGCGAAGTACGTCGCCAGTGCGTTGGGGTGCAGTTCAGCGATGTACGCCTTGCCGTTGGCGGTGCAGTACGCGGGAAAGGTCATACCGACGATCACTTCGGCGCGCAAACGATGATTGCCGATAACTTGATCTACGAAGCGCACCGAATCACCCTGCCAGACCGCCAGATCGACGGTTTCGTTCGCCGCGCGGGCGATTACCTCCATCTGCGCGTGAGCTACCGAAAAGAGACTCCGACGGGCCGTCGCGCCGAGTTGAGCGAGCTCGGGCCCGAGCCGGACGCCACCGTGGTTCGGCCCGACGGTCAAGAACCCGTCCTCGGCCAACGTCTTGACAATTCGGTGCACGGTCGAGCGCGGGAGTCCCACCGCCCGACCGAGTTCGGCGAGGCTCAGGCCCGTCGGTGCGTCCCTCACCGCGCGA
>JAKBAB010000126.1 GCA_021815645.1 Actinomycetes bacterium
TACGGAGCTGGCCCTGTTCGCCACGGCAAAGGTTAGAGCGGTACGGTCGTCGGTCGGGAGTTGACTCCACGGGCCCCCCTTGCCTCACCGGTTTAGTATGCACACTCAGATTCGACCTGTCAATCGAAATCCTCGTCCGACGCGCACGAGGTAGTGACGTTCAACACGACCACCGCCAACGTAGACCAATGGCGAACTGAGAAAACGGTAACTTGAAGTCGTGGCCTCCCTGAGGCGACGATGCGGGGACCACGAGCGCGGTTCCGCGGCGAAGATATTATCTACCATGGGCGATCCGCTCCGGTAACCCTTGGCGCCACGGGTAGAAATGGAACCGGCGCTAGGTGGGTAGTCAATATGCACTAGAGAAAATACGTGCAGATATTGGACCTAGTTGGTCCATCGTCGTCAGGACCGGCGGGCACAGAGTTCGTTAGCGTCGTTACGTGCCTTTACGAGAGTCATCCGCGTGCGCTTCCACGGAGGTGCAACTTCTCTCGAACTACGGCAGTGCCCTTCTGCTGATTGCGAACGATCCCCACATCCGTATTCGAGAAATGGCCGCCTCGTTGGGGGTTAGCGAACGTTCCGCGCACTCCATAGTCGCTGATCTAGAGCGATCGGGCTACTTGGCGCGACGACGTGAGGGGAGGAGGAATTCCTACACCCTGGCCCCCACGCGAGAGGTAGTTATGCCCGCGGGTCCGGAGCG
Source organism: Actinomycetes bacterium (assembly GCA_021815645.1). Classification (GTDB taxonomy): domain Bacteria; phylum Actinomycetota; class Acidimicrobiia; order Acidimicrobiales; family RAAP-2; genus RAAP-2. The sequence continues at coordinate 713 of JAKBAB010000126.1, forward strand.
CAATCTTGGGACTTTTTTGGGAGCGCTATCGCCCGTTTGCGCGCCCACGGTTGAGTCGAGTTTCGACGACGTATTCGCAGCGTCGTGGATTCCCACGGCGGTCATTGGCGGTGACGGATTGGTCCGACGAGTCAACGCCGCGGCCTGCGCACTGCTCGCGCGACCCGAGAGGGAACTGCTGGCCCGTTCGTGGAGCGACTTCACTTTGGCCGAGGACGTGGAGCAGTGGCGCGAGACGGTGCTCGACGTACTGAACGGTCGGGAGGTTCGATTCGCTCAGCGGCGATTGGTGCGCTCGGACGGCAGCCACGTGTGGGTGTCACTGAACGTTTCAATGGAGCCAACTTCAGACGGTACATCGGTCAACCTCCTCATCCACGTGCCCGACATCACCGATCAGAAGAGGTTGGAAGAACAGGTCGACTCCTTCAACTTCTACGACGCACTGACGGGTCTCGCGAATCGCACGCTGCTGCGCGAGCGTCTCGCCGAAACCTTGGTCGACGCCCGAGCGACGGGACTAACCGTCGGGGTAATTACCCTGCGCTTGGAGCACTTTCGCCACCTCTACGCCACGTTGGGCGATAATCGCGCTGATGAGTTGATGCGACGTGTCGCGATTCGCCTCGCCACGACGATCGGCGAACGGGACATCGCGGGACGGCTCAGTGACGACGTTTTCGCCGTCCAGTGTTGCGATCTGTCGGGCGACGAATCGGGGGTCGTCGCGCAGTCACTGTGGCACGCCTTTCGCGCCCCATTCGTAATTGGGGAGCGTCAAGTTTCGGTCGCGGTGAGCATTGGGGTCACCGTCGCGACGAGCGGCTCCGAGGTGGACCAACTACTTCGTGACTCCGCCGTCGCGGCCGACCGGGCGCACGACCACGGCGGTAAATTGGTGGTCTTTTCCGACGCCGCCCTCGGCCGTACGGCGCAGCGTCGCTCGGATCTCATCGCCGGGCTCTTCAGCGCACTTAGCGGCGGGGAGTTGTCGGTTCACTTTCAGCCAATCGTCGAGATCTCGAGTTCGCGGATCATTGGGGCCGAGGCGCTGCTGCGGTGGCGTCACCCTGAGTGGGGCGATGTTGGCCCGGCGGAGTTCATTCCATTGGCCGAGGAACTAGGTCTCATAGGCGAGATGGGCGAGTGGGTACTACGCGAGGCGCTCGCCCAGGTCGCGCGTTGGGACGCACTCGGGGCAACCCTTTACGTCGCGGTCAACGTGTCGGTTCAACAGGTTCTGACGACGGATTTGGTCAGCGTCGTGTCGCGGGCACTCGAGGACACCGACTTACCCGGCACGCGCCTCGTTCTAGAGCTGACGGAGAGTGTGTTGATGGAGGACGAGAGATTCTTTTCGTCGATCGCCACCGAATTGAAGGAACTAGGCGTCTCCCTCGCGATTGATGACTTCGGCACGGGTTTTTCGTCGCTGGGACGACTTAGGGATCTCCCGGTGGACGAGCTGAAGATCGATCGCGGCTTCATTCGGGGTCTGGGCATCGATTCTCGTGACTCCACGCTCGTCGAGACGATCATCGCCATGGCCCGCTCGCTACGTCTGTCGGTAACGGCGGAGGGAATCGAAACCGAGAGCCAGCTCGACTACTTAAGGACGCTGGACTGCCAGCGGGGACAGGGGTACCTCTTCGGCCGGCCCGTTGACGGCCAGTCGTTCGAGCGACTATTGACGGAGCGAACTTCGGCCGTCGCGTAGCGTCGCGCCCACTGCTTTACTTTCTCCGCGGTCGCTACACTTCGTCGATGAGTTACGAACCCCCGTCGCGACTCCCCTTCACCCACGAGGCGGGTTCGTGCGTGGCGACTCTGCGCGCGTTAAGTTCGTGACCGGTACCGTCGTGGTCACGGGGCAGTTGCCCGGTTTCCTGGCGGCGTCGTTGGCCATTATTGTCGTGCCCGGCCCCAGCGTTCTTTTCACACTGGCGCGCGGCGTGGCGTGGGGCCGCGCCCTGGCGGTGCTTACGGTGCTCGGCAACAGCGCGGGGACCCTCGTGTTGTCGGTGGTGGTGGCGGTTGGGGTGGGTCCAGTTGTGGCGCACTCGCGCGCTTTGTCGCTGGCGCTGCAAATTGGCGGTGGCCTCTACCTCATCAAGTTGGGCGCCGAGGCTATCAAAAACCGAACTGAAGGGGCGCGAGCTATGGTCGAACGAGAGCCGCTTCGGCCCCGTCGACGGACTGTCGTGCGCCAAGGTTTCGTCGTGGGCGTCCTTAACCCTAAGTCCATCGTCTTTTTTGTTGCGGTTTTTCCTCATTTCGTCGACCGGGGGGCCGGCAACGTAACCGGACAACTCCTCGTATTCGGACTCCTGTTCAGCTCGCTGGCGTTCTGCAGTGACTCGGTCTGGGGCCTCGTGGCGGGAACCGCTCGCCAGTGGCTCTCTACGTCGCCGCACCGGCTCGTCGCTCTACGCACGACCGGAGGAGTGGTAATGACGACCCTCGGCTTCATAATCGTGGCCGGCGCCTTGGGGGCGTAGAGCGGCGCGACCCACTAAACAATTTCCTACACTGCCTGTGACGGGGGAGGGAAATGAGTACGCACGGCGCGGGCGCGGTTCGCCACGGCTTACGGTCACTCCAGCGAGAACGGAGCATTCTCGAACACCGTCTCAAAAAGGGGACCCTTCCGCGCATCTTGAAATTTGCGGCCCACTACCGCCCCGCTCTCACCTTGTTTCTCGGTGCCGTGGTTCTCGACGCGATCGTGGCGTCGGTCTCCCCGCTGATACTGCGAGCCATCATCGACCAGGGAATCCGCGAGCACCGCAGTGGTCTAGTTATCGGATTGGCTCTTCTCACCGCGGTCTTGGCGATTGCCGACGCCGGTCTGTCCATGGTAGAGCGGCGGGTCTCGGCGCTCATTGGCGAGGGCCTCATTTACGATCTGCGCTCCGCGGTTTTCGATCATATTCAGGCGATGCCTTTGGCGTTTTTTTCTCGAACCCAGACCGGCGCCCTCATTAGTCGACTCAACAACGACGTGATCGGCGCACAACAGGCCTTCACGGACCTT
>JAKBAB010000028.1 GCA_021815645.1 Actinomycetes bacterium
CGATCTTCGTCAGCCACGAGAACACTCAGCGCGCGCAGTTCATCACCGCCGACGGAGGATTCCCGGGGCTGGATCGGCCGGTCATAACGATGTTACGACGCGCCCTCGACGAGGGCCGACGAACGGGCGTCTTTCGCCGAGAGATCGACGTCTTTGACGTTCACATGTTGATCAGCTCTTTCTGTTTTTTTCGCATCAACAACCAGTACACCTTTCAGGCGAACTTCGGCCGAAGTCTCGTCGACCCGGCCCGTAGGTCGATGTACCGCCAGATGATCGGTGATGTGGTGGTCCAGTACTTGACCAGCGCACCGTACGGCGCGGTCGACTCTTAAGTCGCCCTCAAACTACTCGTCGATCTGGCGCTGGAGTTCGCCGAGAACCTCGTAGCAGGCGAGCACCGAATCGATTGAGCCGTTAGGTTCGTCACCCTCGCTAATCGCTCGGAGGAACTCGCGATCTTGCAACTCAATCCCGTCGAGGGCGACCGCCACGCCCGAGACGTCCACGACCTCGTCGAATCCGGTGACCAGATCGTCGTAACGAGCGACGTAGGTTCCCGAGTCACCGATGTAGCGAAAGAACGTGCCGAACGGTCCCTCGTTATTAAAACTGAGCGAAAGGGTACAAAGTGCCCCCGACTCGCTACGCAGTTGAATCGACAGATCCAGGGGGATTGCGAGGTCGGGGTGTATCGGTCCGGCCAACGCGCGCGCCACCGCGATTTTCTCACCGCACTGGTACGCGAAGAGATCCACCGTGTGCGCCGCGTGGTGCCACAGGAGGTTGTCGGTCCAACTTCGCGCCTGACCGAGGGCGTTGGTGTTAGTTCGGCGAAAGAAGTAGGTCTGCACGTCGAGCTGCTGCAGCGAAAACTCACCGGCCACTACGCGTCGGTGAATCCACTGGTGAGAGGGGTTAAAACGGCGCGTGTGACCCACCATGCACACGCGATTCGTCGCTCGCGCGGCCTCGCTCACGGCCCGCGCGTCGGCCCAACTGTCGGCCACCGGTATCTCGACCATCACGTGCTTGTCCGCCTCGAGCGCGGCAATGGTTTGGGCGGCGTGCAGTTGCGTAGGTGTACACAGCACGACGGCGTCGACTTCGTCGACGAGCAGGTCGGCGAAATCCACGCTCGCGCGCGCGATTGAGTAACGCTCCGCGACGGCCCGCGCCTGATCGAGGGTACGGCTCACGACGCACACGACCTCGACGTCACTGATCCGCGAAAGGGCGTCGAGGTGCTTGACCCCGAAGGCGCCAGTCCCGGCGAGGGCGACGCGTACCACGGACCTAGGAGACCGTCGCGTCGAGCACGAGGTGGCCCACGGCCGTGTTGGACGCCGGCACGTGGTAGAAGCGATGCAGGGGCGTGACCGCGTCGCCGAGGGCGCCCCGCATGACGAGCCACATGACCAGTTCGATTCCCTCGGAGCCGGCTTCCCGTAAGTACTCAATGTGGGCCATCGATCGGAGGCGATCGAGATCACTGGTCAGGTCGTCCAAATAGGCGTTGTCGAAGGTCCGGTTGATCAGTCCGGCACGGGGGCCGTGGAGTTGGTGGCTCATCCCTCCCGTGCCCCAGACCTGTACGTTCAAATCTTCCGGGTAAGTGGCCACCGCGCGCCGGATCGCGCGACCGAGTTGGTAGCAACGCTCGCCGGTCGGTGGGGGGAACTGGATAACGTTGACCGCGACCGGCACCACGCGCACCGGCCACGCGTCGGGTTGACCGAATAAGAGCGACAGGGGCACCGTCAGGCCGTGATCGACCGCCATCTGATTGACGACCGTAATGTCGAACTGGTCGAGGATGAGCGATTCCACGAGGTGGCACGCGAGGTCGGGGTGCCCGATCACGGGGGGCACCGGCCGCGGTCCGAACCCCTCGTCGGCGATCTCGAACTGATCGGCGCAGCCGATGGCGAAGGTCGGAATCACTTCGAGGGAGAAGGCCGAAGCGTGGTCGTTATAGACGAGCACGACGACGTCGGGTCGCTCGTGCGCTATCCACTTCTTCGACCAGTCGTAGCCCGCGAAGAGTGGCGCCCAGTACTCAGTCTCGGTGCGGCCCTGATCGATCGCGGCACCGATGGCCGGTACGTGGCTGGTGGTAACGCCGGCCGTGATGCGCGCCACTTCAGCGTCCTTCCCGTATCGAGCGCTGACCTTCGGGCGAGCGACCACCGTGGAGCATCATCTGGGCGTACGCCTCGGTGGTCATCCCCGACATTGAGGCCGCCGCGCTTTGGAAGCTCACGCCGTCCGTGGCGAAGATTTTCGCGAGGAAGTAGATATTGCCCCCCTGAGCGATCATCTCGTTGTAGTCCCGCGCGAGAACGGCGTTACGTTGCGCCTCACTGAGGGGCCACTTTGCCAGGTAGGCAGCTTCGTCGTGTTTGAACCGTTCGCGATTCTCCGGCTTCATCAGGCTCATGCAGAACTGATTGAGATGAAAGCCGAGGTGCGAACGGGCCGCGGTGAACACGGTCGTCCCGGGAATGTCGTCTAGGTCTTCGTGAACTTTCACGTCTTAAGTATCCCCCCAGTAGAGGCGAGTGGGGTTATCAACCAGGAGGGCGCGCTGAAGCTCGGCGCTCGGGGCGACTAATGGAACCAAGTCCACGAGCAGGCCGTCGTCGGGCATCGAACCCTTGAGATTGGGGTGGGGCCAGTCGGTACCCCACAGAACTCGCTCGGGGAACTCCGCGACGACTCGCTGGGCGAAGGGTATGGCGTCGCGGTAGTCGGGCGGCCCCGAGTTCGACAGTCGTTCGGGGCAGGTGACCTTGCACCAAAAGTTTTCGTGATCGCGCAGCAGGCGTAGGAAACGACCGAACCCTTCACCGCTAACGGACTCAGTTACGTCGGGCCGGCCCAAGTGGTCAACTACCACGATCGTGCGAAGTGAGGTGAAGAAGTCCCACCGCTCTTCGAGGTCGGCCCGCTCGAAGTAGACCACGACGTGCCAGCCGAGCGGTCCAATCTTGTCCACGATGCGGTGATAGTACTCGTCCGGTTCGGGGTCGACTAGTCGCCGCACGTAGTTGAAGCGAACGGCCCGAACCCCTTTGGCGTGCATCTCTTCGAGCTCGTGTTCGCTCACTTCGGGCGTCACGGTCGCCACGCCGCGACAGCGATCGTTAGACGACGCGAGAACGTCGAGCATCGCGGAGTTGTCAGTTCCGTGACAAGTCGCTTGTACCACGACGTTGCGTGCGACGCCCAGAAAGTCGCGCAGTCGAAAAAGTTCCTCCTTGCCGGCGTCGCACGGTGTGTACTTTCGCTCGGGCGCGAAGGGGAAGCGGTCGCCGGGGCCGAAAACGTGGCAGTGCGCGTCAACGGTGCCCGGCGGCAAAGTAAAACGCGGCTTCGTGGGAGTGGCCGCGTACACCAACCAGTCGGGGTCCATGGTGAAAGTCGCGGCCACTATTGACCCCGCGCCCGCAGCGCCCGATCGAGCCGAGGGTAGACGCGGCGAGCGTTACCGGAATAGATCGCCGCGCGCTCGGCGCTCGTTAACGGCGCCGCGTCGACGTAGCGCTTCGTGTCGTCGAAGTAAAACCCGGTATCGGGGTCGAGACCGCGCACGGCCCCGACCATCTCCGAACCGAACAGAACGTTGCCCGAATCAATCACGTCGACTAAGAGATTGACGCCGGCCTGGTGGTAGCAGCACGTGTCGAAGTAAACGTTGCCCATGACGTGCTGGGTGAGCGACGGTTTGTGCAACATGTCGGCTAGGCCCCGGAAGCGGCCCCAGTGATAGGGCACGGCCCCACCCCCGTGGGGAATGACCAGGCGCAGGTCGGGAAAGTCGGAAAATAGGTCACCCTGGAGTAGTTGCATGAAGGCCGTGGTGTCGGCGTTTAGGTAGTGGGCGCCGGTCGCGTGAAAGTTATCGTTACAACTGGCCGACACGTGGATCATCGCCGGCACCTCAAGTTCGACCATCTTCTCGTAAAGGGGATACCACGACCGGTCGGTCAAGGGACGAGTTCGCCACCACCCCCCACTGGGGTCGGGGTTGAGGTTGAGGCCGACGAACCCCAACTCCACGACGCACCGTTCGAGCTCTTCGACGCAGTTTTCCACCGGCACCCCCGGCGACTGCGGGAGCTGCGCCACGGCGAAGAAGGAGTCGGGGTAGAGCGACACCACTCGATGGATCAGGTCGTTGCACCGGCGCGACCAGGCCCGACTCACCGCCTCGTCGCCCCGGTGGTGTTCCATGACCGACGCGCGCGGCGAAAAGAGCGTCACGTCGGTGCCGCGCTCACGTTGGAGGCGCAGTTGGTGGCCCTCCAGTGAGTCCGCAATTTGGTCGTCGGAGATGTGGGGGTAGGGGGGAAACGCTCGCGCGTCGTCGTAGGCGGCCATCTGCGCGCGACGCCACTCGTCGTGCGCGGCGGGCGCGGTCGTGTAGTGGCCGTGGCAGTCAATGATCAAGGTGGCCACACCGACCCCGGCACGAACACTTCACCACGCATGAGGAGTCGAGCGGTACGAACGAGCGCGGCGAGCCCAACGGTTGGCTCGCCGGCCGTGAATTTTACGTCGAGGGCCACGGTGAAGTAGCCGCTCGGGTGTTCGATATCGAGCGTCACGGGACCGCTCGTGACCGATCGACCGGCCACTTCGTTCGCGACCGTGCCGGGAATGAGGCAGGCCGTCGCGACCGAGACGGCCCCGAAGACGCCGATGGCGTCGTGGACTCGTCGGGGAATGAAGGTTCGCGTCGTCAAGGCGCCACCGTTCTTGCCGGGCGCGAGCAGCGAGACCTTAGGTACGGTCGCGTTAGTCACGTCACCCAAGTTCATGAGCCGACCGGCCGCGAGGCGGAGACGCTCGACGCGCTCGCACACCCGCACGTTGGCCTCGATGTCGCTCGGCTCTTCGTAGCCGCTTAACCCCAATTCGTCGGCGCGCACGCACACCACGGGCATGCCGTTATCGACGCACGTTACGCGCAGGTCGGTAACTTCGTCAACGACGTTGCCCGTGGGTAGTAGCGCCCCGCAGGTCGACCCAGCCACGTCGAGGAACTCAATCTCGACGGGCGCGCCCGATCCGGGCACGCCGTCGATGGTGGTCGTTCCCTCGTAGTTAACCCGTCCCTCGGGCGTTTGCACCCGTACGACCGCCCGACTACGGGTGTTGACCATCCACACCCGAACTTCAGATACGTCGCCGCTGGGTGCCACGAGCCTTTCCTCGAGGGCGAACGGGCCGACCCCGGCCAGGAGGTTTCCGCAGTTCTGGCTATCGGAGACCTCGGCGCGATCGGGCCAGACTTGGAGAAAGAGGTATTCGACGTCCGCGTCGGGGCGCCGCGATGGGGCGACGATCGCCACTTTCGACGTGAGCGGGTGGCCCCCACCCATGCCGTCTATCTCTCGTTCGTCGGGCGACCCCAGGGCCGCGAGCAACACCGCGTCGCGGGTGGCGACGTCTTCGGGGAGGTCGCGCGCGTGAAAGTAGAGACCCTTAGACGTACCCCCCCGCATCACCGAACAGGCGATGGCGCGCTGGGCGGTCACGAAGTCGGATCCTCTCGGTAGCGAAGTCCGCGCTCGTAGAGCCGGTCGCGCATCTGGTACATATCGACCCCCAACTCGCCCGCGGCCAGGCGCTCGCGGCTAACCGCCTCGCGCTCCTCGCGCACGCGACAGGCCTCGAGGACATCGGCGGCGTTCTCGCGGGCGACGACGACCACGCCGTCGTCGTCGCCGACGACGACGTCACCGGGGTTCACGAGAACTCCCGCGCAAACCAGGGGAGTCTGGACGTTCGCCGGCGTCTCCTTTACGGTGCCCTGAGCGCTCACCGTCTTCGACCAGACGGGAAAACCCATCGCGGTCAGGTCCGCGACGTCGCGAACCCCCGCGTCGATGACGAGCGCGCGAACGCCGTGGGCCCGCAGACTCGTCGCCAGTAGTTCGCCGAAGTACCCGTCGTCACAGGCGCTGGTAGGCGAAACGACCAGGAAGTCTCCCTCCGCCGCTACCTCGACGGCCACGTGGATCGACCAGTTATCCCCGGGCGCCACCTCACAGGTGAGCGCCGTGCCCGCCACGCGCACCGGACGGTAGATGGGCCGTAGTCGCGGCGCGAAGAGACCTCGACGACCCTGGGCCTCGTGGATTGTCGCGACCGAGAACTTCCCGAGTGCGTCAACGAGTTCGCGGTCCGTACGCGGAGTGTTTCTCACGACTTCAGCCATAGATCCCCACTAACGAACGCGGTGACGTAAAGACCTCCCGGAGCGACGAATGACGGCAAACACTAATTAACTGAACAGTACACTATAGTGGCCCGGCGCAATCGCACGGGTTGTAGGCGTCGGGAACGGGGGTGTCGTGAACGAGCTACGTACGCGAGTAGCGATCGTTGGCGCCGGCCCGGCCGGACTCCTCCTCGGACAGCTTCTCACCGCCGCGCAAATCGACACCGTCGTCGTCGAACGACGTAGTCGAACCTACGTAGAGCAACGGGTGCGCGCGGGAGTAATTGAGTACGGCGTCGCCAACCTCATCGACGACGCGGGCGCGGGAGCGCGCATGCGCGCTGAGGGGCTGGTGCACCACGGTGTTGAATTGCGTTTCGACGGGTCGACTCACCGCGTCGCGCTGAGCGAACTCACCGGGGGTAAGACCATAACGGTTTACGGCCAGCAGGAGTTGGTGAAGGACCTCATCGCGCTTCGTGAGGCGAGCGGTGCGCCCACTCTCTTCGACACGGCGGCGACGGCCCTGGTCGACCTGAACTCACCCGCGCCGTCGGTCGAGGTCGAGGGCCCGTCGGGGGCCCTTCGAATAACGTGCGACTTCGTAGCCGGCTGCGACGGAAGTTTCGGCCTCGCCGCAAGCTCCCCGCCCCCCGGCCACGTTCGACGCTACGAACGCACCTACCCCTTCTCCTGGCTCGGAATCTTGGCCGAGGCCGCGCCCACCACCAAAGAGCTCATCTACGCGCGCCACGAGCGCGGCTTCGCCCTCTACTCCATGCGCTCACCTACGCTCAGTCGGCTATACCTCGGCGTCTCGCCAACCGAGACTCTCGCCGACTGGTCCGACGACCGTATCTGGGAAGAACTCAGTGTGCGCCTGTCCACCGACGACTCGCCCGCCGTCAACGTGGGTCCCATTAGCGAGCGGTCGATCACCTCGATGCGTAGCGTCGTCATTGAACCGATGCGATACGGGCGACTTCTGATCGCCGGTGACGCCGCGCACATCGTGCCGCCGACCGGCGCCAAGGGAATGAACCTCGCGCTCGGTGACGTTCGAGAGCTCGCGGCGGCCCTGGTGTCGGCCCTCGTAGAGGGCGACGAACGACGCCTCGACGACTACTCACGACGGTGCCTCGAGCGGGTGTGGCGCGCCGAGGAGTTCTCTAACTACATGACCGAGATGCTTCATCCGATTGACGAAGACGAGTTCGAAAACGCGGTGCAGCGAACCCGACTGCGCCAAGCGACCTCGTCCCCCGAGGCCGGTACCGTCTTCGCGCGTAACTACTGCGACCTCAACTCGCTCTAGTTGCGCGCGGGAGGCGCGGGCGGCGCGGGCCGCTATGTACTCCTTAGTACAAAGTTGGTAGTCTCACGAGCGCGCTCTAAGTGTTAAGCGCCGACGACACGCCGGCGGTGCACCGCGCAAGGGGGTAACGGGTGAAATTTCTTCGCGACAACTGGTACGTAGCCGCGCTGAGCGCGGAGGTCACGACCCAACCGCTTTCGCGCCAAATCCTCGGTGAATCGGTGGCGCTCTTTCGCTCAACGTCGGGTCAGGTGACGGCGCTCGCCGACGCTTGCCCGCATCGCGGCTACCCCCTGTCGCGCGGGCACGTGGTCGGCGATCGTTTGGTCTGTGGTTATCACGGCTTCACCTTCGACTGCTCGGGCGCGTGCGTCACGGTCCCCGGACAGGAGCGCGTGCCGGCGCGCGCGAACGTTCGCCACTACCTGACGATTGAGCGGGGCGCTTGGGTCTGGATCTGGATGGGCCACCACCCGACGGAGGGCTCGCCGCCCGAGACGCCGTGGCTCGTGGACGTCGAGAACTGGTCGAGTGTGTCGGGACTCGCGACGATCAACGCCTCGTTCGATCTCCTCGTGGACAACCTGCTCGATCTCTCGCACGAAACGTTCTTGCACGGCCAGTCCATCGGTACGCCGGAAATAGCCGAGACACCCATCGAAGTGGAAGTTGACGACGACGCTGGCGTCGTGAGGGTATATCGACACATGAACGCGGTGCCCTGTCCGCCGTTCTACGCGCGCACCACCGGCCTCGAAGGGCCCGTTGACCGGTGGCAAGACATCGAGTACAGCCCACCTAGCTACTACGTACTCCACGCACGAATCGCCCCGGTCGGGGAGCCGCCGCGACCGGACAACTCCGACGACCACGCCTTTCACATGAAGATCCTTTACGGTCTGACCCCGGAAACCGAAACTTCAGTCCACGACTTTTGGGCGCTCGCGCGTGACTTTCGACTCGGGGACGACGAGGTCAGCGAGTTCCTCGACCGGATGCAGCGCGCCGTCGTCAAAGAGGACGTAGACGCCCTCAATCTCCTCGAGGAGCGGCGAACGAAGGTGAGCGAAGTGAGCGAGGTGAGCGTCAAGGTCGACCGCGGGGCGCTGGCCGCGCGCCGAGTTCTGCGCGCCCTAAACGAAAGGGCGCCGGCCTAGGTTGCGGCCGTTCGCTCTCGAGCTCCGGTCCGGTGAGTGGTTATGTACGAAATAGTGTGTTAAGAATTGGGCACGTCAAGTGAGGGGGGACAGTATGAGTAACGAAGGGCGTAGCAACGAGGGGTCGGGCGAGCTGACGATTCCCGGTTGGGGGAGCGTCGAGTTCGGCAGACGTTTGGGGCTCAAGGCGCTAGGCGCGACCGCGGCGGTCGGAGGGCTCGCGGCCCTCACCGGAGCGTCGGCGGCGTCGGCGGCGACCAAATCCAAAGTGATAAAGATCGGTTACGTCACACCGAAGACGGGTGCCCTGGCCGACTTCGCGGGACCGGACAACTTCGTTTTGAGTCTCGTCCGGGGGTCGAGCGTCTTCTCCAAGGGCATGACGATCGGCGGCACAAAGTACCAATTCGAGATCACGGTGAAGGACAGTCAGTCCAACCCCTCCATCGCGAGCCAAGTAACGACGCAACTTATCCAGTCCACCGGCGTAGACATAATCGTCACTAGTTCGGCTCCCGAGACCACCATTCCCGTGAGCGCGGTCTGCGAGGGCGCGCACATTCCCTGCGTGTCTACGGTCTGCCCTTGGGAGGCCTGGTGGGCGGGGGTCGATTCGAAGAACTCCATCGGTCCCACGGGCAACGCCGTCGGGTCGACGCCCCAGTACTGCACGATGTTCTTCTTCGGCGTACCGCAGTTCGTCTTGTGCTTCTTACCGATGTGGGAGAAAATTCGAGCGCGCACCAACGCCAACACCGTCTACGCGGCGATGTTTCCGAACGACTCCGACGGCAACGCTTTCGCCGCCGCGTGGCCCCCAACGCTCGGGGCCATCAGCGCCGCGACGAAGGGACCGAAGTGGACGGAGGTCTTCGGTGGCGCTTACACCGACGGCACGTCGGACTATTCGACCATGATCGAGACGTTCAAGACCGGCTCGGGCGGACAGTCGTGCGACTTCTTCATCAACGCCCCGCTACCTCCAGACTTCTTCACCTTCTGGACCCAGGCTTCGCAGCAGGGTTGGCGGCCGAAGTTGGCGACCGTGGCCAAAGTGATGTTGTTCCCCACGGACGTCTACGCACTAGGCAATCTCTCCAACAACGTCGCGACGGACTGCTGGTTTTCGCCCAACGCGCCGTATCGCTCGTCGCTAACGGGAATGACCGCGTACGACTTCGCCGCTCGATACCAAACGGTGACCAAGAGTCAGTGGGTCCAGTCCATGGGCTCGACGTACTCGTTATTCGAGATTGTGGTCGAAGCGTTGAAGAAGGTGAGAAATCCCCACGACCGCCAGGCGGTCGCTAACGCGCTACGGGAAGTCAACTACGACGGAATGTGTGGACCGCTCAACTTCTCCGCCCACACGAACCCCGCGAAGGGAATCGGGATCATCAACCCCGTCGGTATCCAGTGGAAGCCGGGGTCCACGAAATTGGTGGGCCACAAGAAGTGGGCGTGGTCGCCCTACGTCGTGGACAACACGCTCAATCCCCACATCCCGCTCCAGGCGTCACTAGAACCGACCAACGGCTGACGTTCCTGCGGCATGCCACTTCTTCAACTGGAAGGTGTCTCGAAACGTTTCGGCCAAGTAGTCGTCGCTTCCGGGGTCACCTTCCAGTTGGACGAGGGGGCGTCGCTGGGTGTCGTTGGACCCAACGGCGCCGGTAAGACCTCGCTGTTCGGCATCATTTCCGGCGACATCTCCCCCGACGCGGGGACCGTCACCTTCGCCGGCAAGAACCTCGCTTCGGTGCCGGGACCGACGCGTTGTCGCTTGGGCGTGGGACGCACCTACCAAATTCCCCAGCCCTTCGAACACATGAGCGTCTTCGAAAATACCCTGCTCGCGGCCCAGCAGGGGGCGCGTACCCGGGGCCGAAAAAGCTTCGAGTTGGCCTATACGTCGCTCGAACGCACGGACTTAGCCCCGCTCGCCAACCGGCCGGCCGGCACACTCGGCCTGCTACACCGCAAGCGGCTCGAACTGGCTCGAGCGCTCGCCACGAAACCCCGCCTGCTCCTCCTAGACGAAATCGCCGGTGGCCTGACCGACTTAGAGGTCAGCGAACTTACCGCGATAGTTCGCGAACTCCAGCGCGAGGGCGTGACGATCTTGTGGATCGAGCACGTGGTGCGCGCGCTCCTATCCACGGTGGACCGACTGATCTGTCTCGCCAACGGCGAGATCGTGGCCGACGGCGATCCCCGCGACGTGCTCAACTCCGAAGCGGTTCGTCGGGTCTACCTCGGGGGAGCGATCATAAACGAGGCCGCCACCCGCTAATGGACGAAACAGGGGCGCAACCGCGGACGGACTCGGACCTCGTGACGGTGAACGCCCTGAACGTTTACCACGGACAACTGTGCGCCATCGCCGACGTGAGCCTGAGAGTGGGTGAGGGCGAAGTTCTCGCCATCATCGGGGCCAACGGCGCCGGCAAATCAACGTTGCTTCGCACTATCGCGGGCCTGCACCAGTCGCGCAGCGGTTCGATCTACTTCCGCGGCGAGAATATTTCGCGCCTCGCGGCCCACCGCCGCGCGCGCCGGGGAATCTCACTCGTGCCCGAGGGGCGACGTCTCTTTCGCTCACTGACTCTAGAGGAGAATCTAAAAGTTGGGGCCCATCGGGCGGCGCCGGGTCCCTTTAGCGTCGCGCGAATATACGAGCTCTTTCCGTGGATGGCCGAGCGCCGCCACCATAAGGTGCTGCAGTTTTCCGGGGGTGAGCAGCAGGCCGTGGCCATCGGCCGTGCTCTAGTGGCCAACCCCCGGGTGCTACTCCTCGACGAGGTATCTCTGGGACTGGCGCCCATCGTGGTCGAAAAGATATACGAGGTCATCCCCGAAATCGTGGCGCACGGCGTCGGCGTGATGCTCGTCGAACAAGACGTCGCTCAGGGCCTGCGGGTAGCGACGCGCGTGCACTGTCTTTTGGAGGGTCGGACCTCGCTCGAGGGTGCCCCGGCACAGTTCTCGGCCCACGAAATCGAACGGGCCTACTTCGGCTCGGACCTGCGGCAAGCGACCAGCGAGACCGAGCCGTCGTGACCTGGGTCAACGTCGTCACCCAGGGTGTTTTGATTGGCGGCTTCTACGCGCTCTTCGCTTGTGGGCTTTCGCTCATGTTCGGCGTGATGAAGGTGATCAACTTAGCCCACGGCGACATGGCCGTCGTGGCGGCCTACGCGGCAGTCTTCCTGGCGCCCAAACTTCACGTCTCCCAACTGTGGTCGTTCCTCGTTATCGTGCCACTGTTCGCCCTCGTGGGCTACCTCGTGCAGCGCACCTTGTTCCAACGCGCCATCGACCGCGACCCCTTCACGACGCTGCTGGTGACTTTCGGTCTCTCGGTCGTCATCGAGAATCTCCTGCTCGAGATCTACAGCGCCAACGGCCAGTCGGTCAGCATCGGCGCCCTCATCGCTAAGTCCTGGCAAGTCAATTCGGTGATCTACGTCTCTTACGTCTCGTTGGTGGTACTCGCGGTCGCGGTCGCGGTGCTCGCCGTGTTACAACTCTTTCTCTCCAAGACCGGTAGTGGGCGGCTCATTCGCGCGGTCTCCGACGATCACGAAGCCGCGCAGCTCTGCGGGGCGAACTACAAACACGTCTTCGGTATCGCCGCGGCCATCGCGTTCGCGACGGTCGCCCTGGCGGGAATCGCCTACGGCATGACGACGGAGTTCATGCCCACCTCGGGCGGTATCAACCTGCTCTACGCATTCGAAGCGGTCGTCATCGGGGGGCTCGGGTCCCTCTGGGGCACACTGGCCGGCGGCGTAGGTATCGGCGTCGCCCAAGAGATCGGTGCGCACATCAATCCC
Organism: Actinomycetes bacterium; assembly: GCA_021815645.1. GTDB lineage: Bacteria > Actinomycetota > Acidimicrobiia > Acidimicrobiales > RAAP-2 > RAAP-2. The sequence continues at coordinate 12,538 of JAKBAB010000028.1, forward strand.
GCGTACCAGATACTGGCGGGCAATCTCCTATTTCTAGCGGTGCTCGCCGTGCGACCGCGGGGCCTCTTCGGTAAGCGGACGTCGCTCAATGAGTGAGGTAACCTCCTCGCTGGAATCGCTGCACGTACGTCGCTCGACGTTCTCTCCGCTCTTCACCCTCGCGGGCGCACTGGTGATCACGGCCTTTTTTACCGCGGCGCCGTGGATTCTCGCGGCTTCGTGGGTGTCAATCCTTTCCAACTTCTTCATCCTGCTCATCATGGCGACCATGTGGAACCTCCTGGCCGGCTACGCCGGCATGGTCTCGATTGGGCAACAGGGTTTCGTCGGACTCGGCGCGTACGCCACGCTCTACTTCGCGATTAAGGGTATGAACCCCTTCGCGGCCATTCCCTTCGCGATCGTGACGTGCGCCGTTTTGGCCCTACCGATCACCTACCTACTCTTTCGACTCCGCGGGGGTTACTTCGCCGTTGCCACGTGGGTGGTCGCCGACAGCGCGATGCTCATTATCTTGTCCATCGCGCTCCTCGGCGGGGGTACCGGTAGCTACCTACCCGGCCTCAGTTCACTCAGCCCGACGCAACTCGATCACGACACGTACCTCGCGACGTGGTTCGTGGCGCTAGCGGTCGTGGTGGCGACCTACCTCATCTTGCGCAGTCGACTCGGCCTGGTGCTCTCGTCACTGCGCGACAACGAAACCGCCTCACGTAGTGCCGGGGCGAAGGTGACCGCCACGAGACGCCTGATTTACGTGATCGCCGCCGCCGGCTGCGGCGCCGCCGGTTCCGTCCTCGCCATCAGCCAGCCCTTCGTGCAACCGGGCAACGCGTTCAACCTCAACTGGGCCGCGGAGATGCTGTTCGTGACCATGGTGGGGGGACTGGGAACGATCGAGGGTCCCATCCTCGGCTGCGTCATCTTCTTCGTGCTTCAACAGACACTGCAGAACTACGGAGCGTGGTATCTCATTATCTTCGGCAGCCTCGCCGTGGCCGTCGCCCTCTGGCAGCCCCGGGGACTGTGGGGGGCTCTGCGCCAAAAAACCCACCTAGAGCTGCTGCCGGTGGGATACCGAGTCCGGCGAAGCGACGGCGTCGAAACCACTTCGAGTTAGCGGCCGCGCTCGCCGAGCAGGTGGCGCACTGTATTCGGGACAGTTCGAGCGAGCGTGTTGCGGGGGCGCAACGAAAGTGACCCGCATCGGCGTTGCGCGCGATGAAATATCATGGCTTCTGGGTCGACGCTCTCGTCCACCCGGACGGGAGCTCCCACAGTGAAAGAACTCCTATCGGATATCGAGCTCTGGCGCGCGCGGGGCCAACGCGTAGTGCTGGCGCGGGTCGTGACGCTCGCCGGTTCTGGACCGCGCGACCCGGGGGCCGCCATGGCGATCAATGAGGCCAGTGAAGTCGTCGGATCCGTGTCGGGTGGCTGCGTCGAAGGCGCGGTCGTCAGCGAGGCGCTCGCCGTACTGGAGTCGGGCCAGCCGCGGCTTTGTACCTTCGGGTACTCCGACGACGAGGCCTTCGCGGTGGGTCTGACCTGCGGGGGGACAATCCAGATTTTTCTCGAACCGCTCGAGTAGTGGAAAGAATCTTTTCCAGGTTCGCGGCGCTAGTGGCGCGCGACGAACCGCTCGTCGTCGCCACCGTCATTGAACGAGGTGGTGACGGCGCGGCTAAGGAACTCCCCGCGCTCGGGGCGACCTTGCTCGTCAGCCCCTCGAACGGCGTCACCGGTTCATTGGGCAACGACCTCCTGGACGCCGTCGTCGCGCGCGACGCGACCGCGGCCCTAGCCAGTGGCCGAAGCGTGGCGCGCCACTACGGCGCCGCCGGCGAGGCTCGCCGCGACGAACTGACCGTCTTTCTGGACGTTTTCGCCCCCGCGCCGCGAATGATTATTTTTGGTGCCGTCGACTTTACGGGGGCGCTCGTCAAAGTGGCCAAGATTCTGGGCTTTCACGTCACGGTCTGTGACGCGCGACCAATCTTCGCCACCGCTCGAAGATTCCCCGACGCCGACCAAGTCGTCGTCGCCTGGCCACAGGTGTACCTCGAGGAGGTCGCCCACACACTCTCCGAGCGTGACGCCGTTTGCGTTCTCACGCACGACCACAAGTTCGACGTTCCCGCCATCGTGGCCGCCCTCGCCACCCCAATTGGCTACCTAGGTGCGATGGGTTCGCGCCGAACCCACGCGGAACGAATCGAGCGCCTCATTGAGGCGGGTGTCGACCCGGCTCGGTTCCAGGAGATTATGGCGCCAATTGGACTGGCGATTGGGGCTCGCTCACCCGAAGAGACCGCGGTAGCGATCTGCGCCGAGATCGTCGCGAGACGCGCTGGGGTGCCGGCCCACTCACTGCGAGACGCGACCGGCCCCCTCCACCAATCGGAGAACTAACTAAGCAATTCGTCGAGGCGATCCGACGTCACACCGCGGTGGGTGCCCAGCCTCGGCCCACCCGCGGAAGTTAGCCATCGAGCGAAGAGGATTAGTGGACTGCGAATATTCGACGAAGTAAGCCCTATTCGCGTCGGGCCACCGGGTCACGTCGTTAGTTAAGGGGACGTCGACCGGTCAGTCGACCGCGCTCGACGCGGCGCCGCCCGAAGTACGAACGGCGAGTAGTCGAGACATAGACCGGGGGAACCACCAGTTGGCCCGGCCAAAGAGTACGACGAGTGACGGGACGAGCAGGGCCCGAATAATCGTGGCGTCGAGGAGAATGCCCACGCCCAGTCCCGTCGCCATGACTTTGACGTCGGTGATAGGCGCGGACGCCAAACTGACGAAGGCCAGAAAGAGGATAAGGGCGGCACTCGTTACCAGTCGTCCGGTTCGGCCGATGCCCTCCACTACGGCTTCGTTAGTCGACTGGCCGCGGTCGTACGCTTCGCGCACGCGGGTCAAGATAAAGACTTCGTAGTCCATGGACAGGCCGAAGAGAAAGGCGAAGACCGATATTGGGACCCAAAAAGTAATGGCGCCGGTAGCGGGGATAGAAAAGAGCGCGGAAGAACCGTGCCCGTCCTGCCAGAACCACGTCAAAATCCCGAAGGTGGCGGCGAGGGACACCACGTTCAAAACGACGGCTTTCAGCGCGAGCAGTATCGAGCGAAGGGCCCTAGCCAACAGCAGGAAGGTCAGTAACCCGAGTACGAGGAGCATGAAGGGAACGTTGCCGTAGACCGCGTGGGTGAAGGCCTGTTGGCCCGGTCCCTCACCCGCTACGCCCACGACACCGCGCAACGTGAGCACCCGGTTTTCGACGGCGGTGACCGGCCCCATCGTCGCGCTGTTGACGGTCTCTATGCGCGGGGCCACCACCAGGTCCGCCAGGTTGTTTCTCGTGGCCCTCGCGCCAGTCGACACGGCGACGGACGTGACGCCGGGAACCGTTCGAAGCGCCGCGGCGACCCGAGAAGCGTGTGACGCGTCGACTAGTACTTCCATCGGAGTGATCGCCCCCGCCGGCACACCGCCGCGCTGCAGCGAGACGTAGAGCGAATGCGCCGCACCGCGTTGCGCCTCCGCCTGGGCCGAAGTTTGGCCCACGCGAAGGTGCAAAACCGGGAACGCGGCGATCACCAACAGCGCGACGGCGACGGCGGCGGTGGCGCGGGGGTGGCGCGTAATGGCGCGGGCCCACGTGCTCCACCCCCGGCTCGCCGCAGCTTCGTTTCGAAGTTTCGGCCAGTCCCACTTTGGACCCACGCTCGACAACAACGCCGGTAACAGTGTCAACACGACGGCGACCGACACCAACGGGATGAGCATTCCCCCGAGTCCCGTGCTGCGCAGGAACGGCACGGGCAAAACGAGGAGTGACATGAGACCAATGGCGACCGTCGCGCCCGACAACAGTACGGAGCGTCCGGCGGTCTCCATAGCGCGCACGACCGCGTCGTCATTCGACGCGCCTCGCGCTCTCTCCTCGCGCCACCGCGTGACCAGCAAGAGTGAATAGTCAATCGCCACCCCGAGACCAACCAGAGAGACGAGAAACTGCACAATGAACGAGATCGGAGTGACGTACGAAAGTCCGAGGAGAACCATGAACGTCGTGAGAATCGACACCGCGGCGACTAAGAGCGGGACGAGGGCTAGAAAGGATGCGAAAACGAACGCCAGCACGGCGAGGGCTCCGACGCCGGCGAGCAACGTTTCCACCAGCACGCTCGGGCCGTGCGCGCTACCACCGCTACTAAGGGCGTCGACACCCGTCAACCCCACTTTTTCACCGGACAGCGCCCGCGACAAAACGCTCTGCACGCGCGCGATGAGGGGATCGCCGCCGAGCCCGGAGTGTGGTGGCGCGAAAAGGTAAGCGTAGGTTTCCTGGCCATTCGACGTAACGAGGTGCGCACCGGAAGAATTGAACGTATCGACTATTCGAACGGCGGGCACCTCACGTTGGGCGAGGTCGAACGCGGCGGCGAGTGTTGAGCGGTCAGTGAGAACCCGGTGCCCCTTGGGTGCACTGACGACCAGTATCGCCGGGGTCGTCGTGCCACCGTTACCGAAGGTGCGCAAGATGAGAGCGCCGGTTTGGTACGCGGGCTGCCCGGGCAGGGAAAAGTCGTAACTGAGCCGACCCGTAAGCTGCGACGCGGCGTAACCCCCGACGAGAAAACAGCCCAGCCACACGACCAACACCAGTCGGCGGTGGCGCAAAACGGCCCTCGCGAGCCGAGCAACACCCGCAGAACTTTCGGACTGTTCCATCACGGAGATAATCCTTTTCTATAGAATTAATTGAGGTAAAATAGTTTTATCACGAATGATTCCAGGTGTAAAGTAGATTGTGCCCACATTCGATGACCAATGCCCCACCCAAGAACACTTCGTAACTCGAGTACCCCAAAAGTCCGTTGGCTTTACGCTGTCGCAAATTGGCCTCGAAAACGCGCGCCAGTTCGCGCTAGTCGCGGGGCAGTTCGGTCTAGAACCGCGTCACTTCGCCGTTCTCCACGCCCTCGCCGACCGTGACGGTCTGTCTCAACAGTCCGTCGGGGACAACCTGTCGATTCCGGCGAGCACGATGGTGTCCATCGTTGACCACCTCGAATCGGCCGGCCTGGTCGAGCGCCACCTCGAGCCCCACGACCGTCGAACGCGGGTCCTACACCTCACTGGCGCGGGTCGCGCACGACTCACCGACGCCCTGCGCGGCGCTCACGAACACGAAGCGCGCATCTGCTTCAACTTCACGGCGATCGAACGGGCCGAACTCCTCTCACTACTAGAGCGAGTCGCGACCAACCTCGGTATCGCCCCGAACTCCCTGCCCGACCACGGCAGTGGTACACACCCCGAGCACTGACTAGTGACACGGTCAACCAGGTGTCGCTAAGTCTCACCTCACGACTGCGTACACCGTCGGGGGTTCGAAACCTAACGGTACGACCCGTGCACCCACCCAGTCCGGCTCGTCAACCGCCATTGGTGGGCGTTCGCGCTCGGGAATGGACCGCGAAACCGTGGGGGCCTTGGCCCGGGCAAGACCATTAGCCTGGTCGGGTGAGCCGCACCTCTTCGCTCGCGCGCGTCACGACCGCGGCCCTCACCCTCGTTGTGGCGAGCGCCCTGATAGTCGCGGTGGCCGTTGAAGCCAATAGTGGCCCCACTACGCGCAATGGTTCCACGTCGAGCGGCGCGACGAACCCCATCGACGCCACCGGCGGCACGATCACGCCACCACCCGCATCGCACCTTAAGTCGCTCGCCAACCTGCCCCCCTCTCACGACAACG
>JAKBAB010000127.1 GCA_021815645.1 Actinomycetes bacterium
GAACCACAACTGGGCGGGGTGGGCGAATTCGGCCGGCAAGACGAGGCCCCCGACGCCCTCGACGTCGGGGTCACTTCGAAAGCGCGTCGCGATTGAGCGCAACCACTGCGGGTCGACGACCGCGTCGTCGTCGGTGAACGCCACGAGTTCGCCCATCGCCGACTGCACGCCGCGGTTGCGCGCCGCGGACGCGCCCGGTCGGCTCTCCGAGACGACGCGCACTCGCTCGTCCTCACGTAACGCCAGAGCGATGGTCGGTCCCGTTCGATTATCCACCACGATGACCTCGTAGCGGGGGTAGTCCAGGGCGCGCAGTGACGCCACGGTGGCGGTGAGGCGCTCGAGGTCGCGCGCAATAGTGGGTACGACGACCGTAGCGAAGGGCCACGGACCGTCGTCGCGAGTACCTTCACCGACTGCCGCCGAGTCGGCCACGATCGCACGAAGCCGGTCGCGGGTCGTCTCCGCCAATCGACCCACGTCCTCTAGGGTCCCGTCGACGGTCGCCAGCACGCGACTTTCTTCGCCCACTTCAATCCAGACCCGCTGGGGGTAGGGCCCTGCGGGTGATGGTCCAACGACGCGCCCCTCGAGGTCTGCGTGAATAATGGCGATTGGTCGCCAGTCGACCTTCGCGGTTAGATCCTTCGCTCTTCGCAGCACCGTAAGACGCTATGAACTCGCGTGCGGCGTTGGGTTCGGTTCGCCCCCACCGCCCAGTGGGCCGTCGACCGAGGAGAAGTCGAAAAATGAACGGTCCGCCGCGGCGGATCGGCGAAGCCCCCACCGTCCGCGAAGGTACCCCGCCACCGTGATGGCCGTGGCCCCGGCGATGAAGAGAGTTCGCGCCACGGCCCGGGAGGGGGATCTCCTGAGCGTGCGCAGGTTCGTCCATAGCTCTCTGGTCATCAAACTCACCAACTGCTGACGCTCGGCGGCGAGTCCCGACGCGGCACCGACTAGACCGCTAACGACCGCCTTAGAAAGTCCTTCGGCCCAACAGCGCCTCAGTACGTAACGCAAACTCGCGCGCGAGGCGGGGACTAAGTGGTGCACGAGCGCTTCACGGCTAAGGACGAAGGAGTGTCCCTCGTGACCTTGCCGGTAGCGAATGCACAGCTCCGTCTCTTCGCACCCCAGGGGCGTAGCGCCGATGCGCCCGATCTGAGACGCGAAACCACCAGCGGCCACGACAACGTCACGGCGTAACGCCATGTTGGCCCCAATTGGGTTGCGTATAGTCGCCCCCGACTCGGGCAGTCCACGGTAACTGCACCCGAGCGTCCAGAGGAACGATTCCGCGAGCCACGCGGGCTGCGCACTCTCCCACTGGGGGACTATCCATCCGCCCACCCCGGCCACGAGTGGGTCGACCAACGGTGCAGTGAGGTGCTCGAGCCACGCGCGATCGGCGAAGGCGTCGTCGTCCAAAAACGCCACTACAGCGCCCTTCGCGGCCCGTACGCCGCAGTTTCTAGCCCCGGAGAGGCCGGGCGTCGACGTACTTGCCAACACCCGTACCCCGCCCAACTCTCGGCGGGCGCGATCGAGCAAGTCGTCGTTGTGGTCTATGACCACGATGACTTCACCCGGCGGAGCCGTCTGATTACGACAGGAGTCCACCGCGGCGACGAGGCTCGCCCAGCGCGCCGTCGTGTACGCGCAAATGACGACTGACGTCTCGCTCACTGGTCGAAGACCGGGCTCCCTCGACCGGCGGACGCTTGCGCGCTACGCGCCGGACGGAGCCGCTGCGCGAAACGATCCCATGCGTCCGGGCCGGGAAAACGCAACTCCTCGAGTCGTAACGCGTGATTAAGGGCCACGTGGATTGACGCCGGGCGCCGCACGTCGGCCCAAAACCCTCCAACGTAGCCCCGCTCCACGTTGGGCCTCTCATTAGCGTCAATTACCACGGTGGCGACACCGCTGTCTACGGCGGTGGCGAAAGCGCGCGAGTTTCTCGTGGGCGACGCGACACTGAGAACCGACGACGACACGCAGAGACGCGCCAAGTCGTCGGTGGAAATGTCGCCGTCGATGAGTGCGACGTGGCGCGCGTGGTGACTCTCAGCCACGCGATCGGTCACTGGCGACCCACCGTGACGCATCACTACGTTGAGCGCGTAGGACTCCACCCACGCCTCGGGAATAGCGTCGAAGGCCGTAAGGAGCGCCGTCAGTGACTCCCCGTAGTCGCGCTGGAGAAAAGCGGTTATCTGTCGCGCGGACGGCAGGGGCGCCTTGCCTCGCAGCGACAGCGCCGGGTGCGCTTCGACCCTCGGTCCTCGCGGTCCGAGGAGCGTGGCGAGCTCCGTCGCGTCGGAAATATCGCCCACGAAGACGCGGTCGGCCCAATCGAGCACCTCCACCAACGAGCGCACGGGCGGGCGACCATCGGGCAGACTCGCGCAAGCGACCAGCGTGGTGGCACCCGCGAGTGACGCGGCCCTCAAAAACGGGGGTATCCACTCGTTATCAATACCCGGCCACGCGTAGGCGACGGCCGTGGCCACGTCGCTACCAATAAGGTTCCTAAAAGTGGCCGTCCGACGCCACGGGGCACCGAGGGTTTCCACGCGCACCACCCGGTGCCGCCCCGGTTCAAGGGCCGCCGAAAGGGACGGCGCGCGGTGGAGACCAGCGCCCACCCCCGGTGCGTCGTCGACCTCGACGCGCATGACCGTGCCGGTTTTTGCGAGCGCACGTACGACTTCGGAGACAATAATCCCCGGCAGGGTCTGATTCGAGCCCGGCCCGGCGACGACAACCGTACCGCGGCGGGTGTTCGCGACTGCCTCGACGGCCCGGTCAGCGAGCCAAACCACGGTATCTCCTCATACGTTCGGTGAGAATTACTCGCACGATGCGAAACCCGTCGTGCAAAGCACGTAGGTTGCTGATGCCGTGAATACGTCGCGCTTCGAAGCACGGCACTTCGGTCGTTCGCAGGCGCGCGCGCCGCGCGCGAATACCTATCAGAGTTTCAATCTCGAACCCGTCGGAGTCGAGGTGGAGTGCGTCGAGGCGATCGGCCCAAATACCGATGAATCCGTACGTCACGTCGCTATAGCGAGCCCCAAAGAGAACACGGAGCAAAAAGCTAATACCTCCGTCGCCGAAGCGGCGAAAGCGCGTAATGTCGTTTGACCCACCCCCTTCGCAAAAACGGCTGCCCTTGGCGTAATCCGCACCCGCGAGGAGAGCGTCGCGGAAGGCCCCAATCTGGGCACCGTCCATCGAGCCGTCGGCGTCCAGGGCGATGAGTATGTCCCCCGACGCGCTGTTGAACCCCGCCTTCATGGCGGCACCCTTACCGGGAGTCAACTCGTGAATGACCTTGGCGTCGGGGCGAAGCAATTTAGCGATTCGTTCGGTGTCGTCGCGGGACCGTCCGTCCACGACGATGACCTCGTTGACCCAACTCGGAATTGTATTGAGCACGTAGGGCAGGTTCCCCGCTTCATTAAGCGTGGGAATAATGACCGACACCGTAGCGTGGTCGCGCTCCCTCTGATGTTCCGCCCGCCCAGCTTTTGGTCCCGGCGACTCGTTACAGTCTACCGTCGACACTCCGTTGCTCCTCATCAGCCCCTGCTTTCTAAGAATGACAGAGTAGGGGCCACGTTGTCAATTTGACTTTGCCACTCTGCGCTTTTACCGCCACAAACAAGGGCCCGATCTGTGACCT
>JAKBAB010000029.1 GCA_021815645.1 Actinomycetes bacterium
CTAGGACCCAAGCCGGCAGTTCTAGACCCAGCTCCGTAGCGTCCTTTACGAAGTCCCCGAGAACGCGACGCGGGACGACGGGATAGTAGAGACGACGAACACCCGGTGCGCTCTCGAGCGCGCGGCGAGTAACGAGATTCGCCTTCACGTGGTCGGGGTGGCCGTAAAAGCCGCGCTCGTCGTAGGTGACGACAACCCGCACTCCCTCTTCGTCGAATATTGACGCGAGGGTGCGAGCTACCGCCACTTCGTCGGCGTTTACGAAAGCGTAAGGATTTTCGTTACTCGCCCATCCGGTCATGCCCGAGTCGTCGTAACCGAGCGTGACGACCCGTGAAAAGCCCAAAAGGCTGGCCGCACTTTGAAGTTCGCGCGCCCGCGTCGCGCGAGTAGCCGCGTGGTCGTGGTCCGGGTGGTCGCCGGGTCGTCCCACGGGGTCCAGGCCTAGTCCGCCGTTGGTGCACGTCACCAGCACCACTCGGTGGCCGAGCGCGCGGTAGTGCGCGCACGCCCCCGCCCCGAAAAAGGCCTCATCGTCGGGGTGGGCGTGAACGAAGGCCAGTGGTGCTTTTGTCGTCACGGTGAAAGGTTAGGACGGGCGAATCCGTTCGTGACCGCCCGCTCAGTGACCCACGCCGAGTTGGACGCCCTTAACGATCAGCATCACGACCGCGACCAACAAGTACCCGCGCAGCGCGTACATACCGATCAGGCGGCCGCGCGACCACGTGGGCCGGCGAAGCAGATTGATCGACGGCATACGCCACGACGCGCGCGACGCGCGCTCCTCGTCGGACAGCGCGGGCCGACGGCCCCGGTTACGAAAGAGCACCCCACCACCGACGGCGTAGGTTACCGCTAAGACGCCGGCGAGCAAGACGGCCAAACGACTCACGTTGACCGAAGGGAAGAGGGTCGTGATCATGAGCACCAGCGACATCATGAGCAACACCGAAACGATGACGCTGGCCACGACGTTGAGCCACGGCCGGTTGACCCACGGCCCGAGGACTTCGTGGTCGTTACACAACAGCAGGAGGAAGACCGTCGCACTGGGTAGTAAGACGCCGGCTAGGGCCTGGACGCTCGTGGTTATGAGCCCTAAGGGGGCGCCGGGCACGATGACGATCCCCGCCGCGGCCACCACCATCGCCGCGAAGACACTGTAGAAAAACTTCGCGTCGCGCCAACTGCGGTGCAGGGAGTGTTTGGCGCCGAACATATCGCCGAAGGCGTACGAGGTCGCTAGAGTAACCGAAGCCGCACCGATGATGGACGCGTTGAGCAAGATAATGGCGAATAGCGCACCGGCCGCCCTGCCGACGTAGCGGCGTAGTCCCGCGGCCACGGCGCCCGCGTTGTTGAAGTGTCCCGCCAGCGCGGTGTGGGCAAACGCCACGGAGACGACGGCCGTGAGTATGGCCGCGGCGAAAACGGTGACCAACGAACCCAAGACCGTGTCGAGACGTTCGTAGTTGATCCACCGAGGGGTAATGCGCTTGTCGACAATGTTGGACTGTTGAAAAAAGAGCTGCCAGGGCGCCACCGTGGTGCCCACGATGGCCATGATCAAAAGAACTGAAGTGGAGTTAAACCCCCCCTTGACGCCCGGTGTGACCAGGCCGTGGAGGAAGGGGGTGAGGTGGGGGTGGCGAAAGACGGCGAGGGGAATCACCAAAAAATTCGCGATTATGAAAACGAACATGAATCGCTCCCACCGGCGAAAACTGCCCGAGGCCGTCATGAGGATCAAACCGAGCGCCGCTACGGGGACCGAGACGTACTCACTGACCCCGAAGTACCCGAGGGCCAAACTCACGCCAATGAATTCGGTGGCGATCGTGAGGAAGTTCAAAACGAAGAGGTCACCTACGGAAAAAGCACCCCAGAATCGACCGAAGCGCTCGTTGATCAACCGGGCGTGGCCCACGCCGGTAACGGCACCCAATCGAACGACCATCTCTTGGTTCACCACTAACACGGGAATGAGCAGTGGCAAAGTCCAAAGGAGAGTCAACCCGAAGTTCTGACCCGCTTGGGCGTAGGTGGCGACCCCGCCGGCGTCGTTGTCGCCGACCATAACGATCAGCCCCGGCCCCATGATCGCCAGCATCGTGAGCACGCGCGCGCGCCACGAGCTGCGCGCCGCTACGTCGTGGGTGCGAATCGTGCCGAAGGCGCCACGAATATCGCCGACGTGCGCCGAATCCAGGGCCGCCGACCGGTCGTGATCGCGATTACTCACCGGATCCTCCCCGAAGCGGCCCGATCGGGTTCGGTGGCGTGGTTCGTCCACCCACTGGGCGAGACCCGATGGGTCTCGCCGACGAGTGGGTCACCGAGTACGTCGCCAACACGTCTTGCACTATTTTCCTCTCCTTCGATCGTGGTTGGGCCGAAACGACCACGATCGAAGGAGAGGGGCTAAGCGCTCCTTCGAGTGTGGGTACGTAGTCGAATCGACCGGTCGATAGCCTCGCGGCTGGTACTGGGGGGTTTCAGGCGGACCCCCTTAGAACGGAACCTCGGTGGGCGCGGGTCACACTCACTCCTCCACCGCGCTCACCCCGAACTCAGCGCGCCAGCCCTGGGGCAGGAGCTCCTCGAGGAGATCGTCGACCGTCACGACGCCGACCATTTTGCCGTGGCCGTCGTCCAGCACCGGCAACACAGTCAGATTGAAGTCGCTCATCTTTCGCGACACCCGCAACACGTCCCAGTGGGGGTGAACGTGAGCCAGCTGGGTCCGCGCCACGCTAAGGGCCAAGTCACTGCCTCTCGCGCGCACCAGCGGCGCGATCGACGCGGCGCCGATGGGCTGGCCGCCCTCGTCGAGGACGAAGACGGCCTGCAAACTCTCGGCGGCGACACTGGAGTTACGTATGGCGTCGAGCGCGTCAGCGACCGAGGCGCCCGCCGGCACCGACACGAAGTCTGGATTCATCAATCCACCGGCCGTGTCGGCGTTGTAGGTCAGCAGTTGTCTAACCTTCGTTTGCTGCTCGCTGGCCAACAGTTCTAGGACCGTCATTCGCCGGTCCTGATCAATCTCGGTTATGAGGTCGGCCGCGTTATCGGGCTCCATTCGCGAGAGCAGTCGAGCGGCCTCGGCGTCACTGCGCGATTCGAGGAATTCCAACTGATGAGTCGTATCTAGTTCCTCAAAGACGTCGGCTTCGAGTTCGCGGTCCAGCCCCACGGCCTCGATGATCTCCTCGCCCTCTTCGTGACTGGCCTGTTCCACCAGGTCGGCGATCTGCGCGGGGTGAAGGCGGGCCAACTTTCGATACGGAATCCGCAGTCGGGCCGACGGTACGTGGGCCACGAACGGCTCAATAGAGGCGAAGTCGACAATTGACTCCGCGCGCACCCGGGCCCCCATCTTTGGTCCGAGAATCCGACGAAGGAGCGGCCGCCGACCGGGGTCGACCCCCACCACCTCCCACCGACCGTCAATCAGTGCGATCTCTATTTCGTTCGCGATAATCAGCCGTCCCCGCACCAAGTTAATAAGGTGTCGCGCCAGGAGGTCCTCGGCCAAGAGCAGCTCACCGGGCCGTCGTTCGAAGCGACGCAGGTCCACGCGACGCCCTTGGAATGTCACGCGACCTTCGCTCAGTCCGCCGATCTTTTTAATCGAAACGAAGAGGTCGCGACCCTCGATACGAATCACGACTCCCACGATGGGTGGGTGGGCGTCGTTGCCGAGACGCGCGACCAGGTCCTGGACGCGGCCAATCCGGTCACCGTCGGAGTCAAAGATCGGGCGGCGCAGGAACGTAGAGAGGTGGAGAATGTCGGTCACGCGGAATCCTTACGAACTTCCAGGCTACCGTCCCCGCGGGTGCGCCCACCCAAAAAGCCGGCCGCGGCCTTCGGCGACGCGAGCGCGACGCTACGAGAGCGAGAAGCGGGTCAAGACGTCGGCGACGTATTCGACGTCGGCGTCGTCAACGCCCGCGTGAGTGACGTAGCGCAAGCGCCGGGGGGCGACCGTCTGGCCGAGGACCCCCCACGTGGACAGCTGAGCGACGACTTCGCGGGCCCGAGGGTGATCGAAGGAGACCACGTTGGTCCGACAGCGCGCGGGGTCGTAGTTCGAATCGGGGAAGGCGACCGCGAAGCACTCGGCCAGCCGACGGGCTCGGGCGTGGTCCTCGGCCAATCTCTCGACCATGGTGTCCAGTGCCACGAGGCCGGCGGCGGCCAGCACGCCCGCTTGGCGCATCGCGCCCCCGAGCCGCTTGCGTTCTACGCGGGCCCGTTCCATCATTGGCCCCGGTCCCGCCAACAGTGAGCCGACGGGCGCGCAGAGCCCCTTCGACAGACAGACCGTCACGGTCGTGGCGCGAGCCGACAGTTGCGCGACGCTCGCGCCCGTGGCGATCGCCGCGTTGAACAGTCGCGCCCCGTCGAGGTGAAGCGGCCGGTCGCCTATCTCGTTCGCCAGCGCTACGACCGCGCTGACCTCAACCGGGTGGCCCCCCGCGAACATGTGAGTGTTCTCTACGAAAACCGCGGCCACCGGGGGTTGATGGTCGTACTCGGCCGCGAGGGCTTCGCGCACCTCATCGAGCGCCCACTCGCCCATCTGGTCGTCGACGGTGGCGAACTGGACACCGGCGTTTCGCGCCGCCGCGCCCATTTCGAAACCCACGACGTGCTGGTGTCGCCCCACCAGCACGACGTCTCCGGGCTGGGTCAAGACCCGTATGGCGATCTGGTTGCCCATAACGCCCGACGGGACGAAGAGCGCCGCCTCCTTACCCGCGAGCGCCGCGAAGCGCGCTTCGAGTTCGTTGACCGTCGGGTCTTCGCCGTAACCGTCGTCTCCCACGGGCGCCGCCGCCATCGCCGCGCGCATCGCGGGGGTCGGTTGAGTGAGCGTGTCACTTCTCAGGTCCACGCGCCGGGTCACACTACGAGGCTACCGGCTCTCTAAACTCTCTTCGTGAGCGACTCGCCCCCCGCGCCGACGTCGAACGACGGGGTTAACGCGTTGCTCGCGCGCATGGGCAATCGGCCCAACGTCAATGACGCTCTAGGAGTCACCGTCGTGGCGGCCAGTCCCGACGCGGTGGTGCTCGAAGTCGCGGTCGGACCCAAAGTCCACCAACCCATGGGCATCTTGCACGGCGGTGTGTCGGCACTACTGGCCGAAGGCGCGGCGTCGATCGGTGGGGCTCTAAGTGTGGGCCCCGACGAAACGGTGGTGGGAACCGAACTGAACTGTTCGCATCTTCGCTCGATGTCGGAGGGGATACTGCGGGCGACGGCCACCCCGATCCGTCGAGGTCGACGGGTCCACGTGTGGGGCGTCGAACTACACGACGAATCAGGGCGACTGATCTGCGTAGCACGCTGTACTTTGCAAGTAATTACGGCCCCGGCGCTTCGTTAGGACGACGGCCTAGACTTTCGTTATGACGAACCAGCGAAGGGGCTGAGATGGTGCGCGATTCGTTGGATGGGGTACGGCACTACCCGATCGCGTCGTGACGAACGACGAACTGTCCCAAACTCTCGACACCACCGACGAGTGGATTACCGAACGTACCGGAATCCGGGAACGAAGAATCGGGGGCACGGCCAAGAGCCTCGGCGTACTCGCGGGCCAACGGGCCCTCGACGACGCCGCCGTCGACGCGCGAGACGTTGACTTTCTGCTCCTCGCTACGACGACCCCCGACCGCATCACCCCCGCGACCGCGCCGGTGATAGCGCACGAACTCGGCATGCACTGCCCCGCCATGGACATCAACGCCGCCTGTAGTGGATTTATGTACGCGGTGCGTACCGCTTACGGTCTGCTCGAAACGGGCAGCAAGCGAATTCTGGTCATCGGCTCGGAGAATCTTTCGAGGTGGGTGGATTGGAGTGACCGCAATATGGCCGTGCTCCTCGCCGACGGCGCCGGCGCCACCGTAATTGAGTACGACCCCACGGAGAACGATCTTCTCTCTTTCTCGCTCGGCGCCGAGGGCGCCGACGCGGACCTGTTGACCTGCGAACACGGCGGATTCTTTCAGATGGACGGGAAGGAAGTCTTTCGCCGCGCCGTACGCGTCGTCGTGGACTCGGCCGAAAAGGCGATGACCCTCGCCGGAGTGAGCGCCGACGATCTCGCCCTCGTGATACCGCACCAGGCCAACATTCGCATCATCCAAGCGGCCTGTCAGCGCCTCAACATTGAGATGGAAAGGGCCGTAGTCGTCCTCGACCGTTTAGGTAACACTTCTAGCGCCTCGATACCGCTCGCCTACGGTGACGCCCGGGCTAACGACCGGATTCACAAGGGCGACTACGCCCTACTCACCGGTTTCGGCGCCGGCATGACTTGGGCTTCGGCGGTCGTAAGGTGGTCCAAATGACCGGACCCTCACTCGTTATTTTGGCCGCCGGCCGGGCCCGTCGTTACGGTGGCGTCAAGCAGCTCGCCCCGGTGGGCCTCCACGGCGAAGGGGTCATCGACCTCATCGCCTCCGACGCGTACGCCGCGGGCTTTTCGGACATCGTTATCGTCGTTAATCCCGACACCGGTCCCGAGATTCGCGAACACGTCGAGCGGTACTGGCCTCAGGGTAGGCGAGTTTCCTTCGTCTACCAGCGCCAACTGCGCGGCACGGTCGACGCCGTACTCGCCGCCGAGACGAGTCTCGACCTCTCGCGACCCTTCGGCGTGTCGAACGCCGACGATCTCTACGGCCGCGAGTCTTTCATGCTCCTCGGTCGTCATCTCTCGACGAGCCCCAACAGTTGCCTCGTCGGTTTCGAACTAGCCCGAGCCCTCGTGGGTGAACTGCCGGTATCTCGCGGAACGTGTGTCGTTGTCAACGGGCACCTCACCGAAATCGTCGAGCGACGTAACGTGTCGGCGTCACTCGACGGGTTCGTCGTCGACGACGGCCTGACCCCTACCACGCTGCACGCCCAAACGACGGTGTCGATGAATCTCTGGGGATTTCAGCCCGCCATCATTCCCTTGATGCACGACGCACTCGAGCACCACGACTTCGCGGTCGAAAAAGAGATTCAACTGTCGACTTTCGTGGGCTCGATTCTTCACCGCACCCCCCACCGCTTCGACGTCTTGGCGACGCGCTCACGTTGCATTGGGGTGACCCACGCCGACGACCTCCCCCTCGCGCAGATCTTGGTGCGCGAGGAGATCATGGCGGGGGAACGGCCCGAGTTCGCCTTCGCCAACTAGTCTCGTCGTTCGCGCACGGCCCGGTTCAGTGCCAGTCGCGCGAAGGCAGTACGGCACTGAGTTCGAGGGGCTCTACGTACTCGGCCGCGAGCGCGACGGAGCCCGCGGCTCGCTCGAGCGACCCGCGAATCACGAGAGCCGGGGCCAGTGCGGCCACGCTCGACCAACGAGCCCACGCCCCTTTGGAGAAGATGACGTTCACGTGACCGGACTCGTCTTCTAGGTTGAGAAAGACTGCGCCGTTCGCCGTCTCGGGGTGTTGGCGGTGCGTGACGACTCCCGCTACGACAACCCTCGCACTCTCGACCCCCACTAACGCACTCGCGCGCGTGACCCCGCGTTCGTCGAGCGACGCGCGCGCGAGCGCCATCGCCGTCGCCTCGGTCGTAAGGCCCATCGCCCAGAGGTCGTCGGCCACGCGCTCGATCTCGCTCACCTCGGGCAGCGGTGGGGCCAACACTCCGGTCAACACACCCTCGAGGCGGTCGGGCAGCGCCTGCGCGGCGGCGCCGGCCGACCACACCAGGGCCCGACGACTCGCGGCGAAGGCGTCGAGGGCGCCCGCGGTGGCGAGGGCTTCGAGGTGGCGCTGGTGGAGCCCCCCGCGGCGAACCAAATCGGCGCTACTCGTCCAGGGGGCGCCCAGAACGATTCGCTCGGCCACGTCGTCGCCGAGCGAGCGCACGGCGCCCAGACCGAGGCGCACGACGGGCTCGTCCGGTGATCCCTCGAGCGACGCCCCCACGCTCGACGCGTTCACGTCGGGACGGGCCAGGACGACCCCGTGACGTTGGGCGTCGGCGACGAGGCTCTGCGGCGACCAAAACCCCATGGGTTGCGCGTTCAGTAACGAGACCAGAAAGGCCGCCGGGTAGTGAAGCTTGATCCACGCGGAGCAGTACACGAGGTGAGCGAAGGAGACCGAGTGTGACTCGGGAAATCCGAAATTGGCGAAGGCGGCCAACGCGTCGAAGAGTTGATCGGCCGACTCACCGGTCACGCCGTTACTCGCCATACCGGCGTAGAAACGACTCTTGAGTCTCATCATGCGTAGCTCGGATCGCTTGGCCGCCATGGCCTGACGCAGTTCGTCGGCCTCGGCCGGCGAAAAGCCCGCCACCGCTACGGCCATCTCCATGAGCTGCTCTTGGAAGAGGGGCACGCCGAGGGTGCGTTGGAGAATCGGCTCGAGGCACGGGTGGAGGTAACTCACCGGCTCTTCGCCGCGACGGCGACGAATGTAGGGATTAACGGCGCGCCCCTGAATGGGGCCCGGACGGATCAGGGCCACCTCGATGACGAGGTCGTAGAAGCACCGCGGGCGAACCCGCGGCAGGGTGGCCATTTGAGCCCGTGACTCCACCTGAAAGACCCCGACGGTATCGGCTTCGCACAGGAGGTCGTAGACGGCCGACTCTTGGGGCAGCGCCGATAAGTCCACCTCGACGTCGTGGAACGACCTAACCTCGTCGACCGCGCGGTGTAGTGCCTCCAACATGCCCAGTCCCAGCAAGTCGAATTTCACGAGACCCACCGCCGCGCAGTCGTCCTTGTCCCACTGCAGCACACTGCGCTGGGGCGTGCGCGCCCACTCCACCGGACAGACCTCGACGACGGGTCGATCGCAGATGACCATGCCGGCCGAGTGCAGACCGAGGTGACGGGGGCGATCTAGTAACGCCGCGGCCGTGGTCGTCACGAGTTCTGGTACCCGCGGATCGCTCGAACTCATCGTCGAACGATCCACGTGATCGCGCAGGTAGTTAGCGTCGCCCTCACTGTAACCAAAGGCGCGGGCCACGTCACGTAGGGCCGAACGGGGCCGATACGTAATAACGGCCGCCACCTGAGCGGCGTGGTGACGTCCGTACCGCTCGAAGACGTACTGAATCACCTCTTCGCGCCGTCCCGACTCGATGTCCACGTCGATGTCGGGGGGGCCGTCGCGCGCGGGCGAGAGGAACCGTTCGAAGAACAGGTTTAGCGCCACGGCGTCGGCGTTGGTAACACCCAGCGAGTAACACACCGCCGAGTTGGCGGCCGAACCGCGCCCCTGACAGTAGATATTGCGGGAGCGGCAGAACTCCGTAATATCCCAGACGGTGAGAAAGTACCCGGCGAAGCCGAGCGTCCTAATGACGCCGAGCTCGTGATCGATCTGACGCCACGCCCCGCGCACGCGCTCGTTCTCGCGCGTTCCGTAACGCGCCGTTGCCCCGATTGCGACCAACTGCTCGAGGTAGGACTGCTCGTCGTGGCCGGGGGGCGTTAAGAACGTGGGCAGATTTGGTGCGACCAGTCGCAAGTCGAAAGCCAACTCCCCCACCAACTCCCCCGCGCGATCGACGACGCCGGGCCAGCGCGCGAAGCGGCGGCGCTGTTCGGCGTCGCTGCGCAGGTGCGCCAAGGGTGACGCACTTAACCACCCCTCCATCTCCTCGAGACTCTTACGGGCCCGAATCGCCGCGAGCACGGTGGCGCGGGGAAAGTCACTGGGCGTGGCGTAGTGAACGTTGTTCGTCGCCACCACCGCCACGTCCGCGCGCACCGCGAGTTCGGCTAAGACGTCGTTACGCGCGACGTCGTCGGGCAGCCCGTGATCCCATATCTCCACGGCGACGTTCTCGCGTCCGAATCCCTCAATCAGTTGCGCCAACGCGCGGCGCGCGGCCGCGGGTCCCTCCCGTTCCAGCGCACGGGTGAGGGGTCCCTTACGGCACCCACTGAGCACCAGCCACTCCTTCGCGACGTCGGCCAGAGCGTCGAGGGTGAAACGCGGCGCACCCTTATCGGCGCGCGCCAAGTGCGCGAGAGCGAGGGAACGAGAGAGTTGGGCGTAACCAACGGGCGATCGACTAAGAACCACGAGGTGGTCACCGCTGGGGTCAGCGACGCCCACGCGATCGTCAGTGGCGTTGAGGGTGAGTTCACTGCCAAAGACGGTCCCGAGTCCGAGGGCGCGCGCCGCCTCGGCGAAACGTACCACTCCGTACAGTCCGTGGTGATCGCAGAGCGCGAGACCCGACAGGCCCAGTCGCGTCGCTTCCACGGCCAACTCCTCGGGGTCGCTCGCTCCGTCGAGGAAACTAAAGCCCGAGTGGGCGTGGAGCTCTCCGTAGGTCGCCATTAGTCGTAGATCCCGGCGAGCCACCACCGCTCGGCCTCGGCCACGACCAGCAACGCCTCACCGTCGGCGAGAACCAGTTGGACGTGAGCGCGTCGCCGGTGACGTGACCACCAGCGCTCAACCAGGGGCCACGGCCCGGCGTACCAGAGAACCTCGCGGCGAAGCGGCGCGGAGAAAATCACCGTCGCCGGCGCGCCACTCAGGGAACCACGCGAACCCACGACCACGGGGCGATTCTCCCCGTCGCGCAGCACGAGCGGCACGGGATGGGCCAAGGTGATCATCGGTGAGGGGGCGCCGAGTTGACCGGGCCACGGTGCGCCGCCCGGTGCACCGCCCGGCGGAGACCCCCAGGGAACGAGGGTGGCCCGGTCTTCCGGTCCCCGTCCGCCGCAAAGACGCGCCACCACGACGCCGTCCGCGCCGAGACGTCGCCGTACCCGCCGGGCCGCGGCGTCGGCGCGATCGTCTCCGGCGCCGCGCTGACCGAAGAAACTACGTGGCTCCTCGAAGAGGTCATCCACACCGCGAAGGCGCGAGAGGCGGCGCCCCAACGTGGGGTCACGCTGACCCTCGAGTTCGAACAGTTCGCCGCGCGCCACGCGGTGCAACGTGCGGGCGCGCCCACTAAAGCGTTCGGCCACGCGCGCCGGCTCTAGGTCGGCGAAGGACCCCACCGTAAATAGTCCGAGACGTCTACACGTCGCGGCGAGCTCGCGGTGGTTGAGAACGTCTAGGGGCTGAGCCCGCCGGAAGACGTCGGTGGCGCCGGGGGCCACCACGACCTCGGCGTGCGCCGCGAGTTCAGCACAAAAGAGTCCTTCGGCTACCCCGATTTTCGCTACCGCCCCCACGGTGTCTAGGACACTGTGACGTACGATGCGAACCACAGCGTCGTCGCCCCCGAAAAACCGGCTCGGCCCCCGCAGGGGTAGCACGAACAGCCCGAGCCGTACGACCTCCACGAAGGGACACAGCTCGCTGAGGGCGTCGAGTAACCGTGCGGTGTCACGCAATGTCGAGCCGTCGGAGCGCTCGAGCGAGAGCGGCTCGATCCACGTCGCGAGCAGTCGTTCCAACTACCGCACCGCCGCGCGTCCCTGGTGGTTCGGTACAACCACCACGTGTTCCCCGCCGTTACTCGCCGCGCCGCGACCGTCGACGCGCACCGTCAGGTAACGCGCGTCGAGTCGACTCGACGTACTCCACTGCGCGCGGACGACGCGCAAAGTGAGGTCGGCCGGCAGTGGCCACGGAGTTCTCGGCTCGCTGAGCAGGACCAGAACCGAGCCGCCGTCACGGACCCGATCCACGAGGCGACGAGCGGCGCCGTGAGCGGCGCGCGCCGGTGGTCGCAAGATCAAAAGGTCGACGCCGTCGAGTAAGTCGGCGGCCGACTCCGCCCACGCTCCGCGCGGACGCGGTACGAAGAGCACGCGACGCAAATCCACTCCGAGTTCGGCCATCGCCACGACACCGGGATCATCCACACCCACTACCGCCGCCCAGTGACCGAGTGCGCTGGCCCCGCTAACTAGCGTGAGGGCGAGGCTGAACCCACCCCAGCCCGGCGCCGCCTCGACGACCACACTCGAGCCGCGGCGAATGGTCCCCCCGGGCACGAGGGTGTTCCAGGGCTCCCCCAAGGGCAAAGTACGGCTTTTCGCTAGTGATACGGGACGTATTCGGGCCGCGAGTTCCTCCGGTAGGGGGGGTCGAGGAGAAGAAAAAGCGAACATATGTTCGTAAGAATAGCCACTCTCGGTCACACGCGCCAAAGCGATATCGCGGGCAGACTGGAGCCGTGTGCGGTCGCATCGCCCTCTACAGTCCCCCGGCCCGTTTCGCCCGATTCCTCGACGCCGTGCTGGCCGCCGGACTAGACCCCGAGGGCCCGCCCCGGTGGAACGTCGCCCCCCAACAACCGCTCTTCGCCGTTAAACAGCGAGAGGGCGTACGCCAACTCGATTCATGCCGCTGGGGGCTCGTGCCCAGTTGGGCGAAGGACCCCACCACCGCCGCGCGACTCTTCAACGCCCGCGGCGAGACCATCGCCGAGAAGCCCTCCTTCCGTAGCGCCTTCGCGAAGCGCCCCTGCGTTATTCCCGTCGACGGTTTCTACGAGTGGGAGCACCGACCGGGGCGAGCTCGCCAGGCGTACTACTTTCACCGCCGCGACGACGCACCCCTTCTCCTCGCGGGGCTCTACGAACACTGGAGCGAGCGCGACGTCGATAACGCCCCCGTACTGACGACGTGCACCGTCGTCACCACGAGTCCCAACGAAGACCTGGCAGAGATTCACGACCGAATGCCCGTGGTACTTGAGCCAAAGGCCGTGGCCACGTGGCTCAACGTGACCGACCACGGCCCCGACGAGCGACTCGCGCTCCTGACCCCGGCGCGCCCGGGAACGCTTTCGCACTTCGCCGTCTCCGCCGCGGTCGGGTCGGTGAAGAATGACGGACCGCAACTCATTGCGCCCGACGAGCCCACTTCCCTGTTTTAACTGGGCGATGTTAAGGGCCCCACGTTGCGACGCTCAATCCCCGGCGTAACGTGACGAAACTGCGCCGATTCAAACCCGGCGAACGAATTGAGATTCGCGAACTGCTCCACGGTCGCGTGTGGACACTTCGACCCGTCACCGTTGTCGAAGACGGGCCCGAACACGTCGTAACCTGGCTCGCCCCGGGAACCGTCACCAACTACCCCGTAGGCGTACGCCACGGTGCGTCGTGCCTGTCGATGTGGCGATCGGGAGAGTGGGATCTCGCCCCCGTCCAGTGGCGCCCACCGGGAGTGCTACGAATTGCGCCCTGCGGTCAACCGTTCGAAATCTTTGCACCACTGCGCTACGGCTCCGCGCTGCAGTGGTACGTAAATTTTGAACGACCCCTCCAAAGAACCGCCCAGGGATTTGACACCATGGACGAGATTTTGGATCTAGTGGTCGCGGCGGACCTGTCGTCGTGGCGGCGAAAGGACGAAGATGAACTGGCCCTCGCGGTCTCGATGGAAGTCCTGACCGCTCGCGACGCTCGGCGCATCACCGACTCGTGTCAACGGGTCGAAGAAGCGCTCGCTAGCGGCAGTGCACCGTGGGACTTTTCCGGGCCCCCCGCACTCGCTCGCCAACTGTTGGCGAGCGTGAGCCACGCGTAGGCTCACTAGTTAGGAGCTTCGTCAGATTCGACCCACTAGCCTTGAGCGGTGGCTCTGCGCCTTCGACCCTACCGAATCCACGATGAGGCGGCGGCTCGTGTCGCGCACCACGAACTGCTCGCCGACGGCTTCCACTTTCTCCTCGCGGCCGATGAGGTGAGTTGGCCAAGCTTCCTTGCCGCCAACGAACGTCAGCGCCACGGTCTCGGCCTCGGGACCGATCAAGTTCGCGGTGTGCAACTCGCCGCCGACGTCGACGGGGAGCTCGTCGGACGCACCTCACTGCGCTTTTCGCTCAATGAGTTCTTTGCCTCGCGCGGTGGTCACGTCGGCTACGCGGTAGTGCCCCGCCATCGTCGGCGCGGCTACGCGAGTGAGATACTGCGCCAGTCGCTCATAATTTTGCGCGCCGAGGGCGTAGAGAGAGTCCTGGTTACCTGTGACGAAACCAACGTGGCTTCGGCCAGGACCATCGAACTTAACGGTGGTGTCTTGGAGTCAACCGTGGAGTTCGAAGACGAGCGGCTACGTAGGTACTTCATCAACTAGGGCCGAAACGGCCGAAAACCCCGAGTGACCAGTGAGCCGAAACTCACCCGCCCCTCGGGGTTTCCGAGGCACGCCAATAGTGTTCCGTGTCGGACAGAACACTTCTGACGGCAGGCACTTCACGTCATTCGCCCGTTCCGAGCAGCGGACCGAACTCCGCTACCCGTTAGAAGGAATCCGTTCCCCTTGCGAGGTCCCTCTTCCTCCTACCGCCCTCTCCCCTTTCGGTTTGATGGCTCGTTGGCAGGTGCTACGTGAACTACGAGTGACACTGTGCCAGAGTTGGTGGCCCTCGCCAAGGGTTGAGAGGCAAATCACCCACTTTTACCCAGTTTCAATCCACTTATCCACCGTTTCTCTAACGTTGGGAGGACATTTCAACTACTTAGTCGCACGTTTTCCACAGTTCTCGCACCGACTGTTTTTTCGGCGACGTCGATTCCAATCCCGAGTGTGTCAAGTAGTTCGTTTTTCGAGCCACCGACCGTGGGGGTGGCACCAACCCCAAAGCGTCACTGCCTCGCCGGGTCGGGCCACGACGACTTGGGACGCCGCTCGCTGGTGATCCGTCCCCGTTAAGGAGACTCCCGGCCACCGCACCAGGGACGACTCGATTGAAATCCACCCGGCGCCGCGCTCTCGGCACCATTGGGTCACCGTCGCGAAATAGGCCTCCCGCTCCTCCTGGGAGAGGTAGAAAGCGACCCAAGAGTTCACGACAACGTTGGTCGCTCGTTTCGGTCCCGTGAGGAGAGCTTCGTTCAGGCGCTCGAGCGCGCCGCCGCGCAGTACGGTCGTCGTCGGCCACGATCGGTGGGCCGCCACGATGGCGTCGAAGCGCTCGTGGCGTCGACGCTCTTCGGGCCAAATGCACGCCTTGAGCCACAGTCGATCGTCCTCGACGTCGAGATCTAGTGGGTGCGGGTCGATACCCGTTCGCGCCAACACCTCGGGACTCGCGCGGCGCGCGAGTGGTCCGACGTCGCTACACACGAGGGTGAGGGGTCGACCGTCGTCGACGTCGCGCACGGAAAACTTGTCGAACCATAGGTTGATGCCCGCCGAACTACCCACGTCGACGAGATTGATAGCCGTATCTTCGTCGACCAAGTCGCCCACGACTCCTTGAATGACGGCACTTCGGCCCGGCTCATTGGTCTGAGTGGAGCGCCACAGCTCTCGGGCGACCAACGATGGAGAACGACGAACCTCCGCGAGCACGGCCGCGGCCGCGCCCTTAACGTCAAGCGTCGTTGCGTCGCGCACCTCGTTGTAGAGGGGGGTCAAGACGTCGTGACCACGCAGCGCGGCGAAGTGGAGAACCGCCAAAATGAGCATGGGATTTCTCTGTTCCACCCGAACGCTCGCGAGAAGTTCGAGAGTCGTCGGGTCTTCCTCGAGGCCCGCGAGGAGTGCGCGGTAAAACGGTACCCGCTCCGAGTCTTCCGGCGCGAGCGCGAAGTGATAACGGCGACGGGCGTCGTCGAGGTCCAACATCTCTTCGAGCGTAGCGATTCCGTCTAACTCGCCCGAAGGCGAGGTAGTTCGCGGACCCACCAGTACGCGCGACGGCGGACCGACCGCCTTCGCGCGCCTAGACGGTAAGTACGTGAAAGATCTGGCCGTCGGGGTCGGCCATAACGACGCGGCGTCCGCCGGCGACGCGTTCATCATCGACCCGCGTGGCGCCGAGCGCGATGAGTCGCGCCACCTCCGCGGGCCACTCACTGCCGCTAGGGGGCGTGAGTTCGAAGCGCAGCCTGGTGGCGCGACCCCCGTCTTCGCTCGGTCTCCGCCCCAAGATATTTTGGGGCCACCGAGGGGAGATCTTATGGCCGTCTCGTCGTTTTGGTCCCACACCAGCGGCCACCCCGTCACCGAACTCCAAAACACTCCAACCTCTCTAGAACCGTCGCACGCCAGCGCCCCGAGGGGCCCGCAGCCGGCGAGGAACTGATTACCGGGCTCTATGACGCAGAACTCGTTACCTTCGAGATCGGCGAGGACCACGTGACCTTCTTCTGGTCGCTGGCCCACGTCGTAGGGTCGAGCTCCGAGCGTGAGGGCGAGCGAAACGATGCGACGCTGGTCGGTGAGAGAGTCACTGGTTACGTCAAAGTGCAGGGAGTTGCGCTCCCTCTTCCTCTCGCGCCAGGGCCGAAACCGAACAACCAGTCCCCCGGGGCTCGCGGGAAGTAACGCCATTTCGCCCCGAGAGTCGGTCTCCAACGACCCCCCGAGAATCTCCGCCCAGAACCGTCCGAGCCGCTCGGGGCTCTTCGCGGCGAAACTGAGAGCTAAGTAGTCGTTCGTCACGGTCGGCCCCGACCGGGAGTGACCTGGCCCGGTTGGACTATGGGCGTCGCGGTGCAAACGGCGACGGCGCGAGCCGGCAGCCGAAACTTGAATTGAGAGGTCGGGGCGAAGGTGACGAAGAGTTGACTCGCCTGCGCGGGAGCGCAACTTGGAATTGGTGAATAAGTTAAGACGGAGTTGAGAAACAGTGAGACGTTGGCCACGGCCCCGGGCCCAAGCACCACGTTCCCTCCACCGGCCGCACCGCTCTCGCCCGTCAGGGGCGGTCCGACGGCCTCCCCTCGCGAATTGGCGGGCTGAATCTCCGGGACGCCACTTAGATAGCAGGAGTGCCTCGAGTCGTTCGTGAAGAGGAGGTAGGAGTATCGAAGGCCGGACACCAGGTGAGTGCGCCAACGAACACTCGTAGTGGTGGGCGTGCAGATCGAATGGCCGCGATAGCGTCCGGCGGCCAGTTGCGGCAACAGCTTCCACGTGTAGCCGTTGCTCGTATCGAAGGCGGGCCCCTGGAATACCTGGTAGATGGAGTTACTCGGCCCAAAATTCGCTATCGAGCCGGGCCACCCACTGGTGTTTCCGAGGAAGCGCTCGGGCGTCCAGGTGCGACCAAAATCGGAACTCACGGCCAGTCCCCCGGCGGGATTTAGCTCCACCGCGTATAGCAACCGTCCGTTCGCGCTAAAGAAGAGCGACTGGGGCGTGTCGGGTCGGTACGCAGATCCCGCTCGATTTCTGGGAAAGTTTTCTTCCGTCGTCCACGTGCGACCCTCATCGGTAGAGCGCAGTAGCTTGCCCGGTCCCTGAGACATTCCCCCGTCGAGGAAACACGAGAGGATCCACGAATGGTCGGGCGCAACGAGCATTTGCTCGATGGCGAGACTCGCGCAGGGGTTGGCCATCGTACGCCAGGTTCGGCCGCTGTCGAAAGAGATTCGCAGCGACGTTGCGGTCGTTATGTTGTCCGAACTGACGTTGATCACGTCGATTCCGTCGGGTGCGGCCGCGAGCAGTCCCACCTTCGGAACGTAGCTACTTTGCATTACCCGAAGGTCGGTGGAAAATAGGGGGTGAGCTGAGCCCGTGGGGTAGAGCGCAAACTCGTTCGTACACCTTTGCCCAGTAGCTTGGCCACCGCCTCGACACGTAGAAGTAACCACACTCGTGGTAGCGCCATCTACGGCGTAGCTCGTAGTACTCGGCGGGGACGTGATCTGTTGCCAGGTGGCACCGCCGTTGTTAGTGACGTCGAGTGAGCCGCCGACTCCGTCCACGTAGCCCACCCGAGCGTTCGCGAAGTCGATCGACGAGTTAGAAGCGAACGGGCTAAAGTCCGAAAAGATTGGGTAGCGATTTAGGTTCGCCGCGATTTCACCTTGCACCGTCCACGTCGCGCCGAGGTCGGTCGTTCGAACGAGGTAGTACGCGTAGTGCCCGCGTCCGAGGTAACCGGTAGCGATGGCGTAGCTCAGGCGCGGCGAGAGCGCGTCGATTTGGTCAATATGGGTGAACCCGCCAAGTGACGTGCTCGTTAGCCTGGCCCCGCGAGACGCCGCCGAAACTCGGGGCGGCGCCGCCGACGCGGCGACGCCCGCGGCCAAAAGTACGACGACCGCGAGCAGACCGAGCGACAGGGCTGGGCGAATTCGCGCGGGAGTGACCGTCACGGGCCGATTCTACTGATCACCCTTGTA
>JAKBAB010000128.1 GCA_021815645.1 Actinomycetes bacterium
AGTTGCCGGGACTGGCCATCGGCGCCCCGCGGGCCCCAAGCCGCAGGGAACTCGACGACGCTCTCGACGGGGCGCAGCTCGTAATCGTCGAGAACCTCGCCTCGTTGCCACTCAACGTAAGCGCCCGTGACGTCCTCTACGAAGTGCTCGAGGGGCGCACCGCCGTCTTTCGCCACCACGACCTCGCGTGGCAAAGGGAACGGTTCGCCAATGGCGACGCGCCGCGAACGGCGCCCACGTGGCACCACGTCACCATTAACGACCTCTCGCGCCAACAACTCCTCGAGCGCGCCGTAGTGGCTCGCACGATGCGAAATACTTTCGACGTCGACCCACCGGAGGGGGCGAGGGCCCGCACTCGTGCGACCCTCGCGGTCTCGGACCAGCGAGTCGTCTTGCTGCCGTCGCGAATAATCGAACGCAAGAACGTTGCGGGCGCCGTAACCCTAGCCAAGCGTCTCGACGCAGTGCTCTGGCTCCTCGGTCCGGCCGAGGACGACTACGAGACCACCCTCAATGAACTGCTCGCCCGCGAAGGCGTCGATGTGCGTAGGGGTCTCGGGCCGGCGCTGTCGGTCGACGACGCGTTCGCGGCCTGCGACCTCGTCGTACTTTCGTCAACGTGGGAGGGCTTCGGTAACGCGACGATTGAGTCCGTCACTCACCGGCGGCCCTTGGCGGTCTACCCCTACCCCGTTCTCGCCGAAATACGTTCCTTCGGCTTTGACTTCTTTGACCTCGAAGACGTCTCAGCGATCAGCCAGTTCCTAGACGAACCGGACGAGTTACTGCTCGAGAGAAACCTCGAAATCGCCCGACGGCACTTCAACCTACGATCTCTCCCCGCCCAACTGGGCGCGGCGCTCTCGACGTGGCGCACCACCCAGCGCCACTAGGCTCGTCTTCGTATGGTCATCAGCACGGAGCGCACCGGGGCGGTCGAGAAGGCCTCGCACGCCGAACGTCGTGAAGACCTACTCAAGGTCGCCCGCCGAGTTTTCGCGGACCGAGGATTTCAGGCCACAACCATGGACGACATCGCCAAAGAGGCCGGCTTCACCAAACCGATTCTCTATCAGTACTTCGAGTCGAAGATCGAGCTCTACCGAGAGCTCGTGAACCAGACCGCCTCCAAGCTCCTCGCGTCACTGCGCGAGGCCGTCGACGCGGTAGATTCACCGCGCGCCAAAATCGAAGTAGCCTTTCGCGTCTATTTCGAAATGGTGGTCGAAGAGACTGACGCCTTCCGCATTCTCTTCATACACTCTCACGAAGGCGAGACTCGCGGCGACCTACGCAACGTGGAGCTCGGTCTCGTTTCATTCATGGAGCCGCTGATTGCGGTCAGAATCAAACCCGACCACCGGCGCCAGTTGGCCGCCGGCGTCGTGGGCATCGCCGAAGGGGCCGCTACGGCGTGGCTAATCCAACAGGAGGGTAAGGGGTGGCCGACGCCCCGACCCGGGGTCGCCGAACGACTAGCCGCGCGCAGCGCCACCCTCGCGTGGGGCGGCCTTCGCACAGTTCAGCTCGACTAACGTCGCTCACCAATACGCGAGCGACAACGCTTCGGCCATGAGCCAAAGTTGCCGCGCGCACGCGTCGTAGGTCGCCTGGTCCCCACCGGCGGGGTCGCGAACGTCGAGGTCGGTCGCGACGACTAGTTCGCTAACCCTTCTAGCGCACTCGACGAGAGAATTGGTTGGGGGACCGTCACGCAGCAACTGGCCCAGCAGCACCGTGGGCGTAGCGGCGCCGGGAAAGTTAGAGCGCACGTAAGAGACGTGGCTAGCTTCGAGCGCGAGGACGAGGTCTGCCCCAGTTACGTCGCGCTCGGTTAGTTGGTGGCTTCGGTGCGCCCCGTAGGGGCGCGGGCCCAGTTGGTGAAGCGCCACCAGGGCGTCGCGCGTGCGCGCACTCATGGCGCTCCCCTCCACGACGTGGGTGCCCGCACTACTGACCCGCCAGCGGTGGCCCGCGCGCGACGCCACCTCGTCGATTGCGTAGGCCAACATCACCGAGCGCGCCACGTTGCCCGTGCACAGCGTGACGACGCGCACCTCGCGGCCGGGCGGTTCGTCGACGCTCACCGTTTGAACCTAACCGTCGGTAGCGATCTGGTAGCTACGAGCCTCAACTAGCGCTGACCTCGACCTATCAAAACGAGGGCGCCGTAAAGGCTTTTCGGGGGGCGCGGGCCCCGCGACGTGGTCGCCGCCTAACGTGTACGAGAGTGGTACGACACCTAGGGAGATTCGCCACCGCGATGGTGCTGGTGGCGTCGGGTGTCGTGACGACCGCGTCTTTCGCTTCCGCGACCACGTCCCCGCCCACGCCGCCTTCGCTCGGCTACGACATCAGTTATCCCCAGTGCGGAGGGAACTTACCGGCGACGACGGGTTTCGCGGTCGTGGGCGTCAACTACGGTCACCCCCTCTCGACGAACCCCTGTCTCGCGACCGAGATGGCGTGGGCGAACGGCTCCATCACGCCCACCGGGTCCTTCTACGTCAACACGGACTTACCCGGACCGAGCGACACCACCCAGTGGCCGAAGAACCAGCAGACTCCTCAGGTTTGCATTGGGGCTAACTCAGTGGCCTGCGCGTACGACTACGGCTGGAACGCCGCGCAGTACTCCCTCGTCGCCGCCACCAACGCCGAGACCCAGATCCACTCACCGACGCCGCGCGCCGCCGCGCTCGCGGCCCACTGGTGGCTCGACGTGGAGACGGCGAATCACTGGGAGTCCCTAGAGTCCGCCTACGGTCCAAGCGCGAGTTCCTACGCGAACGACCAGGCCTCGCTCCAGGGCGTTCTCGCCTATTTAACGTCCGCGGGCGTCGCGTCGCTCGGAATCTACGCGACCGCCCAACAGTGGCGCGCCATCGTCGGTAACCCCCCCGGCGCCACCTTTAGCGGTATCGAAAACTGGGTGCCGGGTTACGCCACGATCGGCGCGGCCCAGGCCGCGTGCGCGACGCCGTCGTTCACCGGCGGGCGAATCGCCATGATCCAGTACCCCCTGAACGGTCTCGACGGCGACTACGTCTGCGGCCTAGTGAGTACGCCCGGCGCCGCTTCGGTCACCGAAGGAGCGGTGGCGACCTTCTCGAGCCAACTGAGCGTGGCCGGTGACCCGTCGAACGTGACCTACTCCGAGGCGTCGGGTTCACCGAACTTGGTGGTGTCTCCGACCGGCGTCGTGACGACGAACGGGACGCTGCCCCCCGGTATATATAACGCTTCAGGCACCTCCAGTGACGCGAACGCGAACTCGGGAACCTTCAACTTTTCCCTCACCGTCGGCGCGATCACCCAGAGCCCGCCCTACAGCGGGACCGTGACGGTCGACGCCTCTTCGACCTTCGCCGCCCAGCTGGCGACGACGGGCAACGTGGGGGCGGTCACTTACTATGAAAGCTCGGGCGCGCCGAACTTGGTGGTGTCTCCAACTGGACTCGTTACTACGAACGGGACGCTGCCCCCCGGTACCTACGTCACCTCCGGCACGACTCGCGACGGCGAAGGGGACGTGGGCACTTTCACCTTCTCTCTAAGTGACGGCGTGTTGACTCAAAGCGGGACTCAGTCGGCCTCACTGGAGAGCGATCTGACCAGCACCTTCACG
>JAKBAB010000129.1 GCA_021815645.1 Actinomycetes bacterium
TCCGATCTGACTCGTAGGCGCAAGACTGGGGACCTCGGGTCCACCAATCGATGACTTCGTGGGTCCGTTCGAGTTGCTCGAGCAGCGTTGCGTCAAAGTCACCGCCGCACATTTCGACGACCACGGGATCGTCCGTGTTGGACATGGCGTACTTCGTTAACTCCGAGCCGTCGTAGTGCAACCAGTGTTGCGCCGGCCAACCGTGTACGACGCTGCGTCGGCGGCTCTCGTCAATGGCCTCGCGGCCCAGTTCGAACTCCGTGCGGTTGAGAAGATTGAGGACTTCGAGTCGCTGCTGGGGCGAAAGTGAAGATCGGCACCACCACTCAGAAGCCACACCCGAACCTTAATGGGCCCCTACGGTCGACTGGCGACGCGGCGGAGCCGTCGCAGCAGGGCGGTGACCGTACGCTCGGCCGCGACGAGTTCGCTGTAAATATCGGGGGCCAACTCATCACCCTCAGACTCAACCAGGGCGGTGATTCGCGTCGAAAGTTCACTGATCGACGACGTGATGGTGTTGAGCTCGTTTTGCACACTCACTGAATCTCCCCTCGCCGGCGATTGACGTCGCGCTGGCGCCTACTGTAATGGGCAGTGCACTCCACTTCGCCCGACGGCCCCCCCGAACTGCTCGAGTGGTCGTTGGTGACGGCTCGCGGGCCGGACGCCGAGTCGTTTCTTCAGGGTCAACTGAGTCAAGACCTGAGACGGGTCGACGAAGGGCCCACCTGGACCGCGGTCTTGGCCCCCGACGGCGTCGTAATCGCCGCGGGTCTCCTTCGCCGCGTTGACGACGGGCTGGGGATCGTTGTCGTCCGTGAAGTGGCTGAAGTAATTTTGGCTCGTCTACGGCGTTTTCTATTGCGTTCGCGGTGCTCGCTCGACGTCGAAGGTCCGGTCTCGGGACCGTTTCGCACCCGAGACGATCAGATAGACGCCTACTGGCCGGGGCCGAGCGAGTTTGAACGGGGACTCACCCCCCACAGTTTTGGGGCCCGGTTCGTCGCGTCGACGGTCTCCTTCGATAAGGGGTGTTTCACGGGTCAAGAGCTCGTCGCGCGCCTCGACGTGCGGGCCGCGCGAGTCCCTTGGAGGCTCGTTCGGGCCCGCGGTTACGCGGTTGAGGACCTCGACGCCGTGCTGCGCGGTGTGGGTCCCGCTACCGTGTCGGGAGTTACCTCTTGGGGTGTTCGCCGCGACGACGCTGGACGACTCCAGGCCCTGGGCGTCGTGCACCGAAGTTTCGAGACCACCGAGGGACGCGCCCAGGTCGGTGACGTCACCGTCGAAGAGATTGCTTGACCACGCGGTGCGGTAGGTTTCCTTCGATGGGGGGTGGGCCGTGCGGCTGACGGTGGAGGGTCTATTTATAAAGGTCTCCGGCGTCACGTCCGAAGAGGACGCCCTGTTTTCCATTGGCCTCGGCGCGAGTGCGGTTGGCTTCGACCTCTCCGCCGGGGAGAGTCAGGTTCCGGTCGCGGTGGTGAACGACATCGTTCGCCGACTGCCCTACGGCGCCTGTTCGGTGGGGATCTTCCACCACGAGCTGCCCCAACGCATCGTCGAGATCGCCAACACGCTCGGGCTGAGCGCCGTGCAAATCGACGGCCCGGCATCCCTCGCCGACGTGGCGTACGTGAGCGAGCGAGTTAACACGGTGCTGCGCACGGTGCCACCGGGCACCGACCGGCTCGCGCTCCACGGTGGCGTCGACTATCTATTGTTACCCGACGGTGATAGCCCCGAAGCGCTGGTCGACGTCCTCGAGCTCTTCGCTGAGTCGACGGCTCGCACACCGCTCATTGCGTCGGGCGGACTCACGGACTCCAACGTGATCGACGTCGTGCAGAATTTCCCCGTTTTCGGCGTGGACGTTCGCGGGGGAGTTGAGAGTTCGCCGGGGGTGAAGGACCCCGTCGCGCTCGGACGTTTCATCGCCAACGCACGCTGGGCGTTCGACAACGCCTACGTCGAGCGACACTTCGACGAATGGTCGCTCTAAGCGGAGACGTCGTCCGGGTTAAATCGGCGAAAAATGACGCTGCCGTTGTGCCCACCGAAGCCGAACGAATTCGACAGAACCGTCTCTACGTGACCCTCCAGCGGGGCGCCCACGACGACGTTGAGATCGATGGATGGATCGAGTGAAGTAGTTCCAGCGGTGGGGGGAATTAACTGGTGCACCAGCGTCTGTACCGAGGCCACCCCCTCCAGGGCGCCGGCGGCGGCCAGAGAGTGGCCGAGGTGACCCTTGATTGACGTCACGGGAGGCGAGAACTCTCCGAAAACGCGGCGAACGGCCACCGCTTCGGCCAAGTCGTTCAGGGGAGTCGACGTGCCGTGCGCGTTGATGTGCGAGATGTCGCCGGGGCCGATTTGGGCGTCTGCGAGCGCTAGTTCCATACACCGAACGGCGCCGCGCCCGTCGGGATCGGGCGCCGTGATGTGAAACGCGTCGGCGGTCGAGGCCGCGCCGATTACTTCGGCCAAGATGGTGGCGCCGCGCTCGAGAGCGTGGTCCCACTCTTCGAGCACCACGATGCCGGCACCCTCACCCATCACGAAGCCGTCGCGGTCACGGTCGAACGGGCGCGAGAGATCGACGTTCGACAGGGCCGTCATGTTGCGAAACCCGGCCTCGGCGATCTCCACCATCACCGCTTCGGCGCCACCGGCCACTACGACTGGGCAGCGGCCCGAGGCGACGAGGCGGGCCGCGTTGCCCAGAGCGTGGGTTCCGGCCGCGCACGCGGTGGTCACCGTCTCACACGGTCCACCGAGCCCGAAACGCATGGAGACAGCGGCGGTCGCGGCGTTGGGCATCATCATCGGCACCATGAACGGTGAAACTCGATCGGGGCCCTTGCCGGTGAGGACGACCACTTGTTCGAGAACGGTTTGGAGACCGCCAATTCCGGTGGTGACGACGCTCCCGGCGTCCTCGAGCGGTCCGGTGAGACCGCTCTGGCGCCACGCTTCGTCGGCGGCCATGAGCGCGTACAGCGCGAAGGGGTCGAGCCGCCTGAGCTCTTTGGGCCCGCCCAGATGGGACGCGTCGAAGGGCGCAACTCGTTTAGTTTCGGGAGCCTCCGCTCGCGTCAGGGCTCGCCAGAGCGCGTCGACCCCTACGCCGGCGCAGGTTAGGGCGCCCACCCCCGTGACCGCGACCCTTCGACCGCGCACCGGGCCCGACGGGGTGTGCGCGACCAGCACTACAGCTTGGCGTAGATCAACTCGAAGGCCTCGCCGACGGTTTTGATCTCTTTCAGTTCATCTTCGGCGACTTCAATGTCGAAGGTCTCTTCCAGGGCCATGACCAACTCGACTAAGTCGAGACTGTCGGCGCCCAAGTCATCGCCGAAAGAGGCCGCGGGGGTGACCTGTGCGGCATCTACGGCCAACACTTCGACCGTGTCTTCAGTGAATTTTGCGAAAGCCTCGTCGCGAGTCATGGCCCTGCTCCTTTTTCCGTCGCTCCATCGTAGTCACGGTACCCGAAGCCG
>JAKBAB010000130.1 GCA_021815645.1 Actinomycetes bacterium
GCCGACCTCGCCGAGAACGTCGTTTTCTTGAAGCGCTCAATGCGCCCCGGCTTCGCCGGCATCGAGAACGAACTGCTCTACAACCCCAAGACGACGCTCGTCTTCGGGGACGCGAAGGACACGCTCACCAAGATGGTCGCCGCGGTCAAGTCGAACTAGCGAGGTTTCTCCTTCATTGGTGGCGCGAGAGGGCTACTGATCGGCCTGACGTCCGCGCCGGCGTTTCGTGTCATGCTGCGCCGAGCGCGGACGACGTAAGGACTTCTCAACCTCCGCCTGGTCGTCTTGGCCCAGTCACCGAGACACTCTGCACCAACACTGCGGTCCGCGCCGGGCGCCCGCTGACTCGTCTACGGTAGGGACTCGCGAGCTGACCGTCCGGGCCCGTGACGTGCCGAGGGAGCAGAGAGCTTCGCACATTGAACTGTGGTCGGCCTCACCGCGGCGGCGACGTCGGGGCCGGGGCGTCACCGCCTTCGTACTGGCACGCGGATCACGCGCGCCCGGCGGTGATGTACATGAATAGGAGCGCTAGCGAGTCTATTGACGTAATCAGAGGCGTTCGGTACAATGTTACGGAAATAGGTTCGATAACGATTTTGAAGCGGTAATCGGAGGCAGTGGTCATGAGGAATCTGTCCGTGGCTGACGTGGCCGCGGAACTCGACGTCTGCACTTCCCACGTTCGCAAGATGCTCCGCACGGGTACGCTCCGGGGCACGCACGTCGGGCGGGCTTGGGTCGTCTCGCAAGACGCGCTGGAGGAACTGGAATCGCGGCGGGTTGGGGTTGGGCGGCCACTCGCGGCGCGACGTGCGTGGGCGTTGCTCGAGATACTCGAGGGGGGCGACGCTGCCTGGCTCTCGGCGGTGGCCCGCAGCCAGGTTCGAGCGCAGATCCGACGTTTGCGAGGCGCTGACGCGCTCGGGTGGCGTACCGCGCTTCGGGGACGTGAGGATCGGTATCCCGTCAGTGGACATCGCGCGGCGATCGAACGTCTGGCCAAAGATGCTGACGTGTGGCCCGTCGGTCCGACTGCGGCGTCCCAGGCTGGCCTACTTATGGCCGAGTCCACGCCAGAGTTCTACATCTCGAGCGCGAACTGGGAACTACTCGCCGCTGCGTTGCACCTGGTCACATTCACGCCTCAGATTTCTGCCTACGTGCGAATACCGAGATTTGAACAATCTTTCAGTTCATGGGGTCCTGGACGGGCCGTACTCGCCGCGAGTCTTCTCGACAGCACTGACTGGCGCGTCGCCAAAGCGGGTGTCGACGTGTTGAACCACCTGGCTGAGATGGCCCAGCGGTGAGTGACCGCCTCGTCCTCCCGTCGATGGGAGATCCGGTCGACGAACTGTGGGAAACGCTGCTGGCCCTCGCTGGTGGACTCCGAGTCGATTGGACCATTATCGGCGGCCTCATGGTCTATCTCCACGCGCTCGAGCACCAGACACTCCCACCCACCGTCACGCAAGACGCCGATATTCTCGCCAACGTTCGCGCCACTCCGACCGCGCTTCAACAGGTCATCGAAGCGCTCACGGCCATGAGTTTCGATCTCGAAGGATTTTCGCCGGACGGAATCGCCCACCGCTACGTCAGAGATGGACGCTCATTGGACTCCAGGGTCGTGGTTGATCTCTTGGCCCCCGAAGGCGTGGGGCGTCGAGCCAATCTAATCACCACGAAGCCAGGGCGAACAATCATGGTGCCAGGGGGGACACAAGCTCTTGAACGTACGGAACGGATAGAGGTCCGTTTCGGACGAGTAGTGGGGGCGCTTCCCAGACCTAACTTGCTAGGGGCGATCGTTGGTAAGGCGGCCGCGTGCGCCTTACCCGAAGACGTGACACGCCATCTCCGAGATCTCGCCTTTCTCTGCAGCCTCGTGAAGGACCCCTTCACCCTTCGTGGCGAGATGAACCGCAAGGATCGCCATCGTTTAGGTCAGGCTTGCGCCCTCGATGAGTACGACAACGCCGCCTGGCGTCACGTGAATGAATCTCGCCGTGGCGATGGCTTCGCCACATGGGGGATCTTACGGTCGACGGCGTCGTGAGACGGCTGGCCGGGGCACGAAACTGCCATGACGCCCCTTCGAACGCACTGTAGCCACGGCAATCCCGACGAAGCTCGTTGAGGTGAAGGGCTCTGTGGCCGCGTCATCCGAGATTCGGACGCTAAAACTTGGTGGACGCGAACGACACCGACAACCCGGCCGCAGTCGGCCACAAGACCACGCTCGTCGTCTGCGACGCGAAGGGTACGTTCACCAAGATGGTCGCCGCGGTCAAGGCGAGCTAGTGACGGTCCAGCCTGCTCGCTGATGAGCGTGCGGGACACGTCGTGAGATTCACACGTGGTACACGGTCGAAGTCAAAGTCGTGGCTACCACGTGGCCCGCGACGATGTCGCGTGCGTGGCGCCCGGCGCCCGGCGCGAACTTGGTGAGGGCATCTGGAGTCGTGACACCATCGTAATTCCCTACGTGATGGGTGACGACGATCGCGCTCCAGCACGGCGCGGCTCAGCTCAGCGACCGGCCCACACTCATGCTGGGCCTGCTTCCCGACGACCTCGAGGACCGGGTCGATTGGCTATCGATCGCTACCCCAGGCCAGGGCACCTTTCGCCGCTGCGAGGATGTCCTCGGCCGTTGGCGGGTACTCGTCGCGCGTACCGGGGTGTCCCGCCGCCACGTGACTCGCCCGCCGCTCATTCTGCGATGGACATAACGCCGCTCGTAACATGTCGTAATGGCCTCGGCCTCCTCTCGGCGAGTACTCGGCGATCTCGGCGAGGTCTTCAATCGGCGCCGGGTCCGCTCGCTTGCCGGGCCTCGAAGCTTCGAGCGCGGAGAGGACTACGCACGGAGTGGCGCGGTGACGAAGTTGCGCGTCACCGGGGCGTCCGCTGAGGCGACCGTCCGTGGGTCGGCGCTCTACGAGGTGCGTTTGAGGGTTGAGGACGGTGAGCCTACATTTTTCTGCACCTGCCCGGTTGGCGCCGAGGGCACCTTCTGCAAGCACGCCGTCGCGCTCGCCCTCGCCGCTACGTATCCTCGCTCCGCCCAGCGGCAGTCCGACACCGAAGTTGAGGTCGACGTGCGTGCCTACCTTGAGGGCCTCGGCCGCGAGCGGCTCGTGGAGCTCGTGGCCGAACTTGCCGCAGCTGACGAGCTAGCCACTGCGCGGCTCCGACTCGCCGCAGCGAAGGCGATCTCCAGTCCTCTACCGCTTCGGGCGTTCCTCGACGCGATCGACAACGCCTTTGGGACCGATGACTACGTCTCCTACCGGGAGGTCTACGACTATGCGGTA
Organism: Actinomycetes bacterium; assembly: GCA_021815645.1. Taxonomy (GTDB): domain Bacteria; phylum Actinomycetota; class Acidimicrobiia; order Acidimicrobiales; family RAAP-2; genus RAAP-2. The sequence goes on from JAKBAB010000130.1 coordinate 3,324, forward strand.
CGCATCCGCGAAGTGATCGGTGCCGTGCGGGGACTGCTCGCCGGTGGCGAGGCTGCGGCGGTGGTCACCCTGTGCGAGCACGCGCTCGAACGGGCCGAGGACGCGATCGACGCGATCGACGACTC
>JAKBAB010000131.1 GCA_021815645.1 Actinomycetes bacterium
TAACCCGAGTTCCTTCGACACTCTCTCGCGGATAGTACGCGCCGCGCCGAAGGGAAGGACGGAGAGTTTACGCAAACTTCGTAGATCGGCGAACACCTCGTCGAGACCGAGCGGCTCAAAGTCGGGCGTTATCTCGCCTACGATGGCGTGAAATCGCCGTGAGTACTCTTCGTAACGATCGAATCGGCCGGGGAGGATGATCAGTTCCGGGCAGATTCGACGGGCCACCACCGTGGCCATAGCGCTACGAACGCCAAAACCACGCGCCGCGTAACTCGCACTCGCGATGACGCCGCGGTCTCCAGACCCGCCGACCGCTACGGGCCGTCCGACGAGGTCGGGGTTGTCGATTATTTCCACCGACGCGAAAAAGGCGTCGATGTCGACGTGCAATATAGGGGCGTCATCGACCGAAGGCGGCTCAGACGGCGAGTTCGACACAGCGGAAAACCTCACCGTAGGCGACGCCGGCCGGTCGACCGGCCTGTTCGGCCCGTTCGAGAACGACGCTTCGGATTCCGGCGGCGTCGTCGGCCAGCTGTGAGGCGTGCGCTAGCACCGCCTTAACCTTCGTATCAATGGATCGCGACACGTCGACCACGACGTCTGGCTCGAGCGTCCCGCTCAAAAGTAGTAGATCGACTTGGTGGGGGGGACCCTCTTCGGGGAAGTAGAGAGGCATCGCGGACGCCGGCGCGACGGCGTCGAGGACGGCCCAACCCAGTTCCCGGTGGTCGCGATGATTTACGTACACCCCCGCGAAGAACGTCGCCGTCGGATCAGGACCGAGCACGACGTCGGGCCGAAATCCGCGAATTAGTCCCACCAACTTCTGACGAAGTTCCGGGGAGTTGGTTACGGTCCCGTCCGGCCACTCCAAGCAGGCGACGTTGGAAACGCCCATTAGCTCGCTCGCGTATTCCAACTCCTCGCGTCGGGTCTCTCTTAGAATCACACCGTCCGACGAGGGAGAGTGCGCTCCCTTGGATCCGTCGCAAACTACGACGAGCCGCACGTCGCTGCCTTCACTCGCCCACTGCGCGAGCGTGCCGCCCGCGGCCACGTCGGCGTCATCGGGGTGAGCGTAGATGGCGAGCGCGCGCTGTGGGCACACATCGAACGCGCGCACGACTAGCCCCGCTGCTTGGGCGCCGTGGTCTTTACCAACATTCCAATTTCGCGGGCGAAATCCTCGGTGCCCTCGAAGCCCTTGTAGACCGACGCGAAGCGTACGTAGGCAACGTCGTCGACGTCGCGCAGGCTCTCCAGAGTCGCCATCCCTATCTCTTCACTCGTTACGTCTCGATTTAGCACTCTCATGGCCTCTTCGACTCCGACGACGACGTTGTTTAACACGACGATATCGACCGGCCGGTTTTTCGCGGCCGCCTGTACACCGGTCATAATTTTGGCGCGCGAAAATGGCTCACGTTCCCCCGAACGCTTAACCACGAATAGGCCCACTTCCTCAATCCGTTCAAAGGTCGTGTAACGTTGGGCACAGTTCGCGCACTCGCGACGGCGTCGAATCGCGACGCCGTCTTCGGCAATCCTCGAGTCCACTACCCGATCATCGTCAGCGGCACAGTAGGGGCAGCGCACCACTTCACGATACACCGGCGATTGACGAACGCTAAGGGATGAGTACGCGCTCACCAACGACCACGACGTCTGATCCAAGTTCGCGAACCAACAACGAGCGAGCCAGAGATGGGTCGAGCGGGTTCATCTCTCGGGCCAGTGACTCCACGCTGTCACCGGGCTGGACTACGTACTGCATTCCGGAGGCGAGCGTAGTTGAACTGGCCAAGTCCGTCGAGAGGCCGGCGCCCGTAGTCGCACCCAAGACGTGTCCCGGGACCGCCAGTACGAAGAGCGCTAAGCCAAGAATCGCCGACACCGCCGCGATTCGGCGGCGGCGTTGCACCCGGGCGCGCCGCGCTCTTCGAATAGCCACGGCGTCGCCGTGACGTAGCCTGGTCCTCACGTCTTGTGAGCGAATGAGCCGCAACCGCGGTTCTTCAAGACCCGAGTCGCACCACTCCGGGATAATCTCCTGTGCGGCCATGGCTACTCCCTCCGTTACGAACACCTGTTCGATACAATATAGCGAACAGGTGTTCGATACAAGTCATTGGGCAGTACGCCCACGGTAAAAACGTTGATAATCCCGCAAAAGGCCACCCGATCTCGTCGCACAGGCGCAAAACCGGGCCGGCGAGAACCAAGGCCCGGTGGATCCGAGGTCCGGCTAAGAAGAGGCGAGCGAGATCGGCCCATATTCGTTCGGGCGAAGGGCCGGAGCTTGGTGACCGGCCGTAATTGTGAGTGTGAGCTTTGGACGAATGAGTAATTTCGGGGCGACCAACCGCCACAGAAAATGGGCCAACTACTCTCGGTGGCCGGTGGCCCGTACGCGGTGTCCCGGCGAAGAGTACGTCAACTACTTCTCGCCACCAGATCCGAGTGAGGTCCCGTGGTCCAGGTGCCGATAGGGAGAAACTAAACGTGGAGAAGTTATCTGTGCGAACTCATGCGATCTACTTCCGCCCCGCGATTTGAGCGAGTTCTCGTCCCACGCGTCCGAAGGCGGCCCAACTGCCCGCTTCCCACGTCCGACGACGAAGTGCCACCGCGGCCTCATCCAGCGAGCGCACGAGCCGTATCCGGTGACGGCGCACCAACTCGGCGCATTGCGCGCTTAGGGCAGTGTCGGGGTGGTCGTGAGAGTCGGTGACCTGCCCATCGGTTATCCACACCACCGGTTCGTCGCCGCGACGCTGCGACAGGGCCCAACGTAGCGCCGGTCCATCTACGCCGTTGCCAACGTTGCCCGTAGGTAAAGTGGAGGCCACTCGCCCACGTTGAACCAACGTCCACGCGTTCGGGGTCGTACCGAGGTCCCCGGGCCTATGACTGTAACCAACGACTAACGCCTGAGGTGACGATCGAACTAGCCGCGCGAGCGCGCCGTCACTTACTTCCATCGAACCAGAGAGGTCGACAACTACCACACCCCCCGGTGCGGCGACGCTGCGCGCAAAGGCCCGCCGCTGGTCGTCGACGAGTAAACGGCCCGGATAGCGCAACGTAGTACCGGTGGTGGCCGGTCGATCTCGGCGACGGCTACCGCGGCCGGCCACGGAAGAATGGATCGAATCGGGTGCGACGACGAGGTTGGCGAAACAGCCGGTGGCGGGACGACGGGCCCCTTCGCGCAGGGAGCGACGAAAGGTTCGCAGTTCCTCGGAACTCACCGGTACTCGCGCGGCCATCGATCGGGTAACCAGTCGGGCCAGCACGAGCGTCGAGGCCGCGTAGCCGCTGGGCAGACCCGAACCATCGAGCGCGGTCGCGGCCAGGACCCCGGTGGGCAACGGCGCGTAGAGGGCGTGAGCCCG
>JAKBAB010000132.1 GCA_021815645.1 Actinomycetes bacterium
CCGAATTACACCGCTTAACCAGGTGGGGCGGCGAACCGTTCAGTCGAAGGGAGCACTGAGGTGACTCAGTACCTCATTTACTTTAATGACGAGTGGGTGACCGAAACCACCGACGAAGGTTGGCAGCAGAGGTCCCGTGACGTTCGAGCAATCGTCGCCGAAATGAAGGGGGCGGGGGTACTGCTGTTCACCGGGGGACTCGACAACGACGCTTCGGTCTTTCACGTGGTTCCTCGCGATGGGGTCGCCGTATTGACGGACGGCCCGTACGTCGAAACGAAGGAGGTTTTCGGGGGTCTCGCCGTCATCGAAGTCCCCGACGAAGCCCAGGCTCGCTACTGGGCTGGACGGGTCGCGGTGGCCTGCGACTGGCCGCAGGAGACCCGGATATTTCGAACCCCGGCGCAGGTCCCCACGCCCGACGCCGATCGCGCGGCCGCCACGCCGAAGGAGGCCTGAAGTGGCCCAGTACCTACTTTCCGTGCACGGTACTGACTCGGACTTCGACCCACCGGCCGGCAAATTCGGGGCGTACGCGACCGAGCAGGAAGCGTTAGCCGCGATGGCCGCGACCGGGGCCTTTAACGACCGGTTGATCGCGCGCGGCCACTTCGTCTTCGCCGGCGGTCTGCGCTCGGCGTCGAGCGCGACGGTCGTCGACGGGACCGGGGAGAGGCCGGTCTTCACCGACGGGCCGTACCTGGAAACGAAGGAGTGGCTGGGGGGATTCTGGATAATCGATGCCCCGGATCTCGACGCCGCTTTGGAACTGGCAACTGAGGGCTCGCGGGCGTGCGGTGGGAAAGTTGAAGTTCGACCCTTCGCCGGGTGACTCTTCTCTCGGGATCGGGGAGGTGTTTCGAATTGAGTGGCCCCGACTCGTCGCCACGCTTACGGGTCGCTACCGCGACCTCAACTTGGCCGAAGAGGCGGCGAGTGAAGCGGTTCTCGAAGCAGTGAGTGCGTGGGGCGAGGGCCTACCAGCCAATCCCGGGGGCTGGCTCATGACCACCGCAAACCGGAAAGCTATTGACCGGCTTCGGCGCGAGTCACGGCGGGATGCGAAGTACGCCGAAGCAGTTGTTGGGGCCTCGGTCCCAGAGCCCACGCACCGAGTCGAAGATGACCAACTGCGATTGATTTTTATGTGTTGCCACCGCGCTCTCGCGCCCGAAGTGCGCCTAGCCCTCACGCTGCGGATGGTTTCGGGACTTACCGTTGAGGAGATTGCCCGCGGACTTTTGGTCAGCGAAGCGGCGATTGGGCAGCGAATCACGCGCGCGAAGACGAAGATCAGGGGGGCGAAGATTCCATTCGCTGTTCCCGAGAATTTAGAAGAGCGCCTCGCGGACGTGCTGGCCGTAATTTACGTCGTCTTCAACGAGGGTTACTTACCCGGCGGGGCGAGCGAATTAAGAGTCGACCTCTCCGACGAAGCTATTCGACTCAGTCGCCTAGTGCACGCCCTAATGCCCGGTGAACTCGAAGCCCAAGGACTGCTCGCGTTGGTGCTGCTCACCGACGCCCGCCGTGCCGCGCGGGTCGACGAAGCGGGCGAGTTAGTGACCTTAGATGCGCAGGATCGTTCCCTGTGGAACGCGGCGCAGTTAGCGGAGGGTCACGCACTCGTGCGCGCCTGCGTGGCCTCGAACCGACCCGGACCGTACCAACTACAAGCGGCGATCAACGCCGTTCACACCTCGGCGCCGCACTTTCAACTAACTGACTGGGCTGCTCTCTATACGCTCTACGACCAGCTCTACGCTCTACAACCTCAGCCAATCGTCGCCCTTAACCGGGCGGTGGTCACCGCCGAGTTACGGGGGCCCGAAGTGTCCCTAGCCGAGATAGACGATTTACCGCTCTCCAACTATCACGCTTTCCACGCCGCCCGTGCGGAACTGTTGCGCCGTGTGGGCCGAATTGACGAGGCGCGCGCGGCCTACACGCGGGCCATCGAGTTGGCCAGTAACGTGGCCGAGGTTCGTCACCTGACTCGTCGGCTCGGCGATTTGGGTGTTGACGCCTGAAAGATTTGCGACGCGTACGACGCGGGAGGCAACTCTCTTTGGTCCACCTTTGTGTCGACCGGTGACGCCTACGACAACGGCATGGAGAACTTCTTGGCGACCACTAAGCGCGAGATCGAGTTCCTCCACGGAACCGTGCGCCAACTCATGAGGTCACAACTGTGCACGATCATCTTCGAGTACGTCGAGGTCTTCTACAACCGCGAACGACACCAGTCCCGTGTTGCAGGAATATGAGGCCTGAAATGAGGCCTGTTCCCGGGCCCTCCCCGTTGCGGCACTCGCGACAGGTTTCGCGCAGTGTTGGCGTGACGCGCCTCCGTAATTAGTCCGCATGTAATCGTGCTACGGGTCTCGCGCGAATCAGTGAATTGAAGCAAAGCAGGCTTTGTGCGGTGGGGAGGTATAACCAGTTATACTGGTCGTATGAGTAAGACCACTCAATTCGTCAAGACCACTATCTCGGTTCCCAGTGAGGTGTACGCCCGCGCGACACGTCGCGCAAAGGAACTCGGTACAAGTCGTTCGGCGTTCTTTGCGGGTGCGGCGGAAAGAGAACTTGACGCGGCAAATACTTCGGAGGGTGTCATAGAGCGCATCAACGCTGTGGTTGACGCCGTCCGGGACGACACGATGGAGTTCACGGCCACGGTGGCTCGGCGTCTCTTGGCGAAGGACGACGGTACGAAGTGGTGATTCAGCGCGGCGATGTGTACTGGGTGGACCTGGGTGAACCAAAAGGATCGCGACCCGCGAAGCGTCGACCTGTGTTGATCGTGTCCGATGATCTCTACAATTCGAGCAAGCTGGCCACCATTGTGGCGGTCACTCTCACCGGAACCCTTCGCCTCGGCGACATGCCGGGGAACGTGCACATAGCTAAAGGTGAAGCTGGGATGACGCGTGCGTCGGTGGCCAACGTGACGGCGCTCGTCACGCTTGATAAAACCGAGCTGGGCCGACGTACTGGTCGTGTGCGGCCGCCAACTCTCGCGCACGTCGACGACGGCTTACGAGAAGTGCTTGGGCTCTGAGTTCGTGCTGAAACTCGCACGCGGAGTGCGTTGCGGCGCTACCCCGTCAACCCGTGTCAACGACATCGAACAGATCTTCCTGAGGAGTTCGCGAAGGATCTCTGAGGGGTCCAATGAGTCTCCGATTGCCACATCGATATTCGTAGGAGGTCGACGCCGGTCGCGCGTGCACGATGCAGGGTCTGATCCCCTTCGGAACCTCGCCGTTATCGAGTCGGCTGGTTCACGGACATCGTCGCGAATGAGTGGGCCAGCTTCCTTGGTGGGCCGCCCGAGTCTCGATCTCGGCACCTTGGGAGTGTTTCCAGAGTGTCCAGAGA
>JAKBAB010000030.1 GCA_021815645.1 Actinomycetes bacterium
CGACCAAGGCCGGGTCGCGGCCCACTCAATCACGTCGTAGTAGTCCTCGCTGTCTCGCTCACTCAACGGGTCGAGCGTGCCCATCGACTTGCCGATCCCGCGCGAGTCGACCCGCACGAGCGCGTACCCGCGCGGAACCCACCAACCGGGATCGGGCGTCTCCCACACCGCCCACGGGCTGACGTCGAATCCGTGATCGGGGTATCGCTCGAGCCAGTGCACGTCCTTGCCGTAGGGGCTCATCGAAACAATCGTCGGGTGGGGACCCGGACCCTCGGGACGAAAGACGTCGACGCAAATCGAACTGCCATCACGGGTCGCGACGTAGACGTCTTTTTCCACAACCAGTCGCACTGACTCCCATTCGCTCACGCGTACTCCCCAATCGGTTGACTCACTCGTCGTCAGAACGATACAGTCTCTACCGCGTGAAGAAAGAGCTCGTCAACTTCGCGAGTGGTGGCGAACCACGAAGTGAGTTGATAACTTGGAAACTCCACCCACGTGGCAACCCCACCGACGAAGGACTCTCCCATGAGCGAACTGTTTCCAGCTAAATCCATCGCGGTCGAAGTACTCGTCTGCACTGACCCCAGTCGCGAGTTTGAGTTCAACTACTGGCACGACACCGTGCGCCTACCAGCCCTTCGCCAGATACCCGGCGTGGTGGACGTCTACCGTTATCGCGACGTTCGACCGGAGTACGGTGGTGGATTTCCCGGCCTCGTCGCCATCGCCGGAGAACGGGCCCGTTACCTCACCTTGTACCGGCTCAACGACGACGACCCCTGGGCTTTAATGGGGCGCATCAGGGAAAACGAAACTTCCAGTGGCGAGTTTCTCAACTGCGCCGAGGTGCTCGACCTCACCGTTTGGGACTTCGTCGCGACGCGCCAATCCCGGTCACCGCTCGAGACGACGCCCACGACGTTGCCCGACGGAATGCCCGAAGCGATCCTTCTTTTTTACTCACACATGGATCCCGCAAAGAAGTCACAACACGACGACTGGTGGCTCTACACCCACGCGCACGACGTGTTAGAGACGCCGGGTCTCGTACAGTGCTCGCGCTACGTAACCCTCAATCCCGAGCCGGAGATACTGGACGCGAGAATACTCAACGTGTACGAGATCGACGCCGCCGACCCCGGGGCCGTCGTGCAACGAGTTCTCGAAGACGACCGGAACGTCCGTCGTCCCCAGGGTCGCTTCTCCACGTTCACGTTGCCCGACACGCCACTATCGATCGGGTCGGGCGTCTACCAACACTGGGATCCCATGGCGCGCTCTTAGCGCCACGCAGCGCGAGTTTTTTAAGTAACGCCGGCCGCCTTACCGCGGGCTACGACGTAGAGAACCGGTTCGCCATTCACGTAACGCGTAATCTGCTCGGCCGCCAAAGTTAGCGCCTTGACGTTGCCCTCGCGCGTGTGTCCCCCGATGTGCGGAGACACGTAGGAACCTTCGAGAGTCCACAGGGGATGATCGCGTTCGAGCGGCTCAGCGTTGTAGACGTCGAGTACCGTGCGGAGGCGACCGGCCGCGACTTCCTTCACGAGAGAGGGAAAGTCGATGACGGGACCGCGTCCGGCGTTTATCAATAGGGCCCCGTCCTTCATCCTGGCGAGCATCGATTCGTCCATCAGTCCGTGCGTCTCACTCGTCAACGGCGTAATGAGAATGACGGCGTCGGCGGCGCCGAGGAAATCCGGCAGTTCACTCACCGCGTGGATATTGCCTCGGGCGGTGCGCGCGAAGGTGAGAACGTTCATCTCCATGGCCTCGCACCGGTTCGCTATGGCTTGGCCAATCGGCCCCATGCCCACGACCGCGACCGTCGCGCCGGCCAGTTCGTGGCGCCACGGGCGAAGCCACTCCTGGCGCGGCTGACGGGCCACGGCGTCCACTACGCCACTAAAGACGCCCAGGAGTGCCCCCATCACCCACTCGGAGACCGCTACGTCGCGCGCGCCGCGCGCGTTGCACAGGACCGCCTCGTCGGGGAGATTTTCCTCGACCCCGTCGTAGCCGGCCTTGAGGACCTGGATGACCCTGAGTTGACTCATCTCCGCGAGCCAGGGCACGAGATCGGGTATTCGCAGGGGCAGAACCAAAAATTCAAACTCCGGGAGCGCGCTCAACTCTGGGACTACTTCTGGCAGTTCGAATATCTCGACGGGAAGATCCGGCGCCAGCGCGGCGGTGATGATCTGCGCCCCCCCGGGCGGTACGCCCACGACGACCCTTCTCCTCGCGCCTACGGTCACGAGAACTCCCCGCGGGCCGCGCCGTTGACGCGCGCGCCCTTTTCGCGCGCTAGGCAGCGCGGTAAAGGCTCACTCACCGACGACCACAATCTCTTGGGGAAAGTGGTGGAGCCGTTCGGGTGGTCCGTCACCGGTAATCAGGAAATTGTCACAGATCCACGAGTCGTATCCGCCGGCGACTTCGTAGCTGGGGTGACACGTGATATTCATATTGGCCGAAATCACCGCGGGCTCGTCGAAACGAACTAGCGGTCGCTCCACCAGGTCGTAACCCTGTCCGTGACAGTGCAGTCGAGTCTCCGCCGGTCGCCCGTTGTTAACCATGAACGCGTTGTACTCGTGCCAGGCGTCACGGCACACGACACCGACCTCGAGCAAACTCATGCAGTAAGTCTGGGCCCGTATCGTGAAGTCGCACTCTTCGACCATCACCTCGGGCACCGGTCCGAGCGAGGCCATGCGACCGAGCTCGGCGTACTGTCCCCCGGGGCCGTTGCACTCGACGAGTAGTCGAACGACGTCCCCCTCTTCGATGATCTTCGCTTGGTTGTGCGGTGGTCCAAAGGGGAAGCTGTGACCGGGTTGCCAGGACGAGCAGAGGTAGAGTCCCTGCTCGCTGCCCAGGGAACGGGCGGTGAACTCGGCGATCGCCGTCAGTTCACTCTCTCGCATGCCCGGCTTTAGCGCCGCGAACGCCGCGGCCATCGCCGCGTCTTGAACGTCGCAGGTTCGCCGGACGAGTTCTAACTCCTCGGGTGATTTCACCATCTTCACGTGGTCGATAACGTCCCACGCTTCGACGAAAGTTGACTCGGGCAGTTCGCGCCGAACGTAATCGATAGTGGGATAAGAGACTTCAGCGCTCGCGGGCCACGCTATCGTGGCGTGCTCGAAACCGGCCAGCGCTTTAACGATGAGCTCAGCGTCGTAGTAGCGGGTATAGCCCACACTCGCGTAACTCGGAGTAGTCAAGATACGTCCGACCCCGTGGAGCGGACCGGCTGCGGCCGCCAACGTTTGGTCGCCGTGAACTGGGCCCTGTCGAACGAGGGTGGCGTCGCCCTCGCGGGGAAACACTAGCGAGACGGGGTAGCCGTTGCCGGCCGGTACGTCGCAGAGGTAACGCAGCGCTCCGCCCATGTAGTCGTTGTTGGCTTGGCACACGAGGACGTCAATACCCGCGCGCTCCATCTCCTCACGTACACTTCGCCAACGCCGCTCGAGTTCTTCGCGCGAAATTGGTGTGTTTATTCTCGATATCGCTGGCACGCGGTCCCCCCACGGTGTCGAAGGTATATTTCGGGTGAGTACGGTGCGGCGCGCTTAGTCCCCCGGTGGTTTCTCACGAGGTGAGTCCCTGGCGTTCACAGAATTCGTCTACGACGTCCTTGTCGATCACCGACAGACGGCACCGCTCGAGCAGCGTCGCTAGAGTCGTCACTTCGAGTCGTCTCGGGCGCGGCATGGGTGCGCGCATCAGCGGGTTATCGATGAAACCGCGTAGCCACGCCCCGGTCTTGTAGCGAACGTGGAGCCGGCCGAAGTCAGAAAAGACGTACTCGTTGAGTTGGGCGAGTCCACTCGACCAGATCTCGCAAGCGCGCGGGACGTCGCCCCGGCGCCAGGCCGCGATGTGATCCATCATGGGCTCGAGCGCGTAGTTAAAGGCCCCCGAGGAAGTACCGTCGAAGGCGTCGTTGGCCAGATTCTCGTGAAAGTACTTACCCACCGCCCCCAAAATGTCGACGGGACGGTCCGCGTCGCGGATGACCCGCGAAACCGCGCGGTATCCGTCGTAGTTATAGGTCATCTTCCACCCCACGACGTTGGGCACTTCGGCGATGACTCGACGAGTCACCCGATCCGACAGTCCGACGCCGAAGGCGGCACTGGTTTTACCCACGGGGTGAATGACCATCGGTAGGTCGACCTCGGCGCGGATGGCGTGCAGCAGATCGATGAGAACCTCGGGGTACTGGTCGGAGTCCCACGACTGCGTTATGTCACCGGCCCCAATTGGGGGGAAGACGAACAGTCCCTGAACCCCGGCCCGCGCCGCGTCGCGGGCGGTGCGCACCGCCCCCGCGGTCGTCACGTCGACGACGCCGCCGAGAACCGGCGCGCGGCCCGCGGTCTCTTCGATTACAGCGCGAATCACCTGAACGCGCTCGTCGTAGTCGAGGGCGAAGAGTTCCCCCGCTTCGGGATTCGCGATAACCGCCATCCCGGCCTCGAGATACTGCGGCGTAAGGAAACGACGAATGAAGGCGCGATACCCCGGCTCGTCGATTGAGCCGTCGGCCAAAAAGGGGAGAACGGGAGTGACGAACAGCTTCCCGAACGGCTCGTACGTCATAGATCTGCCTCCTCTATATGGTCGCGTTCCACAGTACTTTAGTAGGTGGTACAGCGTGTATCGTAATACGGGATGAAACTCGGGCGACGCCCACGCCCGTCACTCTTAGTCGAGTGCGGAGGCGACGGCGAACCAATTCGCCCGATCCGGGCGGCGAGAGAGAAGGGGGAAGTGTGGACAAGAAGGTCGCCTTGGAGGAGCACTTCGCGACGCCCCAGTACGGGGGCCGACCGCACTTTCTAGCCGCGGACGTTTGGGCCGACGTCGAGCGGCGACTGTTCGACTTCACGCAGTTGCGCCTCGCTCTCATGGACGAGACGGGCATCGGCTACGCCATCATCTCCCTCACCAGTCCGGGCGTGCAGGGTGACCGTGACGTCGCCGCCGCCGTGAACGGCGCGCGCACCAGCAACGACGTACTGGCGTCGGCGATCGCGGCCAACCCCGATCGCTTCGGCGGCTTCGCCGCGGTTGCCCTCCAAGACGTCGAGGCCGCGGTGGAAGAGACCCACCGCTGCGTCAAGGAGTTGGGGTTCCACGGTGTTCTCGTCAACAGTTTCACCGATACGCCCGACGGTCGCGCGCTTCACCTCGACGACGCGCGATTCGCTCCCCTGTGGCGTGCTCTCGAAGAGTTGAACGTGCCCCTCTACCTGCACCCGAGACTCCAGCCCGCCGCCCAACGCACGGCCATGGTCGACTGGCCCGAGATGGCCGGGCCGGTAATGGAGTTCACCACCGAGACCTCGACGGCCGCGCTGCGCCTTATCACCAGTGGTCTCTTCGACCGCCACCCCAGAGCCCAGGTAGTTCTGGGCCACCTCGGCGAGACCCTGCCGTACAACATCTGGCGAATCGAAAATCGGATGCGCAAGGCCACCGACCGCACGACGCTGGCAAAGTCGTTGACGTCCTACCTCAAGGAGAACTTTTACGTCACCACCTCGGGTCACTTCTCCACGCCGAGCCTGATCGCGGCGCTCGAGGTCATGGGTCACGACCGCGTGATGTTCTCCGTCGACTACCCCTTCGACGAAATGACCCAAGGCTCGGCTTGGTTCGACGGAGTTCCCCTCGACGACGCGCTTCGCCACCAGATTGGCCGGGGCAACGCCGAGCGTCTCTTCTCGCTCTAACGCAAACTCCGCGGGCCGCTTAGACGCAGCTCTCGGCGGCGCGTCACACCATCGGCGCTTCGAGGTTGGTCGCGCTCTGGTTACCCACGAGCACGGCCCGCGTCGCCACCGCCGCGACGCGCTCGCGCGCGACCCACGCTCGCAGCCCCACGAGATCGCCGACGCGTGCGAGTTCCTCGTCTTCGTCGCTCAACCGTGGCGTCTCCACCAGTGACGTGCCCACGCCCGACGCCTCGAGCGTGACGACTCGCGCGTCCGCCCCGAGTTCGTCGCGTAGCGCGAGGTGCAACGACGCGCCCGAGGATCCCTCGCGCAGAGCCCGCTCAGCCACATCGAGGGCAATCTCCGCCAGTGCGCCGACACCGTCACTTTCGGGGCCACTCAACCCAAGGTCGGCCCAGTAACCGAGGTACTCAACCGCGAGGTATACGCCGTAACGCTCGACGCCCCACGACGTCGCGTCGGGCCACGGCCGCCAGGACCCGTCGCTCGCGACCGCCAACGCTCGAAAGTCACGAGCGCCGCGAAACTTAGCGACTTTTTCGGCCTCGGTGAGCGCTCGGTGTAAATCACGGTGCGCGCGCCACGACTGCACCAGAGCTTCCCCGGCGGCGTGAAGAATGGCCCGTCCGGCCCTGAGCGCGCCGATTTCGCGCTCGCGCTTGGTCCGTCGCAAGCTGTCGAGGCCCTCGTCGAAGGGGACAACCTCGAAGGCCGACAGGGCGGCCAGGAGCGCCTCGGCCCGTGCGTGGGCGAAGCAGTCATCGAGACCGGCGACGGCTAGGGGGCCCGCGGTGACGCCTCTTTCGGCGAGCACTTCGCAGATGCCAGCCCCGAGTTGGGGAAACCACCGCACGTCGTTGACGAAAGTCATGCCCTTAATAAAGGGGTGATCTCGTCCACCGCCGAGCCCCGCCACCAGCGTCAACTCGGCACCGGGAACACAGATCAGTGTCGCGAGCGCGCCGGCCGTGAGGTAGTTCGACAGGTACCCCACGAGCCCGGGGTGCTGCGAGTCAGCGAAACCGACGACCGCGACGGCGCCCGTGGTACCCGCGGCGCGCTCGACCGCTTGGCGTCGCTCGTCGAACTCGTCCGCGGGCATGAGAGCCCGGTCCCACGAGCTGCGCCCGTGTTTCATGACCGGTTCCATCGTGTGGGTCACGTCACGTCCCCACGGAGGCCAACTCACCTCGCCGACTAGTGAGGGGTTGGGCGCCACCGGCTTCGACGACCACGGGTTCGCCGCAGAGCAAATACCCCGACCCGGGTAGGTACTGGTTGGGGTGTAGGACGAAGTAGTCGCCCTGGGCGAAGAGTTCGGGACTGGCGACGGTAACGTCACCGGGCAGAACGGACCCCAGTCCTAGACCGTGACCGCGCGCTCGCATGAAGGGCGGCCGGCAGTACTGCGCGAAGCCGGCGTCACTCAGGACCTCGTCCATCGCTAGCGCGGCGTCGCGCACGGGCGCGCCCGGTTCGCAGGCCCGCCGTCCCGCCTCGAATGCGGCGTCGAGCAAGGCGTAGTCGTCCGCCACCGTGGTAGACGTCCCGCCGATCGTCACCGACCGACAGATCTGAGTGAACACGCCCTCGACCGAAGGGGAGATTTCGGCGAGCAGTACGTCTCCGCGCTCCACCGTTCGTTCGGTCGGTGGGTGCACGGAACGGTTGCGCTGCGAAGCCGACACGAGCACGAAATTGTCCTGCGACCCGAGCTCGCGCAGGAAGCCGTCGAGGGTCGCCACGACTTCGAACTCCGCCTGTCCGGGCCGGATCGCGTCAACCAGTCGGGCGAAACCACTCTCCGCTAGTCGGGCCGCTTCGCGCGCGTGCGTCAACTCGTACGCGTCGCGACGACGTGACGTCTCGAGCAGCAGTCGATCACCCGTGGCGTCGTAGCCACCCAGCGCCGCTACCGCAGAAGGGTACCGGCGCCGGGGGATTCTGTCCGTGCCGCAGACCAGCACATCGCCGAGCGCTACGTCGTGAGTATCGCGCCACGCCTCGGCGGTGGCGAAGACGTCGGTGACCGCGATCGCTCGCTCGCCCACTGCTTCTTGCGCGCGCGCGAGGTCCCAAGGGGGGCTCACCCAAAGTTCGAACGACCCGTCGGGCGCGAGACCGAGGGCGCATTCGCCCATCGGTTTAAAGCCCGAGGCCCACCAGACCCCGTCGTGGGCGAGGAGTGAGTGCGCCGCCGCCGAATAGATAACTACCGCCCGGCGTCCGTGAGCGGTCGCCCCGTCCAGTAGTCGCCGCCGCCGCTCGGCCAGTGCGTCTTCGCGCGAAGTCACCGCGGCGCGTCGTCGAACTCGCTACGGCGCACGCTCGTCGCCCCACGGTCTACCGTGAGGGTCGCTCGATCGACGACCACTCGGTAGTCAATTTCCGCGCGCTCCGGCGAAACGTACTCCTCGAGTAGATCGACGTCGATCTCTTCGAGCGGTCGCTCTAGCGGGTCGCCCCAACCCCCGCCACCGCCGGTGGCTTTACGCTGCGCCGCGCCGGCGCCGACGACCTTGCGGGTGTCCCCACCGTTTTCCCACGTACCGTCGCTCGAAAGGCGAACGTCGCAGTAGCCCGGCTGGCCGGGTCGGCCACCATTTAGCCCCCACGGAGGACAAGTCTCGCGAGGTATCGACGACATGCTCCACGTTCCCGGAACGAGATTTTGGATATCGGTAACTTGGCCGAGTCCCCCACGACGTCGACCGGCGCCCCCCGAGTCGGGCCGTAGCGCTCGCCGTTCAACTAGCAGGGGGTACTTCAGTTCGAGGCTCTCGATGGGGGCGTTTCGAACGTCCCCCTGACAGACCGACACCGACGCGTTCTGACCGTCGAGCGACGGCGAAGCACCCCAGCCGCCGCCCTCGATCGTCTGGGAGACGAAGCGCTTACCGCCCCGCGACGGGTCGTTGCCGAAGAAAACCATGGCGCCCCCGAGCGTGCCGTAGGTACCGGCCGGCACGACGTCGGCCAATGCGGGCGCGAGGGCCTTGAGGATCACGTCCACGGCCGTCGGGATGGCGATGCTCCACTGGGCCATGGGCGCGGGAAACGTAGCCATCATGAAATTGCCTTCGTCGATCTCTACGCGCAGAGCCCGAAATGAGCCTTCGTTGAGCGGTTCGAGTGGGGCGGTGATTCCCTTGTAGGCGATGAAAGCGGCCGCGCGAGTACGCGCGTTGATGGACCCTCTTCGAGTACGTGAGGATCCCGTCAGGTCGACCGTTAGATCACTGCCCGATACGGTGACTTTGGCGACGACCATAACCCGCTCGTCGCGATCGACGAAGTCGTGGTCGAGCCACCCTTCCGCGACGTACTCGCCGTCGGCGATCCTCTCAATCGCCATACGACAGCGCGCTTCGGTGTCGTCAAAGACCCGCGCCAGGCAGAGCCGCACCACGTCGACTCCGTAACGATCGACTAACTCCTGCACCCGCTGCGCGCCTACCGCACAGGCGGCCAACTGGGCTCGCAGGTCGCCCATCGCGGCCTCGGGGTAGCGGACGTTATCGGCGATGAACTTCATGAGCGGTTCGTTTGCGACACCCTCATTCATGATCTTCACTTGGTCGAACTGCAGTCCCTCGACCCAGGGGTCAGTAACCATTCCCCCGCCGGCGCCAAAGCCGGTGCTCAACCCACCGATGTCGACCCAATGGGCGCGCACCATGGCGAAGCCGAACAGTTCCTCGCCCACGAAAATCGGCGTGTAGGCGACCATGTTGTTGAGGTGCTGACCACAGACGCGCTGGTGATTCATGAGAATCGCGTCGCCCGGGCGAAACGACGCAATCCCTAGTCGCTCTACGGCGTCTTTGATCACGACGTCGAGGTCAGCGACGAAGTGCGACACGCCCCCGATGTTCTGAGCGAAGAGCTCCCCCGAGGCGCCGACAATGGCGCACGAAAAATCTCGTACTTCGTAAATCATCATGTTGTAAGACGTTCGCTGAAGGTCCTCCGCCATTTCGTTGGCCGCCGCCGGGAACGAGTTGCGCACGACTTCTAACGTGACGGGGTCGATCACCGCGCACCTTCTCTCTCCACGAGGCCAACCACCACTGCCCGAGCCCGCTCCCCCAGGTCGCGCCGAACGTTCCGCGAGGCGCTCATCGGTTGATCGTCACGACGAGTTCGCCCTCGTCGCCCACCACGGCTCGGTCCCCACGGGCGAGCACGGTCGTGCTCGCGTACTCTTCCACAATCGCGGGTCCCTCGACCACGAAACCGGTCGGCAGAGACTCCCGCTGCCATACGTCACAGAGACTCTTAACGACCCGACCGCCTTCGGTGAAGCCCACCTCGCGCGATCGCCGCTGGGGCCCCTCCCCGGTCGCGGACGAACCACCGATACTCTGAGTCGGCCGCCGCGACAGGCCGACGACGCGCACGTTTATAACTTCCACTTTTTCGTCGGGAGCGAAGTGGCCGAACCGCTCCAGGTGCATATCGTCGAAAGTCTTGCGAATCGACGCCTTGTTTCCGTGCGCGACGTCGTCGTCGGCCACCGGGGTGCGGAGGGTAAACTCTTGGCCCGAGTAGCGCAAATCGAGGTAGGTCTCGTAGCCAATACTGTCGGCCGCCACGTTCTCCGAGTCCAACAGTCCCCGCGCTTCGGCGCGCATCTCCTCGACTACCGCGACCACGTCGCTCCACTGCACCTCTTCTAGTTCGCGATAGCACGTGCGCACGAAATCGTGTCGGATATTCGCAATGAGCATGCCCAACGCCGAGAAGTGCCCGGGCAGTGGGGGGATGACGACGGTGGGAATGTGCAGGTCGCGAGCGATGGCGCAGGCGTGCAGGGGACCGGCGCCCCCGAAGGCGATGAGGGCGCAGTCGCGCGGGTCGAGACCCCGGTCGATCGAGACCGCGCGCACGGCCAGCGCCATTTTGTTGACCGCGATGTCCACGATCGCTCGCGCGGTCGACTCCGCGTCGAGGCCGAGCCGGCCACCGATCTGCCCAACGAGGGCGGCGGCCGCGCCGTCAACGTCCAGGGGCATCTCCCCCCCGAGAAAGTTCGATGAGCCGAGCCGCCCGAGGACCGCGTTGGCGTCGGTCACGGTCGGGCGAAGACCGCCCCAGCCGTAGCAGATCGGCCCGGGGTGGCCACCGGCGCTCTCGGGGCCGATGTTGAGTGCGCCGACTTCGTCGAGGTACGCGATACTGCCGCCGCCGGCGCCGATTTCGATCACGTCGACCACCGGGAGCATCACCGGGTGGCCGCTCATGGTGTCGCCGACGAAGTAACTGTCGGACATTTCGGGGAATCCGTTACGCACCAGGGCGGCCTTCGCCGTCGTGCCGCCCATGTCGAAGGCCACGGCCTGGTCGATTCCGAGGCGACTGGCGATGCGCGCCGCGGCGATGGCGCCCCCCACGGGACCGGACTCCATAGTGCGCGCCGGTTGGGACCTCGCGGTCGAAGGGGTCATGACGCCACCGTTGGACTGCATGATGAGAACTTGACCCCCGAAGGACCGTTGCGCGAGGAGCACTTCGAGCGCCTCAAGGTAGGCGCTCATCCGCGGACCGACGTAGGCGTTGATTACCGTCGTCGAAGTTCTCTCGTACTCGCGGTACTCACGCATCAGTTCGTGCGAGAGCGACACGAAGAGCTCCGGGGCGAGTTGGCGGATGATCTCCCCGACGCGCCGTTCGTGGGCGGGGTTGACGTACGAGTGTAGAAAACTGACCGCGATCGAGTCCACGCCGCGGGCGCGGGCGCTGGAGAGCGCGCTTCTCACGCTCTCCTCGTCTAGCTCGCTGTGGGTTTCCCCCGACGCGAAGAGTCGCTCGTCTATTTCGAAGGTGAGGTGGCGTGGCACGAAGGGCACGGGTCGCCGAAAGAACAGGTTGTAGGACTCCGGTCGATTTCCCCGTCCGATTAGGTAAACGTCGCGGGTGCCGCGCGTCACGAACAGGGCCGTGCGCGCCCCCGTGCGCTCGAGGGCTGTGTTGATCGCGATGGTCGAGCCGTGAATAAACTCCGCGGCCGTAGCGATGGGCACGCCGCTCTTTTCGAGACAACGGGCAATCCCGTCGGTGATGGCGGCCGGGTCGGTATAGGACTTACCTTGGTAGATCGTGTTGGTCTCAGGATCGTACGCCACCAGGTCGGTGAAGGTGCCACCGATGTCGGTTGCGATGAACGTCATGGGCTCTCTACCTTTTGCTGGACCACACTACGCACTGCGTCACTGCCCGGATTGACGGCGGAGCCCCGAGAGCCCGTGGCGACCGACTTCACCGCGTGGGGGGTGAACCACAGTCGGGCCCAACCTTCTCTCGGGTGCGTTTCGTTCGCGGCCCGATCGTAGACCCCTCGATTTCCTCGTCCCCACAACTGTTCCACATCTCAATACACCTTGTACCGAAAAGGAAGATACCATTTCGCCGCAATGTTGTCAAGCGCGAGCGGTCCAGTGGCGTCCCCGGACCGTGACGGGACCTCGTTAGAGCTAGTCGAACAGAACGTTGACGTTCTTGGACTGGGTGTAGGAGAGTACTTCGTCCAGGCTCTCTTCGCGCCCGACGCCCGAGTCCTTGAGTCCGCCGAACCCCGTGGCGAGAAAGTGAGCCGACACGTCATTCACCCAGACGTAGCCGGCCTCGACGTCGCGGGCGAACGCGAGCGCGGTCGACAGGTCGCGCGTGAAAACGCTGGCGGTCAGTCCGTAGGCCACGTCATTGGCGATCCGAATGGCGTCGCCGTAGTCGTCGAAGGGAACGACCACCAGCACCGGCCCAAAAATCTCTTCCCGCATTAGGCGCGACGACGACGGGACGTCGTCGTAGACGGTGGGCAGTACGAATAGACCACCGGTTAGTTCCGGGTCATCGGGCGCGCGCCCACCGACCACGAGGTGCAGTCCCTCTTCGGCGGCGACCTTGAGATAACTCATCACTTTGTCGAACTGAGCCCGGTGCACGATCGAACCCACGTCGGTACCTTCGCTAGTGGGGGGTCCCGTGCGCAGTGCCCCCACCGCCCGGGACAGTCGCTCCACGAACTCATCGTGCAACGAGCGGTGCACCAATAGACGCGACGTCGATCCGCAAGATTGACCTTGCCAGGTGAAGTTCATACCGCGCACGGCCCCCTCAACGGCGCGATCGAGGTCGGCGTCGGGAAAGACGACGACGGGGTTCTTCCCACCCAGCTCCAAGGTGACGGTCTTGACCACCTCAGAAGCGGCCCTAGCCTGAATCGAACGACCGATCTGGGCCGATCCCGTGAAGGCGATGCGGCGCACCGCCGGGTGAGTGACCAGCGCGTCACCCACGTCACTACCGAGGCCGGTGACCACGTTGAGGACACCCGGCGGGAAAATCTCCGCGGCCAACTCCCCGAGACGTAGGGCCGACACGGACGTGTGTTCCGAGGGTTTAAGCACCACGGCGTTTCCGGCGATCAGCGGCGCGCCGATCTTTCCCGCGGCGAACATTAGTGGGTGATTAAAGGGAATAATTCGACCGACGACCCCGAAAGGATGGCGCAGGGTGTAGTTGAGCCGTCCCGGTAGCCCGGGAATGGTGTCGCCGCGCTGCTCGAAGACCACGCCCGCGAAGTAGCGCAACAGTCGCGCGGCGTTGTGGGCGTCCTTACGCATCTCTCGCAGGGGACTGCCGTTGTCGATGACGTCTAGCATCGCGAACTCCTCGGCGTGCTCAGTAATGACCGAGGCCAGCGACTCGAGCGCGGCGGCGCGCTCCAGTGGCGCCGCCGCCCACCAGGTAGGAAAGGCCGCGGATGCGACCGTGACCGCGTCGTCGACGTCTTCGCTGCCCCCGCGGGGGAACTGAGCGAAAACCTCACCGGTGGCCGGATTCACCGCGTCTAGGGTCTTTCCGCCTCGCGCGTCACGAAACGTTCCGCCGATGAGCATCCGATATTGACGAACCTGCACCGCACCCCCTTTAGCGACTCACCGCTCCATGAGTTGTCACCAAACTTCTCGATTGGCTCCCTGAGCATAGTGAGATAAGAACGCGGTACCCCACGAACACGACGACGCCGTTTGGGTCGGTTGACGACATCGACTTCCTCCGGGCGCGACCATCGCCACCCGAAGCGGCTCACTCGCAACTGGGAAAAACATTCGATGTAAGGTAGCGCGAGTTGTGGAACGATGGAGACAATGGCTGAACCGGAACCCGTCGAGCGCGCGGCCAACGACGACGCCCGCGACCTCGCTAAGGTGAGTGGCTCACTCCCCGACGGTCCGCGAGAAGTTAATCGGGCCGTCGACGTACAGGTCATCGCTCGAGCGGCGAGCATATTGGAGGCGCTCAGCGACGCGCCGGGGGGGCTGAGTTTGGCGCAGATCGCCCGGATGACGACACTGTCGCGCTCGACGGTTCACCGAATCGTGGTCGCGCTCTGCCGCCAAGACTACGTACGCGCGACCGACTCCGGTTACCAACTGGGCTCGGCGCTCCTACGGCTCGCCGAGGCCAGTCGCTCCAATTTCGAACTCGACGTCACCCCCTTCCTCGAGCGACTGAGCCACGAACTGCGCGAAACGGTCGATCTCTCCCGTCTGACCGGACAGACGGTGACGTTCGTAAACCAAGTCATCGCGATGCGACGACTCCGGGCGGTCTCGGGCATCGGAATCTCCTTCCCGCTCTACTGCACCGCCCCCGGCAAGGCGATTTTGGCGTCCCTCGGTCCGGAGGCGACGGCGCGGCTCCTGCCCGAGCGATTCGATCGCTTCACTCCGTCCACCCACGCGGACTTAGCCTCTTTGGAACGCGAACTGGACGAAGTGCGCGAAAGCGGCATCGCGTACGACCGCGAAGAGCACACCTTGGGAATCTGCGCAATCGGTATGGCGCTGCAAGCGACGAACCACCACTGGTACGCGGTTTCGGTCCCCTTACCCGCCCAGCGTTTCTACGGACAAGAGAACCGCTTAGCCGTATCGCTCACCGCGTCACTCGTCGACATCGCGAACGCTCAGCTGACCGACGGCTCCGCCGAGGAGAAGTAGCTAACGCCGATCGACCGTACGGTCCGGCTGTGGACCGGGCTCGCAAAACGAAACGGTCGACCCGCGCTAGTGAGGGTGGGCGGCGCCCACTGCGGCCACGTCGAATTCCAGTGACGATCGGTAGGCGGTGCGTAGGGCGAAGCTCGAAGTACTGAGCAGCCCGATAACGAGTACCACTACGCCGCAAAAGCTGAGGAGCCACCAGTCCGAGCGCGTCGCCGCGGAGAAAGTTGTCGCGAGATGACCGTGGGCCAGGCCCGTGGCCAGTGCTGATCCAACGATCGCCACGCCGAGCACTTGACCGACCTGTCGGCTGGTGGAGGCGACGGCGGACGCGACCCCGGCCTGACTGGCCGGCATGCCCGACACGGCCGTGTTGGTGATGGGGGCGTTCACCATGCCGAAGCCAACTCCGAAGATCACGTAGGCCACGAAGAGTCTCGTGAACGACGTCGTCGGCGACAACGTCGTTAAGAGCGCGCTGCCCGCCGCCATCGTGACGCCGGCCACGACCAACGACGGCCGCGCGCCGAACCGAGCGACCGCTCGACCGGACAGTGACGCAAAAATCGCCATCGCGACCGCAATCGGCAACGTGTCTACTCCGGCGCTCAACGCCGTTAGGCCCCGAACGTCCTGGAGGTAGAGCGTGTTTAGGAAGAAGAATCCAGCGAAGGCGAAGTACGCCGCCACCGCGATAAGCGTCGCCCCCGAAAAGGGAACACTCCTAAAGAAGCGCAGTTCGATGAGTGGCTCGAACCGGCGCAGTTCGTAGAAAAAGAGTGCGGTCAACCCGAGCGCGGCGAGCGCGAACAGCGCCACGATTTCGCTCGAACCCCAGCCCCGACCGGGCCCCTCAATCACGGCGTACGTGGTGCTCGCGAGTATGAACGTGACGATCACCTGGCCCACGGCGTCGAGGCGACGGGGATGGGGGGCGCGCGACTCGGGGATATAGACAACGGTGAGGATGACGCCGACGACGCCGATGGGAATGTTTACCCAAAAGACCGATGGCCAGCCCACCGCTCGCACGAGCAAGCCACCGAAAATCGGCCCCATGGCCAGGGCGATTCCTACCACCGCGCTCCAAAGTCCGATGGCCCGAGCTCGCTCGCGGTCGTCCTCGAAGGTGTTGCGGATGATCGACATCGCCACCGGGTTGAGCATTGATCCCCCGATGCCCTGCAGCATCCGAAAGAAGATCAGGTAGCCAATGCTCGGGGCCAGGCTGCACGCTAGTGACCCCAGTGCGAAGAGCGTGAGGCCCAAGATGAAGACCCGCCGTCGCCCCAGTCGGTCGGCCATCGAACCCGAGAGCATCAGCAAACTCGCGAGCACCACGGTGTAGCCGTCGACGACCCACTTGAGTCCCGACAGTGAGGTGTGAAAATCTCGACCGATTGAGGGCAAAGCGACGTTCACGATGGTGTTGTCGATGAAGACGACGAACACACTGGTACAGCAGATAGCGAGAATGCCGAACCGTCGTCGTCGCGTCACGACTTCGTCTCCTCACGAAGCGTCGCCGCACCGCGCACGTCGGGTCGCCGAAACCTTACGACCGGGGTCGTGGCGCGCGGGAGGGGAATCACTGCGTAGAGCTTGATGGCAGTTAAGACTATCGCCACCAACGAGGAGCGCCCGAAAACGGTGGCCGTCGCGACGGCCGCGCTAGTCGCCGACGGCCGCTCATTCGGGCCACCGGGTTGACCGGTCGCCTCAGTAAGAGCGGTGCGTCCGCGGGCTCGCCCGCGGCGGTCCTGAGCGTTATATAACCTAAGGCGCTCGGCGCACCCGCACGGCTCGAAAAGCGTGACCGTCCTGGTCTGCGCGCACGAAGGTAAAGAAGACTCGCTCGCCCGCGACGAGGGTCCGCCGACCGGCGCCTTCGATCATCGAGTAGTGGCACCAGCACCCCGCTGGCGTGTCACTGGACTCGATAACCCCCGCCCCTTCGACGTCGTCGAAGTACGAGACGGTACCCG
>JAKBAB010000133.1 GCA_021815645.1 Actinomycetes bacterium
CCGGGGCAAGGCGATTACTCCCACGGTGAGCACGTCGAGGCCGTTGGGGGCGCCCGGGTCGAGCCACGCGGAGAAGTCCACCGCGTCTTCGGCGTCGAGTTCCAGCCCCCGGACGAAGGGTAGAACCCCGAGGCTCGCGCGACCGGTTAGTTCGAAGAGACGCTCGAGTCCCCCCGCCAGTAGCGCCTTCGAACCGCGAAACTTGTTAATTAAGAACCCGCGCACGTACTGCTGGTCTTCGGGTGAGAGCACCGCTACGGTGCCGACCAGCGACGCGAAGACGCCCCCGCGGTCGATGTCGCCCACGAGAACGGCGGGCACGTTCGCGGCGCGCGCGAAACCGAGGTTGACGATGTCGCTCGCGCGCAGGTTGATCTCGGCTGGGCTGCCCGCGCCCTCGCAGAAGACGACGTCGTAGCGTCGGCGAAGTTCGCGGTAACTTTCGACGACCACCTCGAGCAGGTCCCCCTTCTTCGCCCAACCCGAAGCGGCGTCGAGGTCGCCCACGGCGCGCCCGAGGACGATGAGCTGGCTCGTGGTGTCGGTGCCCGGTTTTAGGAGCACGGGGTTCATCAGCACGTCCGGTTCGACCCCGGCCGCTTGGGCCTGGACGACCTGGGCGCGACCCATCTCCCCACCGCTCGCGGTCACGAAGGAGTTGAGCGACATGTTCTGGCCCTTAAAGGGCGCGACCGAAACCCCCCGGCGGTGCAGCCATCGGCACAGTCCGGTGACGACGGTGCTCTTGCCCGACCCAGAGGAAGTGCCCAAAACGAGCAGCGCTCCGCTCACGCGTCCACCACCGCGTGGACGCGTGAGCGTGCGGCGCGCCGTAGTTCACCTTCAACGTCGGTGTGGCGAGCCAGGAGCCAGTAGGAAGCGCCCGCCACCACGAGGCCGACCATCCACGAGACGTCTACGCCCGCCAGCCAGGTCGCCCCGGGACTTTGGTAGAGGTGGTTGAGGGAGACGAAGGGTACCTCGAGCGCGAGACCGAGCGCGTAGGCGGCTAGGGCCCTAACCCCGACGTTTCCGTAGATACCGCCCGGCTCGGTGAGGTCGGCCACGACGTAGCGGCCCCGTCGCACCCAGTAGAAGTCCACGAGGTTGATACTGGTCCACGGCGCGAGCAGGTAGAGCATGAAGAGCAGCGCGTTGTTTAAGACCGTGGTCGCGTTGGTGAGCACCTCGGCTACGACGAACCAGGTCAGCGCGATCGCTACGACGGTCACTACGCGCACGCGCGCCCCGTCGCGAACTTTTCGCAGGCCGTCTACGACCGTGAGGACCGAGAGCATCGCGCTGTAGGCGCTAATACTCATCGTCGCCACGAGGGCCGCCGCCGAAACGACAACGAGGGCGACGCCGAGGTGGGGGAGGGTCGCGTTGCCCGAGAGGTAGATACCCGTAAGCGCGTCGGTGACGCCCAGGCGCGTCGCCATCCACGCCCCCAGGGGAATCAGCCATATCGGCGCGCCGGCGGCGCCGGCGAAGACGGCCGCCACGAGGGGTCGCCGGGCCGTGTCGCGCGCTAAGTAGCGGGTGTAGTCCGATACGCACGGGGCGTAGGTGATGTTGTAAGACGCCGCGACGGCGAACATCGCGAAGAAGCCCGCGAGGTTAAAGCCCCCCACGAGTGGGCCGTGGCCGTGGGCGCGACCACTCACGACACCGAAAGTCAGAACTAACCACAGCGGAAGGGAGATCCAAAAGATCGCCACGACGATCCGGTGGATGACGTCGTGGCCGTAGATCGCTAGAAGTGTCGCCACCGCACTCGCGCCGAGCGCGACGGGCGTCGCCCCCCACCCCAGGATCTGGTGCAGACCCTGCTTCAAGACGACGACGATGATTACGTTGAATCCGACGAACGTAAACGTCGTTGCGAAGAGGGGCACCGTGACCCCGCGGTAACCGAACTGCGCGCGCGACTGAACCATCTGGGGCAGACCCAGGGAGGGACCCTGGGGGGCGTGGGCGGCCATGAAGATGGCGCCGAAGAGTATTCCCCCGACGCCCGCCACCGACGTCCACAGACCACTGAGGCCAACGGCCGGTCCCAAAAAAGCGATGGCCACCGTCAGGGGATGGAAGTTTCCGAGAAACCAGAAGGGGCCCTGACGCCAGGAGGTCCCGTGGCCCGCACTTTCGGGCACGGGGTTTACGTGACGGCGTTCCAGTGCGGAGAGGTTCACGGGGACTCTCGTTCGCTCACGCCGGCCGAGTCGAAGGTCGCCATCTCGCGCAGTATCTTCGCGGCGGCCTGCACGAGCGGGACCGCGAGCGCGGCGCCGCTCCCCTCACCGAGTCGTAGTTCCAAGTCGAGCACCGGCTCGAGATTGAGGTGCGCGAGCGCCACCGAGGCGCCCGGTTCGCTCGAGCGATGTCCGGCGATGAGGTAGCCGACCGTCGCCGGCGCCAAAGTCGCGGCGACCAGGGCCGCCGCGGTAGAGATGACGCCGTCGATGAGGATCGGGACGCGCGCGCTCGCCCCGGCCAGGACGAAGCCGGCCAGCGCCGCGATCTCGAGGCCGCCCACTTCGCTCAGCGTCGTTAACGCGGTGGCGTCGGGCGCCAGGCGGGCGAGCGCCCCGGTGATCACGGCTACTTTTCGCGCCAGGGTCTCGTCGTCCACACCCGTGCCGCGGCCGGTGACCGCTTCGGGTAGGGCCCCCGTCAGTGCCGCGATGAGGGCGGCCGACGCGGTGGTGTTGCCGATGCCCATGTCCCCGGTCACGAGGAGTCGCGCGCCGTCGGCGACTTCGCCGAGCGCGACCTCGACCCCGACCGATATTGCGGCGAGCGTCTCGTCTCGACTCATGGCCGCGACTTCGGCGAGATTCGCCGTGCCGCGCGCGACGTTACGTCGAAGGAGTCCCGCCGTATCGCCGGGCACCTCGTGGGCGACGCCGACGTCGACGACGACGACTCGCGCGCCCACGTGGCGCGCTATCACGTTTATCGCCGCCCCCCCGGCGAGGAAGTTCGCCACCATCTGGCCCGTCACCTCCGAGGGCCACGGCGTCACGCCGGCGCGAACGACACCGTGGTCACCGGCGAAGACGGCGATCGTGACCGGTTCGGGCACCGGTGGGGGAACGGCGTCCGCGATGGCGCAGAGCTTTTCACCGAGGGCCTCGAGGGTTCCCAGCGAGCCGGGGGGCTTCGTCAGGCGCAACTGTCGCTCGCGCGCCGCGGTCGCGGCTCTTTCACTGGTTGTAGTGACC
>JAKBAB010000031.1 GCA_021815645.1 Actinomycetes bacterium
CGTCGTAACTCCACGAGTCGTTAACGGCGCTTCCGGTGCTCAGCGAACTCGTCTGACCGGCGTTGTTAACGCCCAGTTGGCTGCTTAGGCCCGTAGAACTCGGGTAGGTGATCGACGAAGGTACACGGCGAGTTTGCCACTTGCAAAACGGTAGGCAGAGAAATCAGCGCGCCGCTCTGAGGTAAAGATTTAAGTCACTATGTCGAACGCGGTCTCACGCCGTTACTCACGTCAAGTTACGTAACGTCTCGATTAGTGACGCGGCACTCTGATCTCCCAGAGGAATCGGGTGAACTTGGAGGTGCGTCACGCCCGCTTTACGAAAGGCCTCGACACGCTCCTTTACGTAACTCGCCGGCCCGCAGAGGGTCGTCAGTTCCAGAAACTCATCGGGTACCGCCGCTTCGGCGTCGCTCTTTCTGCCCGCGAGGTAGTGGTCTTGGATTACGCCAGCTTCGCGCTCGAAGCCGTAACGAACGGCCAACTCGTTGTAGAAGTTCTTCCCCTTGGCCCCCATCCCCCCGACGTAGAGAGCGACCATGGGTCGTTGCAGTTCGCGAAGTGCGGTCACCTCTTTTCCCTCGCCAATCGCGAGTAGTCCTCCGGCGCTGATCATGAGTTCGCCGAGTGACGCGTCGCGACGACCGGCCCCCACGCGAAGGGCCTCGCCCCACACCCCTTCGGACCGTTCGGGAATGAAGAGAATCGGGAGCCACCCGTTCGCGATCTCCGCGGTGAGTTCCACGTTTTTTTCCCCCAGCGCCGCAATCCACACGGGAATCTCCGCGCGAACGGGGTGAGCAATTATCTTGAGCGCCTTGCCGAGACCCGTGCCCGCCCCCGGGGGCAGGGGCAACGTGTAGTTCTTACCCGCGTGAACCAGGGGGGCGTCCCGGCGCCACACTTCGCGGCAGATTTCGACGATCTCGCGCGTGCGCCCGATGGGATTGGTGTAGGGAACTCCGTGAAAACCCTCGATGACCTGGGGACCGGATGCCCCTAGTCCGAGGTGAAAGCGTCCGTCGCTGAGGGCGTCGATGCCCGCGGCCGTCATCGCAATCAGGGTCGGCGTGCGGGTGTAGATCGGCAAGATCGCGGCGCCGATCTCGACCCGCTCGGTCACCGCAGCCAAATACCCCATCATCGAAGGTCCGTCGAATCCGTAGGCTTCGGCCACCCACACGAGGTCGAGTCCCGCGCGCTCCATCTCGGCGACGTCCCGCGCGGCGCGCTGGAAGCCCCCGGCGTAACTGAGCATTGTGGCAATTTTCATGTGACCCCCAACGCCACGCTACAAGACCGCGCGACCGTGGCGACCCTCTCGAATGACTCCCCCTCCGGCGGGCGACTCACCTAAGGTAGGGAGTGAAAGCAACGGCGCTTTTAACGAAACGAAGGCTGGTGACCCGTGGTCACACGTTCCCACGACGCACACCGCGACGAGTTCAACCCCTGGACGAGAATCGCCACACTCATTGAAGAGGCGGGCCATCTGCTCAAACTGAGCGAGGGAATGATCAAACGAATCGTCACCCCCGAGCGCATTCTCGAGGTCGCGGTGCCCGTGCGCATGGACTCCGGTGAGATTGAGATGTTCACCGGTTGGCGTATCCAACACGACTCGTCTCGCGGTCCCGGCAAGGGGGGTATCCGATTTCACCCGAGCGTCAACGTCGACGAAATCGCCGCGTTGAGCGCCGACATGTCCATTAAGTGCGCGGTCGTCAACATCCCCTACGGAGGAGCGAAGGGCGGGGTTAAGGTCGATCCGGAGGTCCTCTCACGCGAAGAACTCGAGCGCCTCACCCGGCGATACGCCTACTCCATTTCGCCAATTATTGGGCCCGACCGCGACATTCCCGCGCCCGATATCAACACCGACCCCCAAGTAATGAGTTGGATAATGGACACCGTATCGATGTTGCGCGGTCACAATCTGCCCGGAGTCGTAACGGGCAAGCCGCTAGCCATCGGGGGTTCGCTCGGCCACGCGGGGGCCACGTCGGTTGGGGTAAGCATCTGCACCGTCGCGCTGCTCCAGCAACTCGGCCGACGCGCCGAGGGCCAGCGCGTCGTAATCCAGGGCTACGGCAAAGTGGGCGCGCCCCTCGTCAAACAGCTCAGCGACCGGGGTATGAAGGTCGTTGGACTCGCCGACATTCACGGGGCGATCCATGTGCCCGAGGGGATCGACGCCCAGTTGATGGCGTCACACGTCGCGTCGACCCACTCGATTTTGGGCTACCCCCACGGCGAAGAGATCGCGGCGAGCGAACTCTTCGCCCTGCCGAGCGACATCGCCATTCCGGCCGCTCTGGGGGGTGTGATCGACGAGCGCGTCGCTCGGTCCATGTCGGCGTCAATGATGATTGAAGCGGCCAACGGTCCAACAACCGGCGAGGGGGCCGCGGAGTTGGCGCGTCGGGCCATTCCCGTCGTGCCCGACGTCCTGGCGAACGCCGGAGGTGTGGTGGCCTCCTACTTCGAGTGGGCCCAAGACCTCCAGGGCTTCATGTGGGAACGAGATCTATTCCGCCAACGGCTCGAAAAGACCATGCACGACGCCTTCGACTCGGTGTGGGCGCGCCACGAACAACTCGGGCTCCCCCTGCGCGACACGGCCCTCGTCGTGGGCGTCGAGCGCATCGCCGAGGCCACCGAACTTCGCGGACTGTTTCCCTAATCGCCCACCGACGAGGGGTTCAGTCGATCCGACTCGGTCGGGGTAGTCCGGCGATCCGGGCGCGCCAGCGCTTCGTAGAGGGCGCCGATGAGCACGATGACCGCCATGACGAGCAAGGTAATCCAGCCGTAGTTAAAGAGAACCGCTCGCCCGCTGGACAGTGAACTGGGCCAGACGATGTCGGCGAGCATCACGAGCAGGTACAGCCCACCGGCCACGGTGACGGGCGTGCTCCACGCGCCGAGGGTGAACGAGCCGCTCGGGCGCCAGCCCCGACGTTTCGCGATGAACGACCCGAGCACCGTAAGGAAGAACGATAGGTAGATACCCGACGTCGCGAACGAAACCAGGGCGAAGAGGGCGTTGACGTTGGCCGGGTAGTAGAACCACAGGACGTGAACCGGTTTCGCCGGATTGATTAGGACGAGCAACAAGAATAGAAAGGGCACGACGGTCGCCACGATGATGGCGTTACGCGGCGTCTTGTGCGTCGCGGTCACCCGGCGCAGGACGTTCGCGCCCGGCACCGCACCGTCCCTGGCGAGGGCGAACGTCACCCGGGACCCGGCGCCCATAACGGCCGTGCCACAACTGAAGAACGCGATGATGACCATCACCAAGAAGAAGTCCTGCAGCCAACTGGGCAGCGACGCCAAGATGAGGGGGATGCCCCCGGTGACGATGGAGGAGATTCCGGTGTGGGGAATAGCGAGCAGCAGTCCGAGGACCAGCACGAAGGACGCGACGCCCCCGTAGAGGATGGCGTTGCGCATGGCGCGCGGAACCTGACGACCGGCGTCGACGGTCTCTTCGGCGATATCTCCCGCCGACTCGAAGCCGTAGAAGATGTAGACGTTGGCCAGAATCGCTACCAGGGCCGCGCCGGTGAGCCAGTGGCCCCCGAAGTTAACGGCGAAGGGGTTGGTCTTTTGGAACTGAACGCCCTGGGTGGTAAAGAGGTAGCCCAAATTGTGGTGGAATCCCTTAATCGCGAGGGCGATGAAGACGCCGAACGTGCCCACGGTTTCGACGTAAACCCCGAATCGCGCGACGTGGCCGAGAATCTTCGCGCCCACCGAGTTCATAATCGCCGACAGCACGATTACGACCGCGACCACGCAAAAGATGGTGACGTGGTTCGCGGGATTGAGGTTGGTTTTGAACCAGATGTTCGACAAGCTCGTCACGTAACTGACGATTCCCGAGTCGACCGACGCCACCGTCGCCAGCAGCGCGAAGCCGTAAATCCAGCCCACGAACCAGCCGTAGCGTGGGCCGACGTTGTACTTGCCGTACTGATAGAGGGCGCCCGACAGTGGGTATTCGCTAGCCAGTTCACCGAACACCAGCGCCACCAGGGTCATGAACAGCACCACCAAGGGAATCGTCCAGATGTAGCGGGGACCGCCGGCGCCCAGTCCGATGACGAAGATCGAGTAGATCCCCACGACCGGACTGAGGTAGCTAAAGGCGACCGAAAAATTGTCGAACAGCGATAACACCCTCGACAGTTCCTGTTTGTAGCCCAGCGCGCGCAGCCTTTCGTGGTCGCGCGCGTCCGTGTCGAGCATGGCCATCTCTCCCCCTCCTGACCTCACCAACTAACATCCCCCACCATAACGAGTTGGCGCCGCCGGCGGCGGAACCGGGGGCGCCGGTTCGCCAACGTGAGAGGGTTAGGCCGTGACGACTCACCCCGGATCCGAGGAAGGCGGTGACTCAGCGCTCGGTGACGAACGCGACGGGCTCATTCGCGCCCTGCGCGACGAAGTTGCGCGACTGCGGGCCGAACTCTCGCGGCTGCGGGCCGAGCGAGACGAGAGACCGCCGCACTACCTCTAGCTAGCTCCGGGAACGCAGGCCGGCGCGTTCCTCGTCGCCAAAACTTCGGCGGCGGCTAGACGCACCGTCGAGAGCGCGAGCGCGCCGCTGGTGATCGAACGCTCAATCGCGAGGGAGGTGGCCCGCGCCACGGCGAGCGACGCCGCGGCCGACGTCGGGGAACCGTTCAGCACTAAGTCAACACCGGCCGAAATGGCGCGCACCGAGGCCGCGGGCACCGAGAGGTGCACGGCGCTAATCGCGCCCGCCGAAAGCGCGTCGGTCATGATGAGCCCGTTAAAGCCCAGCCGCTGACGGAGGGTCGCGATGACGACCGGCGAGACGCTCGCCGGGAGCGCCGAAAGACCCGGTACGGTGGCGTTCGAGACCATTACCGCGCCGACTCCCGCGCGTAGCGCCCGCTCGAAGGGGACGAGGCCACCGGACTGAAGGACTGACCACGGACGAGTCGCGGCCGGACCGTAATCGGTGTTGCCACTAGCGCCACCGAGTCCGGGGTAGTGCTTGACGACGGCCGTGACGCCCGCGAGGGTGAGTCCCTTCGCGAACGCGACCCCGTCGGTCGCCGCGACCGCGGCCACCCCACTAAACGAGCGGTACCCGTCGGGGTTGGTGGCGCTGGGAACCTCCGCCCGTCCGTCGACGTCGAGCACCGGGGCGAGGTCAGTATTGACGCCGGCGGCGATCATCGAACGTCCGACCCGAATTCCCTCCGCGGTGATCTGGGCGGCGGTCAAGTTCTTGCCCATCGTCTGCGCCCAGGGCAACGTCGCGATCAGGTTCGTCAGCCGCTCGACGCCGCCCCCCTCCTGGTCGCTCATAATCAGCATCGCCTCGTGAGCGGGAGTCTCTCGTTGCAAGGTCGCGACCCTCGAAGCGAACCCGGCCGGCGCCGTGGTCCCAAATAGCAGTAGCGCCCCGTAGCCCGCGCGCGCGGCCGGAGCCATCGCGCCGATCTGTTGCGCGCTGACCGAGACGCTGATCGTTTCGTTAACGACGCGCGCCAGTGGCCACGTGGCCACCACCCCCTCGGCGCAGGCCAGAGTAGCGCCGGCGACCGCGGGTCGTAGGTCTCCGGCGTGGCGCGCGAGGGACTCCGCCGGGGCCCGGTCCGCGCCGACGGCTCTCGAGGCGCCCACCAACGCGATCACGAATGCGGCCGCCACGAGGGTCGCCGCGGCGGGGGTGGGTCGTCGCACTCCCCCAGGCTAGGGGTACGTTCGCCGTTGACCACTACGCTGTCCCTTCGAAAGGGGTGGTTATGAGTGAACAGTTGCCCGCCGCGTTCATTGGTCACGGTAACCCCATGAACGCCCTCAGTCATAACCGTTACACCGACGCGTGGCGAGCGTTCGCGGACTCCTTCGAGCGCCCGCGCGCCATTCTCGTCGTGTCGGCCCACTGGTACGTGAACATCACGGCCGTCACTTCGATGACCCTGCCTCGCACCATTCACGACTTCTACGGCTTTCCACAGACTCTCTTTGACGTGCAGTACCCGGCCCCCGGTGACCCCGACCTGGCCCGCCGTGTCGTGGACGTCGTCGAGCCCACCTACGTCGGACTCGACGCCGACAGTTGGGGTATCGACCACGGCACTTGGTCGGTCCTCGTCCACATGTACCCCAACGCCGACGTGCCCGTCGTGCAACTGTCCATTAACGCCGAGCTACCTTTCGACTATCACTTCGCCCTCGGCGCCAAATTGAACGACCTACGAAGTGAGGGCGTGCTCATTGTGGGCAGTGGCAACGTGGTGCACAATCTTCGGCTCGTCGACCGGCACTTACCGGGTCTGGGCACGGATTGGGCGCACCGCTTCGACGACGACGTGCGCGAAATTATGACCGGCGACGCGGCCGAGCTAGGGCGAGCGCGCGACCACGCGGACTACACGCTCGCCGCGCCCACGCCCGACCACTTCTTACCCCTCGCCTACGTCGCCGGTCTTAGCGCCGCGGCCGGACGGCCGGCGCGCACTCTCATCGACGGTTACGAGATGGGTTCGCTGTCGATGACCGCCTACGAAATCGCGGGTTCTGCGACCCGCTAGCGCGCCGCGCGCCGTAGTGAAAGGGCGAGCGCGCCGACGACAAGTACCACCAGAGAGACGGCGCCGAGACCGTGGGCGTGCGCGACCACACTGACCAGAGTTCCCACCGCCACGAGAGCCACTACGGCTATGAACAGCTCGGGGGTGTCACCCACTAAGAACTCCCACCAAAAGACCGCGAAGCCCCTGGCCAGACTGCCGACGGCGACGACGAGCCTCTTCACCGAGCCACGCCCGTCACGGAACTGGCGCGTTGGCGAATCCACGCAATTAACAACCACGCGACCACCAGGTAGGTGGCGACGAGACCCACGATCATGACGTCGCCGCCGATCCAGTGCACCTTGAGGCCCTCCCCGGTCCAAAACGTCCCGAAGCTCACGAGCATGACTCCCACAATCAACTTCATCGCGTTCTCGGGCACGGCGGAGAGTTGACGCGACACGACGGCGCCCACTACCCCAACGACGACAACCGCCGCAGCCGCGCTCGCCACCGCGAGCGTGAGTCGGTGCGCCGATACCCCCAAGGTCAACACGGTGATGACGACCTCCAACCCCTCCAAGAACACTCCCTTAAAGGCCACGACGAAGGCGACGCGGTCCCCGGGCGGGCCCGTCGGGGCGCCGGAGAGTTCGGTCACGGTCTCGGCGTAGACGGCGTCTTCGTCGTGACGGGCCTTGAGACCGCTCGATCTAAGGATGGCCTTGCGCAGCCACTGGAGTCCGAAGACCAGCAGCAGCGCACCGACGACCAGCCTTAGCCCCCCGAGGGGAACTCTCACCAGCGCCGGACCGAAGAGCGCGACGAGGGCCGCCAAAGTCGCCAGGGCCGTCGCCGCACCGCGCAGCGCCGCACCCCACCCGCGGGTGTGGCCCACCGCGAAAACAATGGTGAGTGCCTCGACCATCTCGACCGCGCACGCCACGAAGACCGCGACCGACAGCACCACCGCGCTCGATGAGACTACGGCCACCACGACTCACGCCCCTCACTCGACGAGTACCGCGCAACTCTCGCCCCGAGAGGACCGGCGCGCCCACTCTACCGGGGTGGCTAGGGTCCGGCGCACGGGTAATCTATCGCTCTCTCGCCCTTAACTCGTCGTAAACGGCGTCGGGATCTAGACCCCGTGCGCGCAGGAGGAGCAGTACGTGAAACCACAGGTCGGCCGCCTCGCTCACGACCCTGTCGTCCGACTCACCCAGGGCGGCGACAACTAACTCCACGGCCTCTTCGCCGACCTTGCGCGCGTTGTGAGCAATCCCCGCGGCGAGCTGACCCACCACGTAGGAGTCAGTCGCACCCTCACGCTCGCGCTGGAGAATTCGTCGCCACAGTGGCGACGCGAAGCACGAACGCGATCCCTCGTGGCAGGTCGGCCCCTCGGGGTGAACACTAACCAACAGCGCGTCGTCGTCGCAGTCCGCGGTGACTTCGCTCACGTGCAGAACGTTGCCCGAGCTCTCCCCCTTTCGCCACAGTCGTTGCCGCGAGCGGGAAAAGAAGTGGACCAACCCACTCGAACGGGTCAACGCCAACGCCTCGTCGTCCATCCACCCGAGCATAAGTACGCGTCCAGTTTGGTCGTCTTGGACGACGGCCGCCCTCAGATTTTCAACCATCTCTTCTCCTTCGCGGTCGCAACGCTACGCCAAGTTTTTCGATCTCCTCGCGTAGTCGCTCGAGTTCACCGGGACTGTCGTGGACGATCGAGGCGACGAGAGCGGCGTCGCAAACTCGCAGCGCCTCGGCGACGTCGTGGGCCGAACCGGCTCCCCCCGACGCGATCACCGGAGTCGACACGGCGTCGCGAACGGCACCGATTAGTTCTAGGTCGTAACCACGACGGTGGCCGTCGTGACGAATCGAAGTGAGCAGAATCTCCCCGGCACCGCGCTCGGTCGCCTCGACGGCCCACGGCACCACCGACGCGCCAGTCGCTTCACGACCCCCGTGCGTGTAAACGACGCCGTCGAGCGCGTCGATCGCCACGACCACGGCCTGAGTACCGTAACGGCGGGCGACGGCGTCGATGAGCGACGGGTCGGCGACGGCGCGCGAGTTGAGCGAGACCCGGTCGGCCCCCGATTCAATGACTCTCGACGCGTCGGCGAGCGTGCGAACCCCACCGCCCACGGTGAAGGGGATAGTGAGCACGTCCGCGACGCGCGCCACCAACCCGACCGTCGTCGCGGCGCGCTCGGGAGTCGCGGCGATGTCCAAAAAGACCAGTTCGTCGGCGCCACCGTCACTGTAGAGCTGAGCCAACTCCACCGGATCGCCGACGTCACGTAGCGTCGAGAAACTCACCCCTTTGACGACCCGGCCGTTGGCGACGTCGAGGCAAGGAATCAGGCGGGCGAGAGGCATCGCGCGAGAAAGTCGAGTCCGGCGGGACCACTTTTTTCCGGGTGGAACTGCACACCCACGAAGCCGTCAACACTGACGGCGGCGACCACGTCGTCGCTCCACGCCACCGCGTGGGGTGAGCGAACGACGTAGGAGTGGGCGAAGTAAAAGGCGTCGCCGAGCGCTTCGACGAAGGCCCAGCCGAGCCGAGGGACCCGCCCTCGGGTGAGGCGTACCACGTCGCCCGAAATCAGCGCGAGACCCGCCACCCCACCGTCTTCCTCGCTGTGGTCCGTCGCGAGCTGCATTCCGAGGCATATTCCCAACGTGAGCGATCGGTTGGCCGTGCGTTCGCGCAGGGCCCCGGCCGCTCCGGTGGTCTTCAGGTGGACCATCGCGCTACGGGCCGAGCCCACGCCCGGGAGTACGACCGCGGGGGCGTCGACGATTGCGTCGGGGTTGCTGGTCACGACCCCCTCGTGTCCGAGGTGCGCGAGAGCCGCCACCACCGATCGGGTGTTACCGGCGCCGTAGTCGACGATCACCACCTTCACAGGGTTCCCTTGGTCGAGCGAATGGCCGAGCCATCGCTGGTGAGGGCCCGGGCCATCGCTCGACCGACGGCCTTAAAGGCGGCCTCGGCGACGTGGTGGGCGTTAGTCCCACTCGCGGTGACGTGCAGCGTGATGCGCGACGTCTGGACAAGTGAGTCAAAAGCGTGCGCCACCATCCCCTCGTCGGGGGTCACCGAAATGACGGCCGTCGCGCGCCCGGACAGGTCCACGACGGCGTGGGCGAGCGCTTCGTCCATGGGCACGCGCGCCTCGCCGTAGCGCGTGAAGCCCCGCCGGTCGCCCAGCGCGCCGTCGAGCGCCTCACCGAAAGTTCTCATCGTGTCTTCGACCGTGTGGTGAGTACCCGTTTCGAGGTCGCCCACTCCCTCGAGTCTCAGGTCGAAACCGGCGTGAAAAGCCAGCTGTTGGAGCATGTGATCGTAGAAGCCGGCGCCGGTGTCAACTAGGACGCGACCCTCGCCGGCCAGTCGGAGCCGCACCGAGAGTCGGGTTTCGGCCGTGTAGCGCGTGCGGCGCACCAGTGAGGGTCCCGGCGCTTCACCTAGCACCACCGAGCGCAACGCCTCGAGTAGGACGTCGTTATCGAGTTCGTCTCGCACGCTCACGCGAACACCACCGGGGTAGGCCCGGGTGACGACGCCGAGGGGAAGAAGGCTCTCCACGAGGACCTCGGGCTCGGGGGTCGGGACGAAGAGAAAGTTGGTGTAACTGCGCAGCGGTGCGAGCCCGAGGGCCGTCAACTCGGTGGTGAGTCGCTCGCGCTCGGCCCACAGCGCCGTCAGGTCGAGGGGGACCGCCAGCGCGCCGAGCGCGAGCGCGGCCGAGAGCGCCGAAACCGAAAGCGGCGCCTGACGCGACGTGATGGCTTCGATTAACTGCGCGTCGGCGATCGCGTAACCCACCCTCGCCCCGGCCAAACCGTAGGCCTTGGAAAAGGTACGCAGAATGATCGCCCCCGACGACACTCGATCAAGCGCGTCGCTCTCGGCGTAGTCGGCGTACGCTTCGTCGATCACGATCTGGCCCGCGACGTCGGGGACCTCGGGCAGCTCTCCGGTGGGGTTGTTAGGTCGACAGACGAAAACGAGATCGGCCGCGGCCGGGTCGTCGATAACGCGAGCGCCGGCCATGAGTGCCGCGAAGGGGTACATCGAATAGGAGAAGGAAGGAACCGTGGCGATGGTGGCCCCTTCGGCGAATAGTCGCGCCAATAGGACAATAAACTCGTCACTCCCCGCCCCGAGGGCCACCTGGTCGAGCTCGACGCCGTGGCGACGCGCGATCGCTTCACGCAGCGCCCGGTAGCGACCTCGGTCGTACTCGTTGACTTCGGCGAGCGCCGCCGCGATGGCCCCGGGTCGTGCGCTCGCTGGGGGGGTGGCGGCCACGTTGCCGTCGAAACGCAGAATCGTCCTCGGGTCGATCCCGTAGCGTTGGGCGATCTCGTCGCTCGAAGGCGGCCAGCGGTAACTCGCCAGTGCCGAGGGCCTCATCGCCGCGCCGTCGCTCGGTGAGCGCTCATTCCCTCGACGTCGGCCAACGCCTCAATAGTCGGGGCGAGGCGCTCTAACCCCTCCTTCGTGATGCGCTGAACGGTAACGGACTTCATGAAAGACTCGAGCCCGAGTCCACCGGTCGACGTCGCCCACCCCCCCGTAGGCAGCACGTGATTGCCGCCGGTCGCGTAGTCGCCGGCGGGCACCGGGGAGTAGGGACCGACGAAGATCGCCCCGGCGTTTCGAATACGGTTCGCCAACGACTCGGCCCGCTCGCCCAACAGGGCCACGTGTTCGGCCGCGTAGCCCTCTACGGCCTCGAGGGCCGCCTCGAGGTCGTCGCCCACGCGAACGACGTAACCGCGAGAGTCGGGGCCGTGCTCCATCTGAGCGGCAATCTCTTGTTCGATGAGTCGTTCGTCGATCCCCTCGTCGGCCACGACGACAATCTCACTGGGGCCCGCCGGCAGGTCGATGGCCACGTCACGACTCACGAGTAGTTTGGCCGTGTTAACCGCTCCCCCGCCGGGACCGACGATTTTATCGACCGCGGAGATGGACTCGGTACCGTAGGCGAGAGCCGCGATGGCCTGGGCACCACCGACGGCCCATACTTCACTTACCCCCAGCAAGGCGGCGGCGGCGGCAACGGCCGGAGCGCCCGAGGGCGGAGTGCACACCACAATACGCTCGACCCCGGCGACCTGAGCGGGCACCGCGCACATGACGAGCGACGAGATGAGGCCTCGGGGCACGTAGATTCCCACCGAACGCAGCGCCGTCCAACGTCGCTCGAGGGTGACCCCCTCGCTGACCTCTTTGATCAAGTGGACCGGTCGCTGCGCCTCGTGCCAGACGCGTACCGCGTCGGCGGCCGCGAGGACGGCCGCGGTGGGCAGATCCCCGTAGGGGGTCGCGCGTTGCGGTCGCGACGAGGTCGTGTGGTCGAAGCGGCTCGACCACTCCGCGACGGCGCGGTCGCCATTCGCCCGAACGTCCGCGACGATCTCTTCGATCGAAAAAGGAGTCTCGCTCGCGATGGGGCGACTCACGGGACCATCCGTTCCACCGGCAAGGTGATGATGGAACTGGCGCCGGCCGCTTCGAGTTTGGGCAGCAGTGACCAGATCATCGCCGCCGGCACCAGGGCGTGAACGGCGACGACCCCGGGGGTCGCCAAGTCAATGACCGACGGTGACCCGGCGGTCGGCAGTACGGCCGCAACCTCACCGAGACGGTCTTTCGAGACGTTACAGAGCAGGTACCTATTAGCGCGAGCGTTGATGACCGAGCCGAGAACGGTCGTCAGCGTACGTCGCGCCTCAACGTCCGAGGAGTTCACCCGCCCCACGAGCACGGCCTCGGACTCAAAGAGCACGTCGATCGAGCGCAGCCCGTTCGTCGCGAGCGTGCTGCCGGTTGAAACCAGGTCGATGATGGCGTCGGCCAGGCCGAGTCGCGGTGAGATCTCGACCGAACCGGCCACGTAAACAACTTCGGCGCTCACCCCGCGCTCGGCCAACGCCTTCGCGGCGACGCGGGGGTGCGACGTCGCAATTCGCCGGCCCGCTAGGTCCTCTAGGGAGGTCGCCGCGTCTTCTCGGGGAACGGCCGCCTGCAACGAGCAGGTCCCGTAACCCAACCGGAGCAACACCTCGACCGTGCAATCGCGCTCGTACACGAGGTCGAGACCGGTCACGCCGCAGTCGACCACGCCGTCTTGGACGTACTCGGGGACGTCCTCGGCGCGCACGAAGAGCAGGTCGATGTCGGCGTTTCGACAGTGGGCTTGGAGAACCCGCTCGCCGGGCTCCTGGGGCGACACGCCACTGGCCTCGAGGAGCGCCCACGTCGGCTCGCGCAGCCGACCCTTGCTGGGAATGGCCATCGCCAGGCGCCGCGTCAACTTCGCCCCTTGGTGAGCAATGTCCGGTAGCCCCCCTCGCCGTAGTGCAACCAGTGAGCCACGCGCGTTACGGTCGCCGTGGACGCGCCGGTTCGCCGGGAGATCTCTTGATAGGAGATCCCACGTTCGACGAGCCGCGCGACCTGAAGTCGCTGACCCATCGCGTCCAACTCATTCGTCGTGCACAGGTCCTTTAGGAAGGCCGCGACTTCGGCACCGTCGCGCAGTTGGCAAAAGGCCTCAACCAACTCATCGAAACGCAGCGCCGTCTGGGGGTGCGCGTCCGCGGGCACAACCCGTCCACTCGTCATATTGACATGCTAGTATGCTACTTCGCTACTATGCAAACCATTCCGGCCGTCGACCTCCTGGGCGAGGACGCCGTTCGCCTCGTGCGCGGCGACTTCACCCGGGTGATATTTCGCCAACCCTTCGAGAGTTTTGTGGAGTTAGTCGTAGCGACCGGGCCTGCGCTGATTCACGTGGTGGACCTGGAGGGCGCGCGTGACGGCGCCGTGCGCCTCGACGTACTCGAACGGTGCGTGCGCGCGGCGCGTGGTACGCCCATCCAGGTATCAGGGGGCCTGCGGTCGGTTTCGGCCGCTCGCGCGGCCCTCGACCGTGGCGCGGCCCGCGTCCTGATCGGCACGGCCCTGTGGGAAGACGACGGCGCCCTTCGTCGTTTCACCGACGAACTGGGCGAACGGTTCGTCGCCGCGCTCGACGTGCGCGACGATCACGTGGCCGTGCGCGGGTGGGCCCTCGACGCGCCGCTCACCTTCGACGAGGCACTGGAGAGGTGCGTCGACTGCGGGGTTCACCGCCTGCACGTAACCGCGATCGAACGAGATGGCACTATGGGCGGTCCCGACCTCGCGCTCTACCAACGAGCCTGCGCGACGGGACTGGCGGTCATCGCCGCGGGTGGCGTGCGCCACCAGGGCGACCTCGACGCCCTCGAAGCGGTGGGCTGCGAAGGTGCCGTTATGGGCGTCGGGTACCTCGACCGGCTCGAAACTCTACCGGACAAAATCAACGAGTAACCCTTACTCCTCCCCGCTCGTCGCCGCGACGGCGCCGCTACTCGCTCCGTCGACGCGAGAGGACGATACTAAGTAGCGCGAAGCCGATACCCACCATAAAGATTCCCGTGCCGAAGACGAAAACCTGCGGTGGGGTACCGACGCGCGTCACACCGTAGATCCACACCGGGAAGGGCGGATTCGCCCCACTGACGAAGTTCGACGTGACGAAGTCGTCAATCGACAGGGCGAAGGCCATGAGCGCCCCCGCCAGCACGCCCGGCATGATCAGGGGCAGCGTGACGAGACGAAAGGTCGTCACCGGGTTCGCCCCGAGGTCGTAGGCGGCCTCTTCGAGGGAGCGGTCGAACCCGGCCAGGCGGGCCCGCACGGTCACGGTCACGTAGGCGATCGAGAACATCACGTGGGCGAGGACCAAGGTGAGAAAGCCTCGCCCGATGTTTAGCGCGACGAACAGCCCGAGCAGTGAGGCACCCATCACGATCTCGGGCGCCGCGATGTTGAGAAAGAGAACCTGTTCAATGGCTACGCGACCGCGAAACTTGGCCGAACGGTACCGAACCAGGGCGATAGCGAGGAAGGTTCCTAGGACAGTCGAAATAAAAGTCGAAACCAGGGCCAGGCGGATCGAGAGCCAAAAGGCCGACGTCAGCCCGGGGACGTTGCTCCACTGGCGGTACCACTGATCGGTAAAGCCGTTCCAGGAGAAACTAACGAGCTGAAGTCCGCCGACGACCCGATTGAAACTAAAGAGGATCATGACCGCAATTGGGAACACCAAATACGCGATGACGAGCCACGAATACGTCGGCAGGACGAAACGGCCAACTTTCCGGCGGCGGCGCGTAGCGGCCGGCGGCGCGGCCGGCGGTGGCGCGTCGTCGAGGGGTAGCGTCACGCTCACAGGTACTCTTCGATGGTGCGAGATCCGAGCAACCGGGCGTAGAGCCAAATCCCCAACAGGGAGACGGCGAGCAGGATGACCGACAGCGACGCGCCGGCCGGGTAGTTGAAGTTCACCAGATACGAGTCTTGAATCACGGTGCCGATCATGGTGTTAGAGGTGCCGCCGAGAATCTCTTGGTTGACGTAGTCGCCGAAAGCGGGGATAAAAGTCAGGAGGAAGGCCGCGAAGATTCCCGGCACCGCCAGGGGCAAAATTACTCGCCCGAAGGCGGCGCGGCGGTTGGCGTAGAGATCGTGCGCGGCGTCGAGCACCCGATGGTCGATTCGCTCGATCGCCACGTAGAGCGGCAACGCGGTAAACGGTAAGTAGTTATAGGCCAGGCCAATAATGACCGCGACGTTGGTGCCCAGAACGTGAAAACTCGACGAGATTAGGTGGGCGTGTCGCAGAAAAGTCAGGACGACGCCGTTCTCCGACAAGATGAACTGCCACACCAACGTGCGAATGATGAAGGAGACGAAGAAGGGCACGAGGAGCATGATGAGAAAGAAGTTCTTGCGCCGCCCACCGTAAAAGGCGATCCAGTACGCGATGGGAAAGGAGATGACGAGGTCGACCAGGGTGGCGATGGCGGCGAAGATGAGGCTCGTGACGAACTGCTGGTGGTAGAGCGAGACCTGGCTGGGCAACTCCCCCCAGCTCCAGGTCATCACGCACGCCCCCGTGACCGGGCTGCACGTCTCGAGTGACTGGATGAGCAGCGACCCCAGGGGAACGATGAACAGCAGGACCAGCCAGACGCTCGCCGGCAGACTCAGCAGGTACGGCGCGAGCCTCTTTCCCCAACCGGCCGAGCGACGCTGTTTCTCTACGCCCCTTGGATGATGGGAAGAAACAGGTTGGTCCACGCCGTTATCTCCTCTTGGTTCTTAAAGGGGTAGTACGGCAGGGAGGCCTTGACGCGCGCCGGCGAGGGGAAGACGTCGAGCGAGTCCGCCGTCACCGAGGTGGGCAACTGAACTTCGCTGTACATCTCCTTGAGCGCCTGCTTGTTCCAACTGGTGGGGTGGAGCAACTGTTGCTTCGCGCCGGGCACTGGGCAGACGTAGTCGTTGTAGTACTCCACGACTGACTGCGTAATGGGGCTGTAGTAGTAGTCCATGCAGGTCATGGCGTCGAGCGGGTTAGCGGCGTGCAACGGAATGACCATGTTGTCGTGCCAGATCATGAGACCCTCTTTGGGAATCATGAGGGTCAAGTCCTTGTACTTGCTGTTGAGGTT
>JAKBAB010000032.1 GCA_021815645.1 Actinomycetes bacterium
TCCTCCCTCGCCGTTTAGGCGAGCGCGCCGCCCGGTTCGACGAGTGGGCGACGCAGGAGCGCACGATTGTCTTTTACGAGTCACCCCAACGACTCGCGCGAGTCCTCGAGGAACTGGCGGGACGATTCGGTGAACGGCGAGTCGCCGTCGCCCGGGAACTGACGAAGGTTCACGAAGAGGTGGTTCGCGGCACGCTCGAGGAGGTCGGCGCACTATTCGCTACGCGCGACGTTCGCGGCGAGGTCGTGGTAGTCCTCGAAGGTGCGCGCGCCGTGGCGCCGCCCGCGCTACGGGACGTACGAGCGGCGCTCGCGGACCTGTTTCGCGAGGGGAGCTCCACGCGCGACGCGGTCTCTCACGTCGCCGAAACCCTCGGGGCGACGCGACGCGACGTCTACGCGGTCGCGCTCGAGTTGCGACGGGGTGAGCCGAGCGGCCTCTAACCTTCCATGATGGGCCGTTTCTACATCACCACTCCCATTTACTACGTCAACGACGCGCCTCACGTGGGGTCGGCGTACACCACCGTCAACGCTGACGCCCTCGCGCGCTGGCACCGTCTCAACGGTGATCAGGTGAAATTTCTCACTGGAACGGACGAGCACGGTCAGAAAATGGCCGACGCGGCGGCCCGTAACGGCCTAACCCCGCGCGAGTGGACCGACCAAATCTCCGAGCGATACCGCGACGCGTGGCGCGCACTCGACGTCAGTTACGACGACTTTATTCGCACGACCGAGCCCCGTCACTACGAAACGGTCCAGAGGTTTCTCACCACTATCTACGACAACGGTTTCATCTATAAGGGCACTTACGAGGGCCTGTACTGCGTCAGCTGTGAGGACTACTACACCGTCGAAGCGAGCGACGAAGGTCAGTGCCCGATTCACCACCGGCCCCTCACCGCCATGCAGGAGGAGAACTGGTTTTTTCGGTTGAGCGCGTTTGAGGATCGACTCGTGGCGTACTACGACGAGCACCCCCTACTGGTCACTCCCGAGACCAAGCGCAACGAAGCGCTCGCTTTCATCAAGGGCGGCCTTCG
Source organism: Actinomycetes bacterium (assembly GCA_021815645.1). Taxonomy (GTDB): domain Bacteria; phylum Actinomycetota; class Acidimicrobiia; order Acidimicrobiales; family RAAP-2; genus RAAP-2. Next base: position 1,046 of record JAKBAB010000032.1, read on the forward strand.
GGACATCTCCATAACGCGATCGTCCCTAACCTGGGGCGTGCCGGTCCCGTGGGATGATCGCCACGTTTTCTACGTGTGGTACGACGCGCTGATTAACTACCTCACCGCTATTGGCTACGGACGCGACGACGACGAAGTCGATCAGTGGTGGCCCTACTCTCACCACCTCGTGGGTAAGGAGATTCTGCGCTTTCACTGCGTGTGGTGGCCCGCGATGTGCATGGCCGCCGGACTCGAACCGGTTCATCACGTCCACGTAAACGGTTGGCTGCTCATCGGTGGCGAGAAGCTGGGCAAGACGATGGCAATTAGTGGTGTCGTGAAAGTCACCGACATCGCGCCCCTCGAACTGGCGCGCGAGTTTGGGGTCGACGCACTGCGCTACTACCTACTGCGAGAGACCGCGCTCGGTAACGACGGGGAGTTCTCTCACGAGGGGATCGTGGCGCGATACAACACCGACCTGGCTAACGCGTTGGGCAACCTGGTTTCTAGAGTGACGGCCGTGGTGGTCTCGAAGTGCGCGGGCGTCTCGCCCCCCCCGCGGCCCGAGTCACCCCTGCGCGGTGACGCCGAAAGGGCGCTCCTCGCAATGGCCGACGCCTGGGAGCGCTTCGCGCCCCAGCGCGCGCTCGAGGAGTGCTGGCAGTTGATCGCATCGACGAACGCCTACCTGGAACGATTCGCACCGTGGAAGATGGAGCCCGGCCCGGAGGTGGAGGCCGTCGTCGGTGACGCCCTAGAGGCGATTCGTCTCGTCGCGATTTCTCTTTGGCCGGCCACGCCCAGGGTGGCCGACGAGATCTGGCGGCGACTGGGCCTCACCGGTTCGCCGAGTGACACGCCCTTAGTCGAGAGCGCTCGCTGGGGTCTGTACCGCGGCGGGTACCCGATTGTGAAGAGCGACCCGCTCTTTCCCCGCATCGAGCGCCGGGGGGAGTCCGCTTGAGCGGTTGGACTGACGCCCACTGTCACCTTCAGGACTCCTTCGTAGAGGGCGGGGCGCTCGACGAGACGTTGGCGCGCGCGCGTTCGGCCGGCGTCGATCGGGCAGTCGTGGTCGGTACCGACGCCACCAGCTCCGCGCAGGCTCTCGCGGTGAGTGAAAGGCCCGGTCCGGTCGAGCTTTTCGCGACGGTCGGCCTCCACCCCCACGACGCCAACGGAAACATCGAAGCGGTCCAGGCGTTGGCCCGCCGAGGCCATCACCGACTGGTGGCGATCGGGGAGTGCGGCCTCGACTACTACTACGAGCACTCCCCGCGCGCCGCGCAGCGGCGGGCCTTCGCCGCGCAGATCGCGTTGGCGCACGAGTTGGACCTGGCTCTGGTCGTGCACTCCCGCGACGCCTTCGACGACCTCGACGAAATCTTCGCCTCCGAAGGGGTCCCGTCGCGCACGGTCATTCACTGTTTCACCGGTACCGTCGGTGACGTGGAGCGCTGTCTCGAGCGGGGCTGCGACATCTCGCTGTCCGGTGTCGTGACGTTTAAGAACGCCCAGGGGCTGCGCGAGGCGGCCCTAAGAGTTCCCCTCGATCGTTTGCACGTGGAGACCGATAGTCCCTTCCTCGCCCCCGTTCCCCACCGGGGCCGTCCAAACGAGCCAGCTCACGTCGTCACGGTCGGCCATTTTGTGGCGGACCTGCGCGGTGAGGACCCCGAGGTGCTTCGTCGCGCCACGGTCGCAAACGGTGAGCGACTCTTCCGTGTGGGTGACCAACGAGGCTGAAAAGCCAGTAAACACTAGGGCTTTAGGAACGGGTTGCCCCGTCGGGGTGGGCCCCCTAGCGTAGGGGGCGGAAGTCGACGAGGCTCCCTCGGTCCTGGCGGAGGACGGAATCTGAGTACTGAGAGACGTCGGGCCCCGGGGCGCCGACGCACAACAGCGGGGGTGTGGGCCGTTGCGGTGGCCGCCGTGATGCTGCTCGCGCCGGTCAACGTCGGCGCGTCCACCCACCACGCCCGACGTATGCCCGACCTCGTAGGACTAACCCGAATACAAGTCTTTCGAATCATGCGCCACGACGGGCTCTATTTCGTTACGCGCGGACCGGGTAGCGCCCACGAAAATTGGCGCGGCGTGGTGGCGCAGTCCCCGGGCGCCGGAACGGTGGTCGCTTGGCACGCCCAAGCCATTTTGACGGTGACGGTAACGTCCCCGCGTGGTCCGCGAGCGGTCCCGCGACTGATCGGGATGTCCCCGGCCCAGACCCTGCGGGCGATGCGGGCGGCCCAACTGTACTTTTCCCCGTTCGGACCAGGTAGTACGACAGGTAAGTGGGGCTCGGTTATCGCCCAGTCACCGCGCGCGGGCACGTTAGTGGCGTGGCACGCCAACGTCTCGGTGAGAGTTGGTCCGCGCCGACGAGCGCGAGTTTTGGTCGCCGCGCCGCGCCACTTGGTGGCCGCGCCGGCCACCGTCGTGAGCGGACTTAATTTCAAGGTCGGCGTCGCCACGTGGTACCCCTACTACGCGGGACAGTGCGCGACGTGGTACTTGCCGAAGGGCACCCGCATCACGGTGCTCGACCTGTCGACGGGGCGTTCGATTAGTTGCGTCATCACCGACCGCGAAGACCACCTCGGCAACCACGTGGTGGATCTATCCGCGGCGCAGTTCAGCGAACTGGCCTCACTGTCGACGGGTGTCATCGGTGTAAAAGTTACGTGGTGACCCATACCCGAAGAGAGCTATCGGCTCTGTTGACCGAGCGGGGACTGCGCCCGCGCCGCTCCCTCGGGCAGAACTTTGTGGTGGACCCCAATACGGTGCGCAAAATCGCCCGACTGGCCGCGGTCGGTCCCGGCGACCGGGTCGTCGAGATCGGCGCGGGCCTCGGGTCACTGACGTTGGCCCTGGTCGAGACGGGTGCGTACGTGCACGCCCTCGAAGTGGACAACGACCTCGTGGGACCGCTGCGCGACGTGGTTGAGCCCCTAGGGGTCAAGGTGCATCACGTCGACGCGCGCCAAGCCGACTACGGCGAGATCCTCGGTGGTTACCCCGGCGTCGTGGTGGCGAACCTGCCCTACAACATCGCTACGCCCCTGGTCCTGCACCTGCTCGAAAGCGAACCGCTAATCGGAAGGTTGCTCGTCATGGTTCAACGTGAAGTGGGCGAGCGCTGGACGGCGCAAAGTGGCGAAGAAGCCTTCGGCGCGTCGTCGCTTCGAGTGCAGTACTTCGCCCACGGTGAGGTCGTCGCTCGCGTCGGAGCCGACGTATTTCTGCCCCGCCCCCGTGTCGACTCGGTGCTGGTCTCGCTGCGCCGCCGCGAACGGGTGCGCATTGACCCCGCGTGGGTTAGCGAGGCTGATCTGTTTTTCGTGGTGCGCACCGCCTTCGCGCAGCGGCGCAAGATGTTGCGCCGATCTTTGGCGGGGTGGGCCAGTGAGGGGGTCTTCGAACGGTCCGGCGTGGACGGAACCCGTCGACCCGAAGAGCTGACCTTGGAGGACTTCGCCGCGTTGGCGGCGGCCCAGTGACTCTCTTAGCCGCGCCGGCCAAACTCACGTGGTACCTCGAAGTCACGGGTCGGCGCAGTAACGGGCTCCACGAACTGCGCGCCGAAATGGTGACCGTTGACTTTGCCGACGAACTGGAAATAGATGATGGGGCGGACTATTTACGAGTCGAAGGTCCCTTCCCGTCGGTGTCGACCGGCCCGGACAACCTCGTCGCGGGGGCGCTACGCCTGGTCGGTCGCCGGGCCGGGGTCAAGCTGCGAAAAGTCATTCCCCCGGGCGGGGGCTTAGGTGGGGGAAGCGCGGACGCGGCGGCGGTCCTGAGGTGGGCCGGGGGAGTGACGAACGAGCGCGCACTCTCCCTCGGCGCCGACGTACCCTTTTGTCAGCTGGGCGGTCGCGCACTGGTCGAGGGGGTCGGCGAGCGGTTGACGCCCCTTAGCTACGAGGCCCGTGACCTAACACTGGTTCTGCTACCTTTCGGCCTCGACACCGCGTCGGTATATCGCGCGTACGACGAGCGCGGTGACGAGGGCCGCCCGGCGGGCGCGCGCAACGACCTCGAAGGGGCCGCTCGACGGGTTGAGCCGCGCCTCGCGCGCGCGATGGATTGGCTTAGCGCCACCCTCGGCGTACCGGTGCACCTGGCCGGTTCCGGTTCGACTCTCTTCGTCGAGGGCCACCTACGGGTGGGTGCCCCCCCTTGGGACGTGGAGGGGCCCGACGGCTCCGTTCACTTTCGCCAGACCACTTCGACCCCGCGGGTTTGAGGACTATTTGCCGGCGGCGCGACGTTGAAAGCGGGTTCGCTTCAACATCTTTTTGTGCTTCTTCTTGCGCATTCGCTTGCGGCGTTTCTTAATGAGTGATCCCATGGCTTGTAGAACCCTACTAGATTTTTGGTGGGACCTAAACGGAGGTGTGTCGTGACGTGGCGTCTCGATCACGTGCAACTCGCTATTCCCGCGGGGGCCGAAGAGCTCTGCGACGGGTTTTACCTAGGACTGCTCGGCTTCACCCGCGAGGAGAAACCACCGGCGCTGGCCGGGCGAGGAGGGCGATGGTATCGCCGCGACGGAGCCCTTTTGCACCTAGGGGTTGAGGACCCCTTCGTGCCGGCGGCCAAGGCGCACCCGGCCCTCGTGGTGGATGACTACACCGCTCTGGTAGCGCGCCTGGCGGCGGCGGGGGTGGAAGTTCGTAGTGACGAATCCATTGCGGGCACGACGCGTTGTCACGTGAGTGACCCCGTGGGTAATCGCGTCGAAATAGTTATGGGATTGGACTCGGAAGAAACAGGCATGTAGTTTCTCAGGTCACCTTCGACTGATGGCGTCCGAACTTGCCACCGGGACCGTCCCCAGGAGCGTACGTTGAGTCAGTTGGAGGTAAGTCGATGAGGTTCACCATAAATCGTGCTCGTCGCAAGCTCGCAGTACTAGCGCTGGTTGTCTTCACTTCCCTTGGGTCATCCATCTCACTGGGCTCCATCTCATTGGTCGCCCAAGCCGCAACTCGCTACCCGGCCTGCGTGATATCCAAGATTGTGGTCACCGCCGGGAGGACTATTTCCGACGTGCCTTACCAATACCCGACTCAAATGGGGAACGTTCACGCGTTCTCGAAGATGGCGGTGCCGGTCTTCTTCTACAACCGGGGTCCAGTCTGCGACCTCTTGATGGGCGCCCCGGACATTACCGCCGTGAGGGACGCGACGAGCGCTTCTACGGTTACCGTCGCCAACATGACCATCCCAAATCCGCCCCCTTTGACGAAGCGCGTGGTGCTTCAACTCCACCAGAGGGCCGAGGCCCTGTTCCTCTTCGGCTCCAAGATTCCCAAGGGAGCAGCTGACTGTCATTCCGGGACGGCGACTGGCCTCCTTGTTCAGGGCTACGCCAAACCCGTTCCTTCGGTCGGTAAGTTCTTCCCGCGACGAATGAAAAACGTTTGTTTCCCAGTGCCCGGGGCAGTTGGGGCAGTAACTACGAACACCGGTGTCGCGTGGGCCACGACGCCTTCACCTATTTCCGGAGGCGTTCGCGTGCTCAACGTGCTCCTATGGGTTCTAATCTCGCTTGGCGCCATCGGAGGCTTGCTCGTGGGAGCCCAGTTCATCGTCCGCAAAAAGTCAGCATAAAGCGAGCGCTCTGAGGCGGGCTCGCTGTTGTGTGACCTCACACCTAGAGTGACGGATTCGGTACAGGCTGGATCACGGCGGTCTGCCGCCGAATGACCGGCCCTCTTCCGGCATTGATGAGGCGCATCTGGCCCGGCAAGACGAGGACGTTCATCAGTACCTCACGGATGTGGTGAGCGAAGGCCGCCTCGCCGGGGCCGAAAGTCCCCTCTACCCCGTCGCGCTAATGCGTGGCTGGAGGATCGGGGAAACTCAGGGTAAAGCGCGCCCCGCCCAGGGTGGGGTCGCGATCGACCGCAACCGTACCGTCCAGTTCGGCCATGACCTGGGCGACGATCGACAGCCCCAGGCCCGAACCCGGTAGGGCTCGAGCGGTCGGGGAGCGCCAGAACCGTTCGAATACGTGGTCTCGATCGCTCTCGAGAACCCCGGGACCGCTGTCGGACACGGTGAGGGCGCCGTCGGCGCAGTTGACGTCAATGGTGCCGCCAACGGGGGTGAACTTAACGGCGTTGGTCAGTAAGTTCGAGACGGCCCTATTGAGCCTCTCGCGGCGGGCGTACACGTTGGTCGGCGCCGAATTGGCTCGAATCTCGATGTCGCGGATTCTCGCGTAGGTCCGCGCCGTCTCCACGCACTCGTCCACGCACTCGTCCAGCGAGAGAACCTCCGGCTCGCCCTCGGAACGTTCACCGCGCGCCAGTTCCCCGAGGTCGGTGACCAGGGCGGCCAGTTCGTCGACTTGGGTGACCATGTCGTCGGTGATCTGGCGCAGGTCCCCGGGGGACAACTCGCTCGCGCGTGTGAGAACCTGGGCGTTAGTACGCAGTGACGTAAGGGGCGTGCGTAGTTCGTGGCTGGCGTCAATGACCAGTTGGCGCTGCAAGGTCTGACTGCTCTCGACCGAACGCAGCAGTCGATTAAAGACGCGACGGAGCCGACCGAGTTCGTCGGGACCACCCTCGTCCAGGCGGGTCGACAGGTCGTTCGTCAGAGCCACGCTTTCGATCTCGTTGGTCACTTCTTCGAGGGGGTGCAGGGCCCGTCGCGCGAGGAAGATGCCGAGGCCGAGCGCGAGCAGGAGCCCCCCGGCCGCGACGGCGAGCAACGTTTTTAGCAGTCGACTGAGTTCAATTATCTGCCCGGTGATGTCCACGATGTAGAGCTGCGCCGACGTCGTGGGAATCTGGCAGACGCCCGTTTGACAGCTCACTATGGAGTTAGCCGCGAGCGGCACGATCAGTTCGCGGTAGCTCTGTCCGCCGAAGACGACGGTTCGGAGGAGCTGAGCGCCGTTACCGTTCGCGATGTTGAGGATGACCTTGTCGATCGGTACGTTCGTCGAGGGCAGCGAGGTGTCGTTGGGTAGGACGATTTCGTAGAAGGCCCCCGTCACGCGGTCCTGGTCGTTCGCGCTCTGGTGGAGGTGAGCGGCCTGGAGCAGCGAGGCGTCCACTGACTTGAGCACCGCGTTTCTCGTCGTGAGGTAGGAGGCGAAACAGGCCACCATGACGGCGATGGCCGCCGCGGCCACCGTCGTGGAGATGACGCGCGTGCGAAACGTCACGGGGCCTTTAGCGCGTAACCCACTCCGCGAACGGTCTGAATGAGACGCGGCGCGTCACCCTCTTCGAGTTTGCGACGGAGGTACCCGATGTACACCGCGAGCGAATTGGTGCCCGAGTCGAAGTTATAGCCCCACACCAAATCGAGAATCTGATCTCGCGTAAGCACCTGGCGGGGATGGTGGAGGAATAACTCCAAAAGGTCGAACTCAATTTTGGTTAGCTCCACGAGTCGCGGTCCGCGGTGGACCTCGCGCGTTTGGGGGTTGAGTGTCAGGTCCTCGAAACGAAGCACCGCGCCGTCGAGGTCACCGGCGTTGTGGCGGCGCAGCAGGGCCCGTAACCGGGCCAGCAGTTCCGCCAGGTCGAACGGCTTGACTAAATAGTCGTCGGCCCCCGCGTCGAGCCCTTCGACCCGGTCGTTGACCGCGTCGCGCGCGGTGAGCATCAAGATCGGCGTCGTGTCGCCCGAGCGGCGCACTCTTCGGCAGATCTCTAGTCCGTCGAGGTCGGGCAGTTGCAAATCGAGCACGATCGCGTCGGGGGCGCGCAGTTGGATCGCTCGCAGGGCGCTTAGCCCGTCGTCGAAGAGATCGACCTCGTAGTTCTCCATCCGCAGGGCTCGGCCGAGCGATGAGCGAATCGCTCCGTCGTCGTCCACGATCGCGACGTAGGAGCTGGTAGTTGGGGCGCTGGTCACTGACGACTTTCCTTGGGTGGGGCAGGCTCTAGTGTTGCTGGTTGGAGTTAAGCGTGCTCAGACATTCTCTAAGAATCTCTGAAGTATTGCCAGAGTACCGGTAGTGGCGGGTAGTTCAATTGGCAGAACGGCGGACTTTGAATCCGTAGGTTGGAGGTTCGAGCCCTCCCCCGCCAGCCAAGCCCTCGATTCGGCCGTCAACTCGGGAGGGCGCCGGACGACGGAAAACAGAGGTTCTCGAGCGCGGTCGCTAGTTCAAGGGGTTGATCGCCCTGGATGGAGTGGCCCGCGCCGTCGACGTGAACGACCGACGCCCGGGGCTGCGCGTCCACGAAGGCGGCTTCGTCGTCGTCGTCGACGACCGAGCCGGGGGCCATCCCTCTCACCAGCGCCACCGGGACGCGCACGAGGCGCAGCGTCGCCCACAGGTCCGCTACGTCGGGTGCGTCGAACGACGCTTCGGGCGATTGTTGGTGGCGCCACACCCAGGTTCCGTCGCGCCTTCGGCGGGCGTTATGCAAGATTCCCCTTCGTAGGGAGGACTCGGAGCGGGTGGGGTTGTGGGCGATGGTGCGAGCCAGGAGTTCGTCGAAACTGTCGAACGTCGCCGGTCCGTTAACGAAGTCGGTCACGTGTCGAGCCTTTTCGGCGGTGACGCCCGGGGTTATGTCAATGAGTACTAGTCGCGACACGAGGTCGGGTCGTTTCGCCGCGACGACAATTGAGCACAGGCCCCCGAGTGACATTCCCACGAGGGCGCAGGGCGGCTCGACTAACTTCTCGAGAGCTCCGATGAGGTCGTCGCCGTGGCGGGCGAGATCACGGTGGGAAAAGGGCGCGGGGTCGGAGTGGCCGTGACCCGCGAGGTCGATCGCGACGAGCGGCCGCTCGAGGGCCAGGGCGACGGTGTCGAAGGTGTGCGCGTTCTGCCCCCCGCCGTGCACGAGGGCGAGCCGGTACGGTTCGTCGCCCCACGCCAGGCCGCTGAGCTGTCGCAGTCCATCGACGGCCACGAAGAATCTTCGAACGACCGGTACGCGAGCGGTCAGCCCCCACTCTCGGAGGTTCTCCCCAAAGTACGAAAACTCGTCGTAGTCACCGTCGTCGTATTCGTCGTCAGGCTTTTCTGGAGGCGCCACGCTACGCACTTTAGAAGATGACTGCTAGATATGAGGGGGTGAGTCGTCCCTTCTGCGTCGTCGTCTTGGCCGCGGGGGCCGGTACTCGGATGCGCTCGGCGCAACCGAAGGTCCTGCACCAACTGTGCGGGCGGGCCATGGTGCACTACGTTCTCGACGCGGTTAACCACGAGGACGCGCAATCCACTCTGGTCGTCATCGGGCCCCACGCCACCGAGATCGAAAAAGAGCTAGGCGAGCGCTCGGCCGCCGGATCGCTCCACTTCGCTGTCCAAAGTGAGCCGCTCGGAACCGGTCACGCCGTCGCGGCGGCCATAGTGAACCTGGACGCGCTCGTTGGCGAAGGCGACTCGGACGTGCTGATCGTGCCCGGCGACGCGCCACTGCTGCGCCGCGAGAGTGTCGCCGATCTCGTATCGCGCCACCGCAGTTCCCGGGCCGCGCTGACTGTGCTGTCGGCGACTCTCGAAGACCCGAGTGGCTACGGACGGCTCGTCCGAGCCCGCGACTCCACGCTGGAGCGCATCGTCGAAGAGCGAGACGCGTCCCCGGAGGAGCGCGCGATCAGAGAAGTCAACACCTCGGTCATGGTGGTCCGTCAGAGCCTTTTGGGCCCGGGACTACGGCGCGTCGGGCGCTACAACGCCCAGGGTGAGTACTACTTGACCGACCTAGTAGCGGTGTTGCACGACATGGGCCACCCGACGCGCGCCGTCGCCCTCGAAGACGCCCGCGAGGCGTTCGGGGTCAACGATCGCCGCCAATTGGCTTACGCCGAATCGGTGCTGCGCGCTCGGATCAACGCGACGTGGATGGAGCGAGGTGTGACCATGCGCGACCCCGCCTCCACCTACCTAGACGCCGACGTCGAACTGGCCCCCGACGTAATTCTGTGGCCCGGGACCACTCTGCGGGGCCGCTGCGTCGTGGGGGGCGGGAGTGAGATTGGGCCCAACGCCGACCTGGAGGACGTCGTCGTCGGTCGCGGTGTTCACCTCGGTGCGGTTCGCGCGCGCGGCGCCCGGTTCGGCGACGGGGCGAGTGTGGGCTCTTTCGTAACCCTCGAGCGCGGCGCCGTGATTGACGCGGGCGTGCGCGTAGCGCGTTAAGGACTCCCGGGACGGTTCGCGACCTGTACGCTGGCGCGGTGGAGTCCCTCGCGAAACGTCGACTGGTCGTCGTGTCGGGGCGCTGCCACCGCGCTCTCGCCGCCGACGTCGCGGAGAAACTCGGGGTAGGGCTCACCGAGGCCAATTTGCGCGAGTTCGCCGACGGGGAACTGCACTGTCGCTTCGACGAGTCGATTCGGGGCGCGCACGTCTTTATCGTTCAAACCCACGGGTCACCGGTCAACGACTCGTTGATGGAACAGCTGATCATGATCGACGCGGCCAAACGGGCGTCCGCCAAGAGCATTACGGCGGTCGTGCCCAACTACGGCTACGCCCGCCAGGACCGAAAAACGGCCGGACGTGAACCCATCACGGCCAAACTGGTCGCCGACATGCTCCAGGTCGCCGGGGCCAATCGGGTCCTCTCGGTCGACTTTCACTCCGGTCAGATTCAGGGCTTCTTCGACATCCCGGTTGATCACCTCGTCGCCGCGCCAGTTCTCGAGGGGTACCTGAAGGCCCACGCCGACCCCCGCGACTTGCTCGTCGTCGCGCCCGACGCGGGTCGGGTCAAAGTCGCTGAACGTTACGCCCAACACCTCGGCTGCGACCTAGCGCTAGTTCACAAGACGCGCCCGCGCGGGCTCTCCAACGTCGCCGTCGCTCGTCACATCGTCGGTGACGTCGCCGGGCGACACTGCGTGCTCATCGACGACATGATCGACACGGCCGGTACGATCGTGGCGGCCTGCGATTTGCTCAAGGACCACGGGGCCGAGGAGATCTGGGTTATGGCCACCCACGCCGTGTTTTCACCCCCGGCGGTGGAGCGGCTTTTCAACGCGCCCGTGAGCCGGGTCGTGGTAACCGACACCTTGCCGCTCGGTCCGGAGAAGCGGTTCGAAAAGCTCGAAATTCTCTCCATCGCGCCCGTTATTGCCAACGCCATCGCCGCGATTTTCGAGGACACGTCGGTGTCGGACATCTTCGGCGGGGAGAATCTGCTGTAGGTTCCGCGCGCAGGCGAGTAGACTCGTCGGGCCGTCGCCCCCGGGCGCCCACCACCCTTTCAGGAGTTACCATGACCGATGTCACGTTGCAGGCCACGACCAAACGTCCCCAGGGGTCGGCGAACTCTCGGCGCCTGCGCCACGGGGGAGCCATTCCCGCCGTGGTCTACGGTGAGGGCGTTGAACCCCTGGCCGTGTCGGTAGACGCGAAGGAGTTCCGTCAGGCCGTATCGGGCGAGCAGGGTCTTAACTCGCTGATTACCCTCGCGGCCGACGGCCGCGACTACACCGTTATGGCCCGTGACGTTCAACGTCACCCGGTTCGGGGCTCGGTTTCGCACATCGATTTTCACGTGGTCGACCCGAATCGCGAAGTCATCGTCGAAGTGCCCGTGCACGTCGTGGGGGACGCCGTGGAGGTACGTCACGCTGACTGGGAAGTTGACCAGCAGATGTTTAGCCTCGAAGTGCGGACTCGACCGGACCGCATTCCCAACTTCATCTCGGTTGATATTTCGTCGCTCGTGGTGGGCGGCGCGATTCGCGTAAGTGACTTAGAGCTACCCGAAGGGGTCGAAGCGGCCGGTGACGTAACGGTCTCGGTCGTGGCGACTCACGCCGGTCGCGCCGCCAAGACCGGTGGCGGACCCGACGCCGCTCCGTAGTTCGCCGTGGCGCCAGCGCGCGCTCGCGAGAAGGAACGCAGCGGGCGCGCCAGCGTCTGGCTGGTGTTGGGTTTGGCCAATCCCGGGTCGGAGTTTGAAGGGACGCGCCACAACGTAGGGGGAGACGCGGTGCACTGCGTGGCTCGACACTTCGACCGTTCGCTGACGCTCGAACGAGGTCAACGGGCCCGCACCGCCACGATTGACACCCCGGGTGGCGCGGTTACTTTGGCGGTGCCCACGACTTTCATGAATGAATCGGGCGCCGCGCTGCCGGGCCTGCTGCGGCGAACGTCACTCCAGGACATCGGTCACCTCCTCGTCGTCCACGACGAACTCGACCTGGAACCGGGAAGGTTGCAACTCAAGCACTCCGGTGGTCTCGCCGGGCACAACGGACTGCGCTCGGTGGCCGACGTACTAAAGAGTCGAGAGTTCGCGCGACTTCGCATAGGGGTAGGCAAGCCCCCCCACCGCGACCACGGCGCGAACTACGTGCTCACCCGCCCCCGCGGTGAGCAGGCCGCGGTTCTCAGTACGGCCATCGAGGCGGCGGCCGACGTTATCGGTTGGGTGATCGAGGACGGGTTTGACGCCGCGCAGCGCCGCGTCAACGGCTCGTGAGCGAGTCGGTCGGTCTCGCTAGGGTCCTCGAGCGGCTCGCCCCGAGCGTCCTCGCGTCGTTGCGCGCCGGTTCGCTCGTACCGTCGAGTTACGCCACTCCGCTAGCGATTGGTGCGCTATCCCTGGAGCGGCCCTTTCTGATCGCCCTCACCGCGACGTCGGGCGAAGCCGACCGACTCTTCGACGACCTGCGGGCTTGGCTGGGCGACGCACCGGTCGCGCTGTGGCCCGGGTGGGACACTCACCCGCTCGAACGGGTCAGTCCCGACGCGCGGGTGATGGCGACGCGCTCGCTCGTGCGATGGCGCATCGCCTCGGGCGACGCGCCGCGCGTCTTAGTCGCCTCGGCCCGCTCCCTGGTACAGGTTTTGACGCCCGGGGCGGCTCGACCCCCCGTTACGTTGCGACGCGGCGACGCCTTTGAGCGTGAGGAGTTGGTGCGCTCTCTCGTCGCGGACGGCTACCGGCGAGAGCCCTTAGTCGAGCACCGCGGCGAGTTCGCCGTGCGGGGGGGCATCGTCGACCTCTGGCCGGCCCAGGACGACGCGCCGGTGCGCGCAGATTTCTTCGGCGACGAACTGGAACGACTTACCGTTTTTGACGTTGCGACGCAGCGCTCGACGGCGGACCTCGAAGTAGCGGTCGTGGCCCCCGCGCGAGAGTGGGCGCTAACTACGACCGAGCGCGAACGGGCCCGTGACTTCGTGCGCGAATCTCCGTGGGGTGCCGCCACCTTCGAACGGCTCGCTGCGGGCCAGCACTTCGACGGGATGGAGGGGTGGATGGGCCTCTTCGTGGCGAACCCAAAAACTCTGCTCGACGAGGCGTCGGGCGCGTACGTGGTCGCGGTCGAACCATCTCGGGTTCGAAGTCGCCTCGCCGACCTGCTCGCCGAGGAGCGTGAACTCACCGACGTCGTGGCGACGACGTGGCGTGCCGCGGGAGAGATTCCCCTGCTGCACCGCGGTTTCGACGAGGCGCTCGCCGGTCGCCTCGACGTCTCCCTCGCGTTCGATCCCGCGGCGGGGGAGTCGTCCAGCCTGACGTCGCCGCCGGTCGTTCAGGGCGATCCGGCGAGAATCGCCGCCCACGTTCGAACTTGGTCGTCGCAACGACGGGGGGTCGTCGTGACCCCCTCGGCCGCCGCGGCTCGGCGGGTCGCGGCGGCGTTGGCCGACGAGGGACTGGAGGTCTCCCTAGACCCCGCGCGGGCGCTGGACGCGAGGCTTTGCGTTCTCGAAGGAACTCTTTCGTCGGGCTTCGCCCTCGACGACCCCGAGGTCGTTCTGTGGAGCGAGAGTGACCTAACTGGACGGCGCAGCCAGCACCGCGCGCCCGTCGCGCGCGCGCGCGCCGTGGACGGGTTCTTCGACGACCTGGCGGTGGGCAGCTACGTCGTTCATCGCCAGCACGGCGTCGCGCGTTTCTCTGGAACGACCACGCGCGCGATCAACGGTGTCGTACGCGACTACCTGGTCCTGGAATTTAAAGACGGGCGAAGCTACTGGCCGACGGAACAGATAGACGCCCTGACCCCATATAACGGTGGGGAGCGACCGGCGTTGTCGCGTATGGGTGGGGTCGAGTGGCAACGCGCGCGGGCCAAGGCGCGGGCCGCGGCGTTCGTGGTGGCCCAAGAGCTCGTCGAGCTCTACCGGGAGCGCCGCGTGGCGCCCGGTCACGCGTTCGCGCCGGACAGCGTATGGCAGCGCGAGATGGAAGACCTCTTCCCCTACACCTTGACGGCCGATCAGGCCCGAGCGATCGCCGACGTCACCGCCGACATGGAGTCGCCTCGCCCGATGGACCGCCTGATCTGCGCCGACGTAGGTTTCGGCAAGACCGAAGTGGCTCTGCGCGCCGTGTTTAAGGCGGTCCAAGACGGTCGCCAGGCCTGTGTTTTGGCCCCCACGACGCTGTTAGCCAGCCAGCACTACGCCACGTTCTGCGAGCGCTTCGCCCCCTTCCCGGTGCGGGTGGCCCTGCTCAGTCGTTTCGTCGACGACGAGGAGGCGGCCGCGACGGTTGCGGGACTGAGCGACGGTAGCGTCGACGTGGTCATTGGGACGCACCGTCTGCTCAACGCGTCGGTGCAGTTCGCGCGCCTGGGACTGCTCGTGGTCGATGAGGAGCAGCGTTTCGGGGTCACTCACAAAGAGGCGATTAAATCCCGCGCGGTGGGGGTAGACGTGCTGACCCTAAGTGCCAGTCCGATTCCCCGGACGCTCGAGATGGCCCTCACCGGCATCAGGGACCTCTCAACTATCGCCACGCCCCCGGCCGAGCGGCGCCCGATTCTCACCCACGTCGGGGAGTACGACGAGGCCGCGGTCGTCGAGGCCATTCGCCGTGAGCTGTTGCGTGAGGGTCAGACCTTCTTCGTCCACAATCGAGTGTCCGACATCGACCAGGTCGCTCGGCGGCTGACCCAGGTGGTGCCCGACGCGCGCGTCGCGGTCGCTCACGGCCAGATGGACGAGGGGACCCTCGAGCGCGTCATGGTGGATTTTTGGGAGCGACGTTACGACGTGCTGGTCTGTACGACGATCGTCGAGTCTGGTATCGACCTTCCGACGGTGAACACGCTGATCGTGGATCGAGCCGAGCGACTCGGTCTCG
>JAKBAB010000134.1 GCA_021815645.1 Actinomycetes bacterium
GGCGTCGCCACGAGTGACGCGAAAGCCACCGTGCAGCGCCCCTTCTACCTACGGGTCGCGCCGGGGGGCGCGCCATCGAGCGATGGCGAGCGAGCCCTCGCCGACGGCGCCACGGCCGTTACCTCAGAGGCTTTTACCCTCGCGCGACGAGACGTGAGCGGTGGGGAGCTCACGGTGAGGACCACCGTGGCCTTGCGCTACCACGGTCAGGCGCACCACCTCGACGTCGTCATCGACGGTAACCCGGAGCGCACTGGCCTGCTCGAAGAGACGTTGCGCTCGTTCGAATCCCAGTACGAAGCGCTCTACGGCGCGGGGTCGGCCTTTCGCGAGGCGGGCTACGAACTGACCAATCTGCGCGCGACGGCGACCGTGGCGCTGCCCCTCCCCGTTGAGCCGGCCCCCGACGACGACTTAGTCGAGGTGGCTAGTCGCTCGGTCGTCTTCGACGACCCTGAGGCGCCCGAACTTTGCCGCGTCTACCGTACGCGCCAACCTCGACCCAACGTGGAGTTATCGGGTCCGTGTCTGGTTGAGTTTCCCGGCCAGACCCTCGTAGTACCCCCCGGGGCCACGGCGCGCACCGACCAGTGGGGCAACGTCGTAGTCACCGTCGCCCCGTCGCCGGCGCGCGAAGGGGCCGCGACCGGCGACGAGCTGGGCCCGGTCACCTTCGAGGTCATCCGCAACCGCTTACTCAGCGTCACCGAGGAGATGCGCATAGCCCTTCAGAGCGTGTCGGGCTCTCCCACGGTCACCGAAGCCTCGGACTTCTTTACCGGTCTGTACCTCCCCGACGGCTCCTTCGCCACCATGGGCCTTCAGGTGACCCACGAGGCGCCCCCGGTGGGGGCCCTAATTCGCCACCTGAACGGCCGCGGGGCCCCGAGTGACGGAGACATGTTTATAGGCAACGATCCCTACGTGGGCGCCCTGCACCAAAATGACGTTCAAATGACGGCCCCGATCTTCGACGGAGACCGGCTGGTCGCCTGGGCCGGCGTCATGGCCCACGAAACCGACGTGGGGGGAATGAACTTCGCCTCGTGGTGCCCGAGCGCGACCGAGGTGTACCAGGAGGGCCTTCGGATTCCGGCCGTCAAGCTGGTGGACCGCGGCGTGGTGCGTGACGACGTCCTCGAGATGATCGTGACCGCCAGCCGGCTGCCCGCGTCTCTCGGACTCGATATCCGGGCGTTCATCGCCACGTTGCACGTAGCGACCGAGCGGCTGCGCGTCCTTTTTGCCCGCTACGGGTCCGAGGTCGTAAGTGACGTTATGGAGCGCATGATCGATGAGACCGAGCGCGAGACGCGCCGGCGGCTCCGGGAGCTGCCCGACGGTCGAATTCACGTGCGCGATTTCTTAGAGCACGACGGGCACGAAAACCGACTCTACGACGTGGACCTCGTCGCGACGAAGCGCGGCGACGGCCTCACGCTGGATTTTTCGGGATCGAGTCTCCAGGCGCCCGGCTTTATCAACGCGACGCGATCGGGGCTACGCGGTGGTGTCACCGGCGCTCTCATCCCCACGCTCGGCTTCGCCCAGTCGTGGAACGAGGGTCTGCTCCGTCCGGTCGAGATCGTGGCGCCCGACGGTTTGATCTGCACGGCCCAACACCCCGCCCCCGTGGGCAGCGCCACCGTTGAGACTATTTGGACCGTCACGAACGTGGTCCAGCGCGCCCTAAATCTCTTCCTCGCCTGTTCGACTGCTTACGGTGAGCGCGCCCAGGCCGTTAGCTCCGGCACAATGTCGACCTTTAATCTCGGTGGCTTCAACGAAGCGGGCGAACGATTCGGCCTCCACTTACTCGACCCGCTCGCCGGTGGTTCGGGAGCTTTCGTCACGCACGACGGCGTCGACGCCGGCGGACCGTGCGCCGTGCCCGTACCCGCCATCGCCGACGTCGAGCGGAACGAGCAGGTCTTTCCGCTCTACTACCACTACCGGCGACTACGCCCCGATACGGCCGGCGCGGGGACCACGCGCGGGGGCCGCTCGGGCGAGATTGCCCTCACTCTCTGGGGCGCCCAAAGCGCGACGGCCCTCATCATGACCCACGGGGCGCAGGTGCCCAACTCCGTCGGCCTCTTCGGCGGTGCGCCCGGCGCGACCGTGCGCCAGCGGTGGTTCTCGCGCGACGGCGAAGGACCGAGCGCCGCGTGGTTAGAAAATGGCAGCGACCAACGCGGCATCGACCTCGGACCGAAACCCGGCTCGCGCGAGCTTCGCCACGGTGACGTGTTCGCGGTTTCCTGGCAAGGTGGTGGCGGCGTCGGGGACCCGCTAAACCGTCCCCCCGACGCGGTACGGACCGACGTCCAGCGCGGGGCCGTCACGGCCGAAGTTGCCGAACGCCTCTACGGTGTGGTCGGCGGCGGCGACGACACCGAGCGACGGCGAAGGGCGCTACGCGCCCAGCGCCTGGGTCACGAACCATCAGGCGAGGTCGTCGCCGGCGACTGCGGTCAGCGCCTCGGTCCTGCCCTGCGCCTGGTACGCGACGACGCCGGCTACGAATTGCGTACGCGCGCTGGAGCACGGTTATCACGAGACTCGACTAGGTGGCGCGCCGGCGCTGCGGCGCGGTCCGTCGACCCCGCCGACTACCGGATAACCCTGCACGAAGCGTTGACGATGACTGCCTTCTACTGCCCGATCTCGGGAGAACTGCTCTCGCTCGACGTTCACCGGCGCGACGAAGAGCCTTTCGACGACCTCGATCTCGACTTCTAACCGGCCCCGTTACGGCCGACGCGCGATACGGACCTAGCTGAGGTACGCCCGACGAACCTCGTCGTTTTCGGTGATCTGCTGGTAGGTGCCCTGAGCGATAACCGCGCCCGACGCCATGACGATGACGCGGTGACAGAGCGAGGAGATGACGTCGAGCGCGTGTTCGACGATGAGTACTCCAGTACCTCGATCGGCCATCGAACGCACTTCCTTAAGCAGCGCCGGCACCAACGCGGGCGCCACGCCAACCATCGGCTCGTCGAGCAGCAAGATGCTCGGCTCCCGTATGACGGCCATCGCGAGATCGATGGAGCGGCGCTGCCCGCCGGAGAGCTCTTTGCCGAAGTTGTTGGCGATGTGCTGAAGGCCGAGGTGATCGAGCAGCTCCCACGCCCGTTCGGCCGCGGCGGCCTCCGCGGCGCGCATCGACTTCACTCTGAGTGTCGCCGAAA
>JAKBAB010000033.1 GCA_021815645.1 Actinomycetes bacterium
CGCCGGCGCAGGTTAGGGCGCCCACCCCCGTGACCGCGACCCTTCGACCGCGCACCGGGCCCGACGGGGTGTGCGCGACCAGCACTACAGCTTGGCGTAGATCAACTCGAAGGCCTCGCCGACGGTCTTGATCTCTTTCAGCTCATCTTCGGCGACTTCAATGTCGAAGGTCTCTTCCAGGGCCATGACCAACTCGACTAAGTCGAGACTGTCGGCGCCCAAGTCATCGCCGAAAGAGGCCGCGGGGGTAACCTGTGCGGCATCTACGGCCAACACTTCGACCGTGTCTTCAGTGAATTTTGCGAAAGCCTCGTCGCGAGTCATGGCCTTGCTCCTTTTTCCGTCGCTCCATCGTAGTCACGGTACCCGAAGCCGGGAGCGACTAAAGTCCCATGGCCAATCCGCCGTCGACGGGAATTACGGCCCCGGTTATGTAGCGCGCGTGGTTACTGGCGAGAAACCCCACAACGCCCGCAATATCATCCACCGTCGCTACTCGCCCCAGGGGAATCATGGCCGCCATCGTTTCGCGCGCCACGCCGAGGTCGCTCGTCATGTCCGTGTCAACCAATCCTGGGGCCACTACGTTGACGGTAATCGAACGTGAGGCCACTTCCTTCGCGAGGGCACGCGCCAGTCCGACCAGACCGGCCTTGGCCGCCGCGTAGTTGGCCTGTCCCGCCACGCCCACGAAGGGTGATATGGACCCAATGAACACGAGGGATCCGCGACGCGCACGAATCATCGAACCCAGTGCGGCGCGCGCACAGTAGAAGGCCCCGTCGAGGTTGACCGCCAGAACTTCGCGCCACTGGTCGTCGGTCATGCGAACCGAGAGGCCGTCTCGGGTAATTCCCGCGTTGATGACGGCCACCTCGACGGGACCAAATTCGCCAACGGACTCCTTCACGGCGTCGCTAACGGCGGTCGAGTCGGCGACGTCGACTGAGAAGCTCTTCGCGACGCCCGGGGGCGCCGTAAGCGAGCGGGACAGGTTCACAACGCTGTCACCCAACTCAACGAAGTGTCGAGCGATGGCTTCCCCGATGCCTCGACTGGCCCCGGTGACGATGACGTGTCGCGTCATGGTGTGATCTCCTCTACTTCGAGCGGCGAAGCCGGGGTGTATTGGTGATCGAACGATCGAATCCGCTTCGTGAGGCCCGACAAAACAGCCCCGGGGGGCGCCTCCACGCTACGGCGCACGACGTCAGGTAGCGCTTCGGTAGCCCGTAGAAACTCAATGGGTGAGGTCAACTGCTCACTAAGCAACTTTCGCCACTCGTGCGACGAGGCGTGGCGCCGTCCGTCGACGTTCGAAATGATGACTTGATCGGTGGTGCCCCAATTGGCCTGCGCGAGGGCCCGATCCAGTTCCACTTGGGCGCTCGACATGAGTGGGGAGTGAAAGGCCCCCCCCACGGCCAAGGGGCTGGCCCGTCGCCAACCGAGGGCGCGGTGGGTCGCCACGAGTTCGCCCAGGGCGGCGCGGGTTCCGCTCACCACGATCTGATCACTCCCGTTGATGTTGGCCACCCAAACGTTTTCGAGGTCGTCCAAGGCCTCGCGGGCCCCCGGACCCGCACCCATTAGAGCGACCATCGTCCCGTCTTGGTGGAGGGCGGCGCGGGCCATCGCTCTTCCCCGCACGCTAATCAGTCGGGCGCCCTCTTCGAGAGTGAGCAGCCCAGAGGCCACCAGCGCCCCGTACTCCCCGAGGCTGTGCCCCAGTAAGTAGCGAGGACGCACTCCCTGGTCGACGAGGTCGAGGTAGCCGACCATGGAAAGGGCGAAGGTGGCGAGCTGGGCGTTGTCAGTTCGCACCACTTCGTCGGCGCCCGCCACGCACAGCAGGCGCTCCACGTCGGTGTCACTCACGTCGCTGACTCGAGCGACCACGTCCCAGTTCGCCGACGTGAGCCACGCCACGCCCGCTCTTTCGCCCAACGAACCTTGACCAGGAAAGAGCGCGACAAGGTCCTCGCTGAACTCACTCGTCGTGTCCACGGGGCCACGCTAACAGTGCCCGGAGTGGGACTTGAACCCACACACCCTTTCGGGTAAAGGCTTTTGAGGCCTCCGCGTCTGCCGATTCCGCCATCCGGGCTAGCGCGACCACGGTAGCAGTACTTCTAGGGTGGCGGGAGTGAAAGGGACCCTCTACCGCCACGAAGTTGAACTGGCCCACCCGGTGCGCGCGAGCGGGCAACACCACCTCCGGCGAGACCGACTGTTTTTGGCGCTGGAGCATCGTTCGGTCGTGGGCTACGGCGAGGTAGCGCCCCAGCTCACCGCGCTAAACGGCGATCCCGGGGTCGACGACGTCATCTCCGCCGCCTGCGTGATTCTCGCGCGGACCGAGCTGATCTCGACGGACGTCGCGGGGACCTTCACCGGGTGGCGCGTCGGGGACCTCGACGGCGCGGACCCATCGATTCGCTGGGCCAACTCCCTCGTCGACATGGCCCTACGGGACTGGGAGATGAAAGCGAGGGGCGTGCGCGCGGAAACGGCGTGGCCCGCCCGTTATGACCCGCCCGCTCAGGTGAGTGTTTCGGTGCTCGACGACGCCCCGTGGTCGGAGGTCACCGCCGTCGCGCGAGTTCGCGTGAAGTGCGCGCCGGACCCACTTGGGGCCGAAGCGTTGGAGCGTCTCGCGGCGCTCTCGGTGCCAATTTTGTTGGACCTAAATGCCGGGGCCGATTCAGTGGCTCAGGTGCACGAACTGTTGGGTCAGTTGAGTGGGGTGGTTGTGGTGGACGCGGTTGAGCAGCCCTTCGGAATCGAACAGTTCAGCGAACACGCGCAACTCGCGCGGCAACTCAACGTGGCGGTCAGCCTCGACGAGTCCGTGCGGTCTTTGGCCGACGTCGCGCGGATTGTCGCGCAGGGTTCGGCCACGATGATCTGCGTCAAACCGGCACGGGTGGGGGGCTTCGAACGGGCCGTCGAGATTATTGAGCGGGCTCGGGGGGAGGGCCTGCGCGCGTACGTGGGGGGGTTCTTCGAGTCGCCCTACGCGAGGTTGGTGAACCGGGTTTTGGCGCGCCACTGCGTAGAGGAGCCCAGTGACCTCGTGGACGTGGCGACGCGCGCGACTGGCTGGACCGAGTGCGTCGAGGCGCGGTTCGGCTTCGGCGCGTCACCGTCGGCGGAGCTGCTTCGACGCGCGGAGCGTGTCGCGGTGTTCGCAAAGGGTCCGTCGTAGACTGGAATGGTGAGTTCTCGCCTGATCCAGCGTCGCTTAGCCGACGTGCAGCGCCAACTCTCCCACGCGCGCGAGAGTCTGGCGGTACTAGAAGAACAGGTGGCGGTGTGGAACGACGCACTCGACGACGCCCGGATACGCGCCCTCGTGTCGGAGACCCCGCTGCAGACCCGGGAGTACGAGGACCTCGCGCGTCACGTGTCGGTAGCGAACGCCGAAATGACGCGGCGCGCGTCGGAGGTGCGCGAACTGGTGAGCGCTCGTGACGATCTGTTGCGCGAGTGGACCCCGAAGGAGATACGTGAGTAGGCGCGTCGTATTAGCGGATGACGAGTCCATAATCCGGCTGGACCTCAAGGAGATTCTTGAGGGAGATGGCTACTTGGTGGTCGGGGAGGCCGCCCGAGGGGACGACGCGTTAGCGATGATCAAGGAGTTAGAGCCAGACATGGCGCTACTCGATATCAAGATGCCCGGCCTAGACGGCCTCGAGGTAGCGCGCCAGGTCAAAGACTCTCACACCTTGGTGGTTCTTTTGACGGCTTTTAGTCAACGGTCCCTAATCGAGAGTGCGCGAGACGCGGGCGTAGCGGCTTACCTGGTCAAGCCGTTTCGCAGCAGTGAGATACTCCCGAAACTGGCCGCGATATTGAATCCCGCCTTAATCGAGCCGCTGGTAGCCACCGACAGTCTCGGCGCCGACGACAAGATAGAAACCAGAGAGATCGTTCAGCGCGCGAAGGAGTTGCTCATGACCCAACGGGGCCTCGACGAACCGGCCGCCTTCGAGGTCATCCAACAGTCCGCGATGCGGGCAAGAATCCGAATGCGTGACGTCGCCCAACAGATACTGCGGGGCGAGTTCGTTGGCTGACGTAACCGACGACCAGCGTCCCCTGGTGCTGCTCGACGGAATGTCTCTAGCTTTTCGGGCCTTCTTCGCCCTACCGACCGATATTCGAACGAGCTCGGGTCTGGTAACCAACGCGCTGCACGGGTTCGGCTCGATGTTGGTGTCCCTCGTCACCTCGCAACGACCGCGAGCCCTCGCCGTCGCTTTCGATCTGCCCGGGGGAACTTTCCGTGACGCCCTGACCACCGACTACAAGGGTGGTCGGGCGGAAACGCCGCCCGAACTCGAGCCCCAGTTCGACTTTATTCGCGCGATGTGCGCTGCGTTGAGCGTGCCGGTGATTGGGGTGACCGGTTACGAAGCGGACGACGTCCTCGCGACACTCGCGACGCGGGCCCGCGACAGTCAGTTCCCGGTCGTCGTGGTCTCGGGGGATCGCGACACTTTTCAATTGGTGCAGGACCCTTTCGTCAAGGTTCTTTACAACCGACGAGGTGTGTCGGACTACTCCCTCTACGACGAAGCGGGAATCTTTGAACGGTGCGGCATTGAACCGGCGCGCTACACCCTATTGGCCGCCCTGCGCGGCGACGCGTCGGACAATCTGCCCGGGGTACCGGGAGTCGGGGAGAAGACCGCCGCGAAACTGTTCACTCAGTTTCGAGACTTAGACGACCTGTACCAAAATCTGTCGGGACTTTCGCCCAAGTTGCGCGAGAATCTTGCGACCTTCGAGGAGCGGGCTCGTAATAATGAACGGGTTATGCGACTGGTGCGCGACGTGCCCCTAGACGTCACGTTAGAGGATTTACACCTGGGGGGCTGGACCCGCGGTGCGGTCCGTGAGTTCTTTGAGACCTTCGAAATGACGACTCTCGCGTCGCGAGTGGAGCGTCTCATGAAGGAGGGACTACTCGGTACGGGTGAAGCGATCGGCTCGACGAGCCCGCACGGTCGTGACCAGATTTCTTCGCCGGTGGCCGCCAAGCTTCGACGCGTAAGTAACGACGACGAACTGTGGGGTGACGAGGGCGTAGTCCTGGTTGCCTACGGCGCCGGACGCGTCGTGGCCCTTAACGAAAGGCGCGGCACGTGGGCCGCCTACGACGGCCCCGGTTTCTTCGACGCCGTGGGTAGTCGAGGGATCGCCGGTCACGACGTTAAGGGTCTATACCGGTGGGCCGACGAGTGTGGCGCGGTATTGGCCCCCCCCGTCGACGACTCGATGATTATGGCCTTCCTGGTGGACGCTTTGAGCGGGCAGTACACGCTGCGCGACGTCGCGCAGCGCTACCTCGAGGAGAGTCCCGAGGGGGAGAGTGGAACGCTCTTTGACGACGTGACCGACGACGCACTGGCCCGCGAGGCCTCGCTCGTCGGTCGGCTCCGGGTGGCGTTGCGCCTGGAAATTGAACGCTGGCAGTTGCGCGAACTTTACGAATCGGTCGAGCTCCCACTCGTGGCGGTCCTCGGTCGCATGGAGGGTCGGGGCGTTCGAGTTGACGGTGACCTTCTTCGCGCCATCGCACAGGAGTTTCGTATCGAATCGTCCGCTCTCGAGGCCGAGATTCAGCGCGTCGCGGGCCACGAATTTAAGGTGAACTCTCCCCAGCAGCTACAAGTGGTCCTCTTCGAAGAGCTCGGTCTGCCCAAGACCAAGCGCATCAAAACTGGATATTCAACCGACGCGACGAGCCTCGAATCCATTTCGACGCACCACCCAATCGTGGCGCTCATACTGCGCTACCGGGAGGTGGAGAAACTTAGAAGCACCTACGGCACGTCTCTGAGCGACGCGGTGGGACCCGACGGGCGCATTCACGCCACTTTCAATCAAGTCGTCGCGCGCACCGGACGCATTTCGTCGGAGGGGCCCAATCTGCACAACATTCCCGTTCGAACGACCGAGGGGCGGCGGCTGCGTTACGCATTCGTGCCGACACCGGGGTGGCTCTTCGCGGTTTCCGATTACAACCAAATCGAGCTACGCATCTTGGCGCACCTCTCCCAAGACCAGGGCCTCCTGGCCGCTTTCGCTTCTCACGAAGACGTTCACCGCACGATTGCCGCGTCGGTCTTTGGTGTCTCGAGTCACCTGGTCACGGCCGAACAACGTGAGCAGGCCAAGGCCGTTTCCTACGGACTGGCCTACGGTATGGAGGCCTTCGGTCTCGCGCAGCGCCTCGGCGTGAGCGTGGGGGCCGCGAAGGAGATCATGGACCGTTACTTCGCGGGGTTCCCCAGTTTGCGCGAGTACATGGTCGCGGTCGTCGCCGACATTCGCGCTCAGGGCTACTCGCGAACTGAGTTTGGGCGGATTCGGCCGTTTCCGGACCTCACGACCTCGGTGGGGCCAGCTCGAATGGCCGCCGAGCGTCAGGCCATGAACGCGGGTATCCAGGGCCTGGCCGCCGACGTGTTTAAGTCCGCGCTGGTTCGATTGGACCGCCAGCTGAGCGACGAGCACCTCGAAGCGCGACTCGTGCTCCAAGTGCACGACGAAGTCGTCGTCGAGGCCCCCCCGCACGAACGCGACCGTGTGTCCGAAGTCGTCGTGGACGCCCTAACGCACGCGGCCACGTTGAGCGTTCCTCTAGAAGTCTCCCTGGCGTGGGGCGAAAACTGGGCCGCCGCCAAGGGCTGAATTCACCGCGGAGTGACGATGGTAGACTTTCCGCCGGGGTTAACACCGGTGACCCCGTCCTAATGACTAGTCAGGCCCCGGTGTGGTCAAACGAAAGTAGTACCCCATGACGGAAGCTACGGGCCTCCTCTCCACCCAGCAGATGGGCATTTTCGACGAGAACGGCGTTTACGTTCCGCGGGTCATTACCGAGGATGATTTGGTCGGTACGGATCTGACCGACCTAGTCGGCGGGAGTGTATTGGAGTTCGACGACGGGGACCTCGTGGTGGGGACCGTCGTAAAGATCGACCGCGACGAAGTGTTGCTCGATATCGGATTTAAGTCCGAGGGCGTAATTCCTTCTCGCGAGCTCTCCATTCGAAACGACGTCGATCCCTCGGAGATCGTGTCACTGGGCGATCGAGTCGAGTGTCTGGTGCTCCAAAAGGAGGACAAGGAAGGTCGCCTGGTTCTTTCTAAGAAACGCGCCCAGTACGAAAAGGCGTGGGCCAACATCGAAGAGCTGAAGAACCGTGACGAAGTGGTCAAAGGTGTAGTCATCGAAGTCGTCAAGGGCGGCCTTATTGTCGACATCGGACTTCGAGGGTTTTTGCCCGCGTCGCTCGTCGAACTTCGCCGGGTTCGTGAACTGCAGCCCTACATCGGCAAAACAGTCGAGGCCAAAATTATCGAACTCGACCGAAACCGTAACAACGTGGTGTTGTCGCGCCGAGCCTGGCTCGAAGAGACGCAGAAAGAGCAGCGCGGCGATTTTCTATCAAACCTCAAGCCGGGCGAGCGTCGACACGGCGTCATCTCTTCGGTGGTCAACTTTGGCGCGTTCGTGGATCTGGGGGGAATGGATGGGCTCATCCACGTGTCCGAGCTCAGTTGGAAACACATCGATCACCCCAGCCAAGTGGTCACGGTCGGCGACGAAGTCGACGTCGAAGTCCTCGACGTCGACTTTTCCAAGGAACGAATCTCTCTGTCACTCAAGGCGACCCAGTCCGATCCGTGGCAAGTCTTCGCGGACAGCCACGCCGTTGACCAACTCGTTTACGGGCGGGTGACCAAACTGGTGCCCTTTGGTTCGTTCATCCAAGTGGGCGAGGGCATCGAGGGTCTGGTGCACATTTCGGAGATGGCCGCGCACCACGTGGACTCACCCGAACAGGTCGTTAGTGCGGGGGAGGAGTTGTGGGTCAAGATCATTGAACTCGACACCGCGCGTCGTCGCATCTCCCTGTCGATAAAGCAGGCCGCCGAAGGGGGCGAGGTGTCCGAGGAGTATCGTGAGGCCTTCGGCTCCCACGCGTACGACAGTGACGGTAACTACATTGGGTCCCTAGAGTACGGCGAGTTCACTCCCGAAACGGAAGCGCAGGCGGCGTGGGCGGAGTACGCCACCGAGGCGACACCTAAAGCCGAAGAGGCGAGCTACGAAGGCGCTAACGGCTCGGCACCGAGTATCGAAGGCGGCGACGGGAGCGAAGAAGGCTAACGGCGCGACGTGGCTGGGTCTCAACGACGCTCAAGCGACAGAGGAAAGTGACAGGCCACGCGGTGGCCGTCACCGACCTCACGCAGTGCGGGCTCCTCGGAGGTGCAGCGATCCTGTGCCAGAGGGCATCGCGTACGAAATCGGCAGCCCGAGGGGGGATTTAGCGGGCTCGGTGGCTCACCGCTAAGCACTTCTCGGTGGGCCGGAGAGTCCGGGTCGGCCTCGAGCGCCGCGCCCAGCAGGAAGGAAGTGTACGGGTGCTCGGGCGACTCGTACAGAGTGTCCGAAGGACCGATTTCGCATATTTTGCCGAGGTACATCACCGCCACGCGGTCGGACACGTTTTTGACGACGGCCAGGTCGTGGGCGATGAAAAGGAGCGTGAGTCCGTACTGCGCCTTGAGGTCTTCGAGCAAGTTGAGAATCTGCGCTTGAACCGAAACGTCGAGGGCCGAGACCATCTCGTCACAGATCAGCAGTTTCGGCTTCATGGCCAGCGAACGGGCGATGGAGATTCGTTGACACTGTCCGCCGGAGAACTGGCGCGCGAAACGTTCGCCGTAAAGGTCCGGATCGATGCCCACTTGGTGCAACAGCTCGTCCACTACGCGCCGTCGGTCTTCGCCCTTCGCGCTTTGCCAACAGTCGAGGGGTTCGGCCACGATGTCTCGAACGCGTCGGCGCGGGTTCAGTGAGCTGATGGGATCTTGAAAAATCATCTGCATTCGGGTGCGTAAACGGCGCAGCGCCGCGCCCTTGAGTGAAGTGACCTCGACGCCATCGAGCTCCACGGAGCCGCCGGAGGGTTCCACAATTCGCATTAGGGCCCGACCGGTGGTGGACTTTCCGCACCCCGACTCACCGACGAGTCCCAAGGTCTCACCTTCGTAGATTTCGAAACTGACTCCGGCGACGGCACTGAGACGTCGTCGACGGGGCCCGAAGGTAACGGTGAGGTCACGTACCTTCAGAAGTGGTTGGCGCGAGTCGCTCACGAGACCCCCGTGGGCGTGGGCAGTGGATTCCAGCACGCGAAGTAGTGACCTAGACCGTCGGCCGGTTGGAGTTCGGGCCGTTCCACGTGGCACTGGGCCGTAGCGTAGGCGCAGCGCGGTGCGAAACTACAACCCGCGGGCAGTTGAGCGAGATTCGGGGGCCTCCCCGGTATGGTCACGAGCCGAGTGTGCGCGGGGTTAGAAAGTCGCGGGGAGCCCTCCAGTAAAGCTCGGGTGTAGGGCATGCGGTGCCGCGCGAAGAGGTCCCTGGTCGAACCGACTTCCACAACCCTCCCGGCGTACATAACGACAAGTCGTGAGGTGCGCGTCGCCACGACGCCGAGGTCGTGGGTAACGAGCACCACCGACATGCGAAGGCGAGCGCGGAGGTCGTCGAGGAGGTTGAGAATCTGGGCCTGAATGGTAACGTCCAGGCCGGTCGTGGGTTCGTCGGCCATGAGCAACTGGGGTGACCCCGCCAGCGCGGCCGCGATGACGACGCGCTGGCGCATTCCGCCCGAAAGCGCTCCGGGGTACTCTCGGTACCGCTGCGTGGGCGAGGGAATGCCCACCAACTCGAGCAGTTCAATTGCGCGATCGCGCGCCGCCGATCGGCTGAGACCGCGGCGCACGCGAAGAATTTCGTCGATCTGCTTGCCGATGCGCATTACGGGGTTAAGTGAGGTCATCGGGTCTTGGAAGATCATGGCGACTTCCAGTCCCCACACTCGGCGCTTTTCCGCCTCACTCGCGCCAACGAGTTCGACGCCGTTGAGTCGCGAAGAACCGGTCACCACGACATTGCGTCTTGGCTGGAGCCCCATAACGGTCCGAGAAAGGACGGTCTTTCCCGAGCCCGACTCCCCAACGATTCCCAGAGTTTCGTCGTGATTTAACGTGAAGGAAACGCCACTAACCGCGGCCACGGGGCCCGTCGGGGTCGTGAACGTCGTGCAGAGGTCGGTGACCTCAAGAAGGGGTGACGAGTCGCTCACAGTTTTACGTCCGACACGTCGAAGTGTGAGCGTAACCGGTCACCGATGAAATTTAAACAGAGCAGAAAGAGACACATCGCCGCCGAGGGGAAGATGGCTAGCCACGGGTTGGTCTGCAAAATCGTCCGGCTCTCGTTAATCATGTTGCCCCAAGACGGCGTGGGTGGGCTCACCGACAAACCGAGAAACGCGAGGGATCCTTCGAGCGTAATCACCGTCGCCACGCCGATGAGGAGAAAGGACACCCCAATTGGTGCCACGTTGGGGAGCAACTCTTTAACGAGAATCCTTCTATCGGTGGCACCTTGAACCTTGGCCGCCACGACGAACTCTCGGGTCGCGACGTTCATCGTTGAGGCCCGAATAACTCTAAAGACCAACGGCACGGAGGCCACACCAACGACAATGACGATTTTAAAAAGTGAGCGCGGAGTCCAAAAAGAAAGCACGGCGATGGTCGCAATGATTGCGGGAAACGCGAGAAAGACGTACATGAACAGCGAAAGAACGGTGTCGAGAGTACCGCGGCGGTAGGCCGCCAACATGCCCAAGGGCGCACCGACGCCGAAGCCAATGGCCATAGCCCCCAACCCCACTTCAATCGATACTCGAGAACCGAACACCACTCGAGAGAAGATGTCGCGTCCCAGGTCGTCGGTGCCGAAAAGGTGATGCAGTGAGGGACCGACGTTGATTGCTGAGTAGTTCTGTTGGAGTGGATTGTCAAGCGGCAAAACGTTCGCGAATATTGCGGCTAAGACGTTGAGGGACAACCACCCGACGCAAATCCAAAACAACAGACCCAGTCGCCGTTTGCGTTCGGGCGTCGCGGCCGGGGACTCGAGAAGCTCGCTAACCGCGAAGGCACTACTCACGTCGAATCCGCGGATCGACGAGGTTAATGACCATATCGAAGAAGAAGTTTATGAGGACTACGCCCACGGAGACAACGAGGACTATGCCTTGTACGACGAGATAGTCGCTCAGTCCAATGGCCTGAATCAAGGTGTAGCCGAGGCCCGGAATATCTAGCAGGTACTGGACGATGAAGCCACCCGCGAGGAGACCACCGATGTTCACTCCCGCCGCGCCGAGGACCGAGACCGACGAGGGGCGTAGAGCGTGGCGCCACAGGATCCGTCGCTGGCTCAGTCCCTTGGATCGCGCCATCGTGATGAACTCCTCCTGGAGCGTCGCGATGAGGTCGCTGCGAAGGACGCGAAAGTACACCACGAAACTGCCCACCGCCAAGACGATCGACGGAAGGGCGAGACTTTCGAGGTTGACGACCCAGTCCGACGTCAAACTCACGTAAGACGACACCCCCGTGTGGGGAACTCCGAGGTCTATGGCCACGAATAGTACGAGTAAAACTATGGCGATAAAGGAGGGAATAGACAACAGCGTGAAACTGCCGGCGCTCAGGACACGGTCGAGCCAGCCGTCGGGGCGCCGCGCACTGCGCATCGCGAGGGGAACGGCCGCGGCGAAGGCGAGTATCTGGCTTATAAACATAATCTCGAGATCTATGGGAATTGCGGCCCGAATAGTGCCCCACACCGAGGTCTCAGAGATAAAAGACGTGCCCAAATTGCCGTGCAAGACGTTCTTAATCCACACGACGTACTGTTCGTAGATCGGCTTATTTAGACCCAGTTGGGCGTAGAGTTTGGTCCGGTTCGCCGGGCTATCCCCAGTTCCGAGGATGACGGCTGCGGGGTCCCCCGGTAAGAGGTGAATGAGGTAGAAGGCGCCCACCGAAATTACGAAAACGACGAGGACGAAAGTCACCAGTCGCCTCACTAAGTAGCGCGTCAACTATCCCCCTCGAGAACTTCTTGCGACACTACTCAACGACGGAGCGAGAACCTCGTCATCTGGCCAATTCGTGGGCGCTGTCACAGGGGGTGAGTACCGTGGAGCCGTGAAACGTGTGGCCATTTCGGGTGGTATCGGGGCCGGAAAGAGCACCGTGGGTGAGTACCTGGCGTCGCGGGGCTGGTTGGTGCTCGACGCCGACGAAAGCGCCCGACGAGTGGTGGCGCCGGGAAAAGCGGCCTGGCGGGCTCTGCGCGACGCGTTCGGTCGAGCAATACTACGCGACGACGATACGCTCGATCGCGCTTTTTTGGCCGAGATCATCTTTCGCGACGCGAGCGCCCGTCGCCGAGTGAACTCGATAACTCATCCACAGATAGAGAAGGATCTCGTAGCGGAACTTAACGGAGCTACGGGTGACGTAGTTTTCGTGGCGTTGCCGCTCTTTCGACGCGAGCACCGCACTGTCTTCGCTCTCGACGAAGTGTGGGCAATCCTCGCGAGCGAGGAGGTTTCTTTGGAGCGGCTGCGTCGAGATCGGAACTACTCGGACGACGAGGCACGGGTTCGTATCGCGGCCCAGATTTCGAACGATGAGCGGGCACGGCTCGCCGATAACGTCATCTGGAATGAGGGAACACGAGATGAGTTGTTCGCGAAGGTAGATCAACTCGTTGGCTCAAAGGGCGTGTCGTAATGGACTTCTTGGTGGAGTCCCCATTCGAACCCGCCGGTGACCAACCCGAAGCCATCGCGGCACTGGCCCAAGGGGTTCGCGACGGTCTGCGTTGGCAGACCCTGGAGGGTATTACCGGTAGTGGTAAAACCGCGACCATAGCGTGGCTCGTGGAACGCGTCCAACGTCCAACCCTCATTCTCGAACCCAATAAATCACTCGCCGCGCAATTGGCGTCGGAACTTCGCGAGATGTTGCCAAAAAACCGAGTGGAGTTCTTCGTCTCGTACTACGACTACTACCAACCCGAGGCGTACATCCCGCGTAGTGATACGTACATAGAGAAGGACTCCTCCGTTAATGAGGAGATAGATCGATTGCGACACGCCGCTACTTCGTCTCTGTTAACTCACCGTGACACCATCGTCGTGGCCTCGGTATCGTGCATCTACGGTTTGGGCTCACCTCGCGAGTATCGCGAGCGGATGCTGGCCCTGGAGGTTGGCGCTGTCGTAGAACAGCGAGCCCTCTTACGGCGACTTGTAGAAATGCAGTACGACCGAAACGAGTTGGTTATTGAGCGCGGCACGTTTCGGATGAAGGGGGACACGCTCGAAATCCAACCGGCCTATAGCCACGAAGCGGTGCGGGTTTCCTTCTTCGACGACGTAGTCGAATCTATCTCCTTCTTTAACCCCGTCACGTTAGAGGAGAGGGGCGGTGTCAAGGAGTTCACTCTCTTCGCGGCCTCGCACTACGCCACCGGCCCAGCCACCTTGCACCGAGCCTGTCGCGCGATCGAAGTTGAACTGACTGAGCAGTTGGCGACGCTGCACGACGGCGGCCGCCTACTCGAAGCACAGCGCCTTCGCTCACGCACGGA
This sequence comes from Actinomycetes bacterium, assembly GCA_021815645.1. Lineage (GTDB taxonomy): Bacteria > Actinomycetota > Acidimicrobiia > Acidimicrobiales > RAAP-2 > RAAP-2. The sequence continues at coordinate 13,559 of JAKBAB010000033.1, forward strand.
ACACGACCTGGAGATGCTCGAACAAACTGGGGTGTGCGCCGGTGTTGAGAACTACTCCGCTCACCTAGATGGCCGCGGGCGTGGAGAGCGCCCATTTACCCTGCTCGATTATTTCCCCGATGACCTCCTCGTGGTGATCGACGAGTCTCACGTTGCCGTACCCCAGATCCGAGGGCAGTACGCGGGAGACCGTTCCCGGAAGTTGACCCTCGTTGAGCACGGATTTCGTCTGCCGAGCGCGCTCGACAACCGGCCCCTCAACTTCGACGAGTTCATGGAACTCGTTCCCCAGATCGTGTTCGTTTCGGCGACTCCCGGTCCCTACGAGATCGAACACTCCGATCAGGTAGTCGAACAGGTGATTCGACCTACTGGTCTCCTCGACCCCGTCGTGGAGGTGGTACCGACCAAGAATCAAATCGATGACCTTCGCGCACGGCTCGACGAAGTTGTCGCCCGCGGGGAGCGCGCCCTCATTACGACTCTCACCAAGCGGATGGCCGAAGATCTGACTGGATTTCTATCCAAAGCCGGCTATCGGGTCCAGTATCTGCACAGCGACATCGACACTATTCAGCGCATAGAGATACTGCGTTCACTTCGACTCGGGGAGTTCGACGTGTTGGTTGGCATCAATCTGCTTCGGGAGGGGTTGGACTTGCCCGAGGTCTCTCTCGTCGCGATTCTCGACGCCGACAAGGAGGGTTTCCTACGGTCCCGCAGTGCACTAACCCAGACGATCGGCCGCGCGGCGAGAAACGCGAACGGCGTCGCCATTCTCTACGCCGACCGCGTCACGGACTCAATGCGGGCCGCACTGTCGCTGACCGAGCGGCGCCGACTTCTCCAAATCGCGCACAATCACGCTCACGGAATCGAGCCCAAGACGGTTACCAAGAACGTGACAGATATCTTGAACCGATTGCGTAGTGAGCCGCCGCGCCCGGGGGCCGCCCACGGCGCGCCGTTAACGTCGCTCGAGTCGGTCCTACCCGACGACTTCAGCGTCGAAATTGCGAGGGTCGAAGAGGCGATGCTGTCCGCGGCGCGGGACCTTCGATTTGAAGAGGCGGCGGTGTTGCGCGACACATTGCACACGCTGCAACGCCAAGCCGTGGAGATGTTCGACAGTCCGACGACCGTCCACTAGCCGGTAGATTCTCCCTATGTCAAAGTCCATTCGGGTTCAGGGGGCGAGAGTTCATAACCTAAAGGACCTCTCGGTCGAGATTCCCCGAGATCAACTGGTGGTTTTTACGGGACTTTCCGGTTCGGGGAAATCCTCCTTGGCTTTCGACACTATTTACGCCGAAGGGCAGCGCCGATACGTCGAGAGCCTCTCCGCGTACGCCCGACAGTTCCTCGGACAGATGGATAAGCCCGACGTCGAATTCATCGAGGGACTCTCCCCAGCAATTTCGATCGATCAGAAAACGTCCTCGCGTAATCCCCGTTCGACGGTCGGCACGATCACGGAGATTCACGACTACCTGCGGCTACTCTTCGCTCGCATTGGGGTGCCGCACTGTCCGACGTGCGGGCGCACAATTACCAGTCAGACCCCTCAGCAAATTGTCGACTTGGTGTTAGCGCGCCGGTCCGGCAGTCGATTCTTGGTTCTCGCTACGGTCGTCGAGGGCCGCAAGGGCGAGTACAGCACTCTACTCAATGAGTTAGCCGCGCAGGGGTTTTCTCGGGTTCGCGTCGACGGTGCCATCGTTGAACTCGCCGAGCGCGAGGCGCTTAGTCTGGCTCGGTACGAACAGCACACCATCGACGTCGTCTTGGATCGATTGAGTGTCAAGGCGAGTAATCGCCAACGCCTCACCGAGTCGGTGGAGGTCGCACTCAAGCTCACCAAGGGCGTGGTCAAGTTTCACTTCGTCGACACCGACGAGATGGTTCAGTTTTCTGAAAAGCTGGCCTGCCACCACTGCGGTATCAGC
>JAKBAB010000135.1 GCA_021815645.1 Actinomycetes bacterium
GGGCGAACTCGTGGCGTTCACCGACGACGACGCGGTCGTCGACCCGCAGTGGTTGCGCTCAATCGCGACGCGCTTTCGAAGTGACCCCGACGTCGAGGGCGTCGGGGGCCTCGTCTTGCCGGCCGAGTTCGCCCACCCCGCCCAGTTGTGGTTCGAGGAGTTTTACGGTGGATTCACGCGGGCCTTCACCGCCCGCACCCTTCGCCTGCACGCGGGTCACGACGGGGACCCACTTTTTCCCTACGGGCCCGGCGCGTACGGCGCTGGGTGCAACATGGCCTTTCGACGTTCCACCCTCTCGCGACTCGGGGGCTTCGATACCCGTCTCGGTCCGGGGACGCCCGCCCGGGGCGGGGAGGACCCGGAACTATTTATTCGACTCGTCAGCAGTGGGGGAGTCGTCGCGGTCGAGCCCACGGCGATCGTGCGTCACGCGCACCGGCGCAGCGACGGTGAGTTCTATCGTCAAGTCTTTGGTTACGGGGTGGGACTCACCGCGATGTACACCGCGCTCGTCGTACGCGATCCTCGACACCTCGTATCGATGGCGCGCAGAGTTGGGCCGGCGTTGCGCCACCTCACGCGCGCGCGCACCGAGCGCTCGATCGTTGTTGGCTCCAGCTACCCGCGGCGTACGTACGTCTATCAGTTGGCTGGCATGCTCTACGGGCCAATCGCCTACGCGCGAAGTGTGGCGAGAGCGAGCGCACGCGGGCGTGGCTAGACGCGCCCACTTCGGTGGTTAGCGGTTCGCCGCGACGGCGAGCAACGTCGTCCGTCGAGCCCGTGTCCCTAATGTTTACGGTCCCACCGACAGGTTCGCGCTGCTCCCGCGCAGTCCCGATGAGTCGCACCAACGGTAGAGTTAAATAGTGGTGCGGCGCCAAAAGCGAAACTCACGCGCGCGGGTGTCGGTGGCGCTACTCATCGCCGATCTCGTCATTTTGACGTTGACGGTAGCGGACGTTCACGGACCGTTACGCTACGTGCTCGGCCTCGTGCTCGGTCTGGTGATCCCCGGTTGGTCCGTCGTAGGTCTTCTTTCGCTAGCCGACGTGGCACTGGAGATTGGTCTCACTTTGAGCGTGAGCGTGGCGCTGGTGATGGTCGCCGCGCAAATAATGGTGACCGTTCACGCGTGGCACCCCGTGGCTCTCGAGGAGCTCACGTGTGTACTCTGTCTTCCCTCGTTGGTGCTCCAGTCCCGAATCGTTAGCTGGCCGTGGCGGTTGTTCCGGTGAACGGCCCCACCCTGGCCCTCGTCGGCAACCTAGGGTCAGCACCGGTTGTTCTGGTGACGATGGTGGCGACGGTCGTACTGTTGTCGGTGCGCGCGTACGCGCGTACGTGGGGTGTAGCGATGCGTCGCACCGCGACGGTGCTGCTAGATGGTTCGTCGCTCGCGATGTTTCTCCTCTTCATTGTTTTGGTGATCGTTCGATTCAAGACAACGTCCTGAGTCGTTTCGTGATGAAGCACTCACGTTGGACCGCCGCCAACTTTCGCTACAACGTCAATGACCTAGCCGGTGTCTCGCTCGGTGCGTTGGCCCTCGTGCTGTGGGTCATCACCGTCGCCCGCGCAAACTTTCTGGCGATGGGCGGACTGGGGTTGGTCTCAGTTCTCGGCTGGACCTACTTCGTAGGACTGGTGGCGGTAGTAGTCGGCTTCGCGTTCGAACTTTACCGCCCGCCGATTCGCTCTCGGAGATTGACCTTTCTCCTCGTCATCCTCGTCATATTCATATTCGGGACGGCCCCGGCGATAGAGCCGGTGGCCAGCCTCACCGACGCGTGGGTACACGCGGGCTTCATTCAGTATTTCATTCAGCACGGTGTGCCTTTGGAGAATTACGACGCCCGCTTTTCGTGGCCGGGGGCCTTCTCCCTCGGGGCCGTTATGGTCGCCTTCGTCGGCAAGGCCAACGCCTACGGATTCTTGCGGTGGTTCCCCCTCTTCATTGAGATGTCCTACCTCGCTCCCCTGTTGGTGATCGCGCGCTTTAGTGGAGTGGGCCGACGCGCCGGTTACCTAGGCGTGGCCCTCTTCTACACCAACAACTGGATTTTTCAGGACTACTTTTCGCCCCAGGGACTCAACTACCTCTTCTTCCTCGTGGTCATCGCGTGCGTCCTCGCGGGTTGGCAACCGGCGCGACGCGCCGTCGCCGCGTCGAGGGGCCCGTGGGTCGAACGAATCGTACAGAGTCGCGCCGTATTTACTCCGGCGCGGCTCGACGGACGCGACGCCTCGGGCGCGTGGAGCGCGCCAAGAACTTTATCGTTACTCGCCCTGGTGGTTCTGGTCGTTTTGGCGTCAGCGATGAGTCACCAATTAACCCCCTACGCCATCGTGCTAGCCCTGACCGCGTGCGTCGTGACGCGTCGACTCGGTCGACCCGAGTTGGTGTTGATCTCGGGCGTTTTAGCGGTGGGGTGGCTAAGTTTGGGTGCCAGTAACTACTGGGTCGGGCACCTGGGCGTCATCTTTGGCTCCGCCGGGAGCATCGGTTCGACGATTGGTTCTAACGTCACCAACCGAATCATCGGCAACGCCAGTCACCTGTTCATCGTGAAACTGCGCATACTGATAACGCTGGGTCTCTACGGGCTCGCCGGCGTCGGCTTCTTGCGTCGCGCCACCGACTCTCGGGCCCTCGAGGCCCTCGCCGGCGCCCCATTCCTGCTCGTCGCCGCCCAGTCCTACGGCGGTGAGGGGCTCCTGCGCGTCGTTTTGTACGGTCTGCCCTTTACGACGTTGCTGGCCGCGTCGGCGATCCTACCCAAACGAAACGGGACCGTGCGCCCCTTGCTCAAGGCCTTTCACCCGAGCGGAACGACGCTGCGGATAGTGACGATTGTCGCCGTGGGCGCCTTCGCGCTGACGACGTCAATCGTTCGCGGCGGCAACGACGCCTACGAGTCTTTCACCATCGGAGAACTCTCCGCGGTTAACTACGTCTACTCCCACGTTCATTTCGGTCAGTCCATTGAAACGGTTACCCCTTTTCTCCCATTCGGTCAGCAGAAGGTAGGTCAGGTC
>JAKBAB010000034.1 GCA_021815645.1 Actinomycetes bacterium
AGACGCCCGATCCCGGTTGGTGGGTTCCGCGCGGTTACGCGCTCGTGCGGGTCGACTCGCGCGGGATCGGCAAGTCGATGGGCACGCTCGACCCGTTGAGTGAGCGAGACAGCGAGGACTACTACGACGTGATTGAGTGGGCCGCGACCCGGCCTTGGTCGAACGGCCGAGTGGGCCTGCTCGGCATCTCCTTTTACGCGATCGTCCAGTGGAAGGTGGCGGCGCTTCGACCACCCCACCTGGCGGCGATCATTCCCTGGGAGGGTGCGAACGACCTATACCGCGAGTGGGCCTACCAAGGCGGCATCTACGCCAACGGATTCGTTGACTTTTGGTGGCAGCTGCACTACGTGGATCAGCCGCTCGTTAACGGTCCCGTCGTCGATTGGCGCGAAGCGTTCCTCGCCCGCCCCCTCTACGACGAGTGGTACCGGGAGCGTTCGCCGGCGATCGAGCACATCGACGTGCCAGTGCTATCGGCGGGAAACTGGGGGGCCTTTCACCTCCACCTGCGGGGAAACGTAGAGGGGTTCAAGGCGGTGGCGTCGGCTAACAAGCGACTCGTGATGATGACCGGTTCGCACATCGACCCTTTCTACAGCGAGTGGGGCAAGGCGGAACAGCTGAGGTTCCTAGACCGCTGGGTTCGCGGCGTGGACAACGGTGCTGAGGACGACCCGCCCGTACGTTTAGCCATTCGCCACGGTGAGCAGATCGAGTGGCGTAACGAGTACGAGTGGCCACTCGCGCGCACCCAGTGGCGCCGCTACTACCTCGACGCGCGCTCGGCCTCTTTGTCGTGGTCGCCCCCCGGCGACGAGGGGGCCATTTCCTACCTCGCACCGCGCGCATCGGTGACCTTCCGCGCGGCGCCGGTGGTGGATGAGGTGGAGATAACTGGTCCCGTTCGCCTGCGTCTGTGGATTCGCGCCACCGCGCCCGACACCGACGTATTCGTCGCCCTTCGCCACTTCGACGAGAACGACGATGAACTCTACGGCGTCGGTCCCCGCGGCGGCCCGGTGCCCATGGCGGTGGGGTGGTTGCGGGCGTCGCACCGTGAGCTCGACCTCGAGCGCACGGAGGTGGGGCGTCCGTGGCACACCCACACCCACCACCAACCGCTCGTCGCGGGCGAACCCACCGCCCTCGACGTGGAAATTTGGCCGACGTCAATTGTCTTAGCCCCCGGGCACCACCTGCGACTCGAAATTCGTGGCAACGACGAACATATGAATCCCCTGAGTCACAATCAGCCCGGAGCGACGCCGCCGGGGGAGGTCACCGTTCTGTCGGGACCCTCCCACGAGGCGTACCTCGAGTTGCCGGTGATTCCCTTCGACCCGGATCGTCCCGCCGCCGGCGAGCGGTGGGCGAGCTCGCCCGAGCGCGTCGGAACCCGTGATGACCTACGGGGACGCGTGCACACGACGTTCGCGGACGGCTACTGGACGGTCGAGCTCGAGGGCTACGGCGAGATTTCCCGCCACCCCTCGCGCGACGAGGCGATCGTCGCGGGTCGGGAAAGGGCCCTTCGCAGTCGCAGCGCGCACGTCGTTCACGACGAAGCGGGCAACGTCGTGTCCACCGACGAGGGAGCGTCGTGATCGACGGGGAGCCGTTTCGGCCCCGGGTTGCTAAGCCCGCGTAAAGGGGTACCTCGTCGCGAGGCCGAAAAGGGCGAAGGCCCGGTCGCCCCGTACCTCGCCGAGGGCTTCGAGCGAGAGGTCGCCCTCGTCGAGGTAGTGCAGTCGCCGCTCGAACTCGTGGAGGTCCCCGTAGGGGAAGTCCGATCCGTAGAGCAGACGATCGGCTCCCCAAAAGTCGGCGGCGAACGCGAGCCCCTTCACCGATCCCGACACGGTGTCGTAGTACATGCGACGTAGGGCCTCTTCGCCGCGCACGCCCTCGTGGCGCATTATGCGCGCGAGGAGGAAGGGTAGGGTTCCCCCGAGGTGAGGCACGATGAAGTGGATGTTGGGGTAGCGATCACACACCCCCGAGAGAACGAGGCGCAGCGCGGCAACGGTGTCTTCGAAGGCGGCCCCCACGAGCCAGTTCAGTCGGTAGTCGTCGCCGTCCACCAGGCAGTTCGAGCCCGTGGGGTGTAGGAGCACCCACGAACCGCGCCTATTGAGTTCGCCGTAGATCGGCTCGAGTTCGGGGTCGTCGAGGTGGAGCTGGCCAACGCTGCACCCGACCGTTACACCCACCACGTAGTTCTCTTCGGCGAGACGAGCGATCTCATTGACGCTCTCGGCGACGTGGGGCAGTGGTAGGGCCGCCAGTGTGAAGAAGCGACCGGGGTAGCGCGAACAGAGTTCTACGTAGAGGTCGTTGCCCAGCCGCGCGGCGTCGGCCGCTGCGGCGGCGTCGCTCAGGTAGGGCTGGGCCTGGGAGAGCGAGAGGATCTGGACGTCAACGCCGAGTCGGTCCATGAGCGCGACGCGCTCGTCGGTGGACAGATCGTTGAGCGGTGCGGCGCCCGGGACCGGTAGGTCCCCGCGGCCGATACGTTCGAGGTACGCGCGCGGGTAGTAGTGGGCGTGGACGTCAACAATCACGGCGGCTCCGAGGACACGCTCGCCGTCGACGCGGAGTTGTGGCGCACCGCCGCGGCGGGGCCGAACGGTGATTCACGCGCCCCCTAGACGAGCGGCCAGACGATGTCGGCGATCGGGGAAGCAACCGGGCGCAGTTCCGGCGCGTTCGGGATGACCGGGAGCAGCAGGTGTGACGGGTGTTCTGCGTCGTGGTAAATCGTCGCTGTTCCGGGCACGGGCAGAAGCTCGGCCGTGTAAACGGTGTGCAACATCAAGTGATACACATTTTCGTCGCTCGAGATTTGAACCCAGATTCGCTCCCCCTTTCGGAAAGTGAGGAACTTGGGGGGCAGTTCGATCTGGTACTCGTAGATCTCGCCCGGTTCGGGACGGCTGGGGTTCTGGTAGGGGTGAAAGGGCAGACCCGGCGAAGAGCGGTTTTCGTCAACTTCCCGGTAGGACGCCTTCAGCACGTGCTCTGAGACGATGCGACGGTTTCCGGCCTCGTCGACAACGCCGAGCTTGGTGAAGAACGCCATATCCAAAGTGTTGATCGAAGCCCAGATCGTGACGCTGGTGGGACCCCAGGCCGTTACGTCCTCGGCGAGGGGTGCCGTAACGAAGGCGATCTGCGGCTCACCGGTCGTAACGCGCACCGTGTCCTCAGGCGTTCTCGGGTCGTGGCTCATGTCGGCGGTGGAAGGTAGGCGAGAACCGGTGGGGAAGGTATCGGGCGGTTCGCTACCCGGCGCCGTCGTGCTCATCTGCCCGTAGGGGGCGTCGGTCGCGCGGTTCTCGGAGCCGGAGTGGAAGTAGTACTTAGTCCAGTTCGTGCGCGCGACCGGGTACTCGTTCTCGTAGCGCCACACTTTGGTGACGGCGTCGAAGATCGCCACTTCCGGTTCGTCCATGATCCCCGTGTCGATCCCCTTACACCAGTGGTCGAACCAGCGAAGGATGTACTCATTGAGGGGGATGGACTCCATGAACAAGACGTGCGACTGGGGGTTCCAGGGCAGGACGATGAGCTTCTTGGTACTGGTGATCTTGGGGTAGGCCCAGAGTTGCCCCCGGGAGTGATTGGCGCTCGGCTGGGGAACGACGCTCAATACGGGCACCTCGAGGTTGTGAATTCGGTGCCAGGCGGAGATGCCCCACCACAGGGGTCCGTCCTCGGGATTTGCGAGAAATTCCCCCATGAAGTCCGCCGGGGGTAGTTTGCCCTCGACCTCTCCGGGCCAGAAGCACTGCGCCAACGTGTCGGGACCCCACATGCCAAAGAACCCGGTATTGAACAGCCCGCCCTTCCACGCGTAGTCCCGGTAGAAGTCCGTCGATCCGTCGGCGGGCGCGATGCACTTGAGGTGCGGTGGTTTCTGGAGTCCGACCAACCATTGCATGATGCCGAAGTAGGAGTCTCCGAGCATGGTGACACTCTCGTTGCACCACTCCTGCTGGGCAATCCATTCGACCATGTCGTAGCCGTCTTGTTGGGTCGCTAGATCAAAGGGGCTCCACCGTCCCTGCGAGAGACCCGAGCCGCGCGCCGAGACGATGACGTGAACGTACCCGCGCGGGACAAAGAACGCGGTATTTCCCGCCTCGATCGAGTGCGATATCGCCGGTGGCCACTGTTGCATCTCCTTGATGTACGGCGACATTGAGAGGATGCCCGGATACTTACCGGGCGTCGCGGGTCGGTAGATGTCCGCGGCCAGTCGTACGCCATCTCTCATCGTCACGTAGACGTTCTCTTCGAGGACCACGCCCTCGGGGAGCGGTGGTCGAACGGTCGTTTGGTGCGCTTTCATAGCGGCCCTTTCTCTGCACTCGTGAGAAGTCGTCCCACAAACAAACTGAACCGGATGGCTCGCTTCGTTCAGCCCTAAGTTCTATCAGACTCACTCAGTGATGTTCGCTAGAACTTCCGCTGACCAAGCCGTAGTGACCGCGCGTTCGCGTCGCGAAGAGAGCACGGTAACGGTAGGCGCAATCGGTTGGGCTCGACGAAACCGATACAGTACGTCGAAGTGTTCCGATTGAGGAGCGGCGCGTAATTAACTAACCGTGGGGAACGGAGTGAAATGGACAAGGTTGTAGAGAGTGCCGAGGTCGCGGTGCGCGACGTCGCGAGTGGAGCGTCTCTCGCAGTGGGCGGATTCGGACTATGTGGGATTCCCGTGGCGCTCATCGCGGCTTTACTCGAGAGCGGCGTAGACGAGTTGGAGACCGTGAGCAACAACTGCGGGGTCGACGGGTGGAGCCTGGGCGTTTTGTTGGCCGCGAAGCGTATTCGTCGCACGACTGGGTCCTACGTCGGAGAAAACAAAGAGTTTGAGCGGCAGTTCCTCTCCGGTGAGCTGGAGGTCGAACTCGTACCCCAAGGTACTTTGGCCGAGCGGTTGCGCGCCGGCGGCGCGGGAATCCCGGCGTTCTACACACCGGCGGGCGTCGGTACCCAAGTCGCCAACGGGGGTTTGCCCTGGCGCTACGACGGTGCGGGCCAGGTATCGCTGGCGTCGCCACCGAAGGAAGTCCGAGAGTTCGATGGGCGGTCGTACGTGCTCGAGCGCGCTATTCGTACCGATTTCGCGCTGGTGCACGCCCGTTACGGAGACCGACACGGCAACCTCATCTACGAAAAGAGCGCGCAGAACTTCAATCCCCTGTGCGCCGCGGCGGGACGCATTACCATCGCCGAAGTCGAAGAGATCGTGGAGCCGGGTGAACTGGACCCAATGCGCGTGCACACTCCGGGAATCTTCGTTCAGCGGGTCGTGGGTGCACCGAACGGTGAAAAGCGAATCGAGAAAAGGACGGTGAGCGCGTGAGCCCCCTAACTTCGGATGAACTAGCGGCTCGCGTAGCCGCGGAGCTGATCGACGGACAGTACGTCAATCTCGGAATTGGCCTGCCGACTCGGGTGCCTAATTTCGTGCCCAGTGGGCGACACGTAGTATTGCACGCGGAGAACGGCATTCTGGGGGTTGGACCTTACCCGCGCGCCGAGGCGATTGACCCCGATCTCATCAACGCCGGTAAGGAGACGGTCACGGTGCTTCCCGGCGCGGCCTACTTCGACTCGGCGACTTCGTTCGCGATGATCCGCGGGGGTCACGTCGACGTGGCGGTTCTAGGAGCTATGCAGGTGTCGACCCGCGGTGATCTCGCGAACTGGATGATTCCCGGAAAGATGGTTAAGGGAATGGGTGGCGCGATGGACCTAGTTCACGGTGCGAAACGGGTCATCGTCATGATGGAACACACCACCCGCGACGGCGGTTTCAAAATCGTGCGCGAGTGCTCCTTACCCCTAACGGGTCAAGGATGTGTCCAGAGAATAATTACCGATCTCGCCGTCATTGACGTTGAGCCCGACGGTCTCGTTTTGCGCGAAGTAGCCCCGGGGGTGACGGTGGACGACGTGCGTGCGGCGACGGAACCGGACTTCGTCGTCGCGCTCTAACCCGGGAGCTAATGGGTCGCCGAACCGGCTCCGGTGGGGCGCGATCGAAATTCGCGCAACCACGAATCAAACTCTTTCGCCACGATGCGCTCGCCCGTTACTCCCTCGGCTTCGAGCGACGCGAGGAAAACGCTGGGTGGGCCCATCACTTCTGGGCGCAACAGAGTGCCGCGGATGTCTCGGGGAACGGAGTCGGGCACCATGGCGGTCTCGGTGGCCCCACCGGGCAGGAGGAGGTTGACGCTGACGCCGTAGGGCCGAAGATCTTCCACCATGATGAGACTGAGGGCTTCGGCTCCGGCTCGCGAGGGCCCGTAGGGAACGAAGCCCCGTCGGCGCATGGTGGCGTAGTTAGCCGTTACGTTGACGAAACGCCCCCGTCCTCGGTCGACGAATCGCGGTGCGAAGGCTCGCGCGACGAGAAAGTAGCCCGTTAGGTTGGTCGCGACGGCGTCGCGAAAGTCGTCGGGGCTGACGTCGAAAAAGGGAGTCGCGACTTCCAAGAATCGTGGATTGACGACACCCATCCCGACGCCCGCGTTGTTGATGACCACGTCGACGTCACCGAACGTGCATTCGAGGCTTCGAACGGCCGCTTCCACCGAGGAAGGATCCCTAACGTCCATGGCGAGCGCGTGCGCGTCCAACTCGCGTTCGCGCCGCTCGGCGACGAAACGACTAAGGCGCTCGCTCGCCCGAGCCGCGACGGCCACGGACGCCCCCGCCGCCAGCAGAGCGTCGGCCATGGCCGCCCCGAGCCCGCTCGTGGCTCCGGTCACGACGACGCGCACCCCACGTAGATCACCCACGATTCCCCGCAAGTCGCTTTCCGATTGACCTAGGCGCGACGGCGCCGGTCCCTCGCTGGATTCCGGCCCCACGGGTTCAGTGCCCGGCGAAGCGCGAGAGTTTGGCCTCGTCGAGGTTTACGAAGAGGTCGTCGAGCGTAAGCGCCGTCGTCACGAGTCCCTGCTCGGCGCTGTAGCGCAATATTGTCTCGAGGTTGTGGCGATTGGCTTCGTTCATTCCGTAGACCCAAGGGTCTGGCCCGAGGATTGCTTGCTGGTCCTCCCACGCCTTTTGGAAGAATCCGAGTGGCGCGGTGCGCGGGTTCACCGCGCGAGAGTACGCGATTGCCTTGGCTTCACTGAAGGCCCGCAGGAGGTTGATGGGGGCCCAGGGGGCCCGTTCGATGAGACTGCGAGAAATGGTAACGGCGTGCATAATCGGGAAGATCTTCGTTTCGTTGAAGTAAGCGACGTCCCGGTCGTTGTAGTCGGGGAAGAGCCGGCCAATTCGTGGATCGCCATTGAGAAATGACGAAGGAACGCCGGGCGACAACAGAGCGTCGACCTCGCCGTCGAGAAGTAGCTGCTCGCTGCGTGACTGCCACCCCTCGGGGCCGACGGAAGCCCCACCGGCGGGTGGTTCGCCCAAGTGACCTAGTGGGTCGACGATGGTCACCTGGTCGTAGGGGACACCGAAGTGCTCGTTCAATATGCCGCGCAACCAAATCACCGCCGCCGGGCGTTCTCCGCGGATGACGATCTTTCGTCCGATCAAATCGCGTGGACTGGTTATTCCGGCGGCGGTATTTACGAAGATGAAGGCCAGACGAAAGCGACGGTGGGGAAAGACCGGTAGGGCGATGAGATCGGGGTCGCTCTCGGAGTCTGAGAAGTAACGCGTGATGTTGAATTCGGCTAGGTCGCATTCGCGACGGCGCGACGTCTGCAATATGCGCGCTCGGTCCTTCGTTAGGACGGTCAGTTCAATGCCGTCGGGCTGAACCGTCCCGTCGGCGAGCGCTCGCATGATTTCGTAGTCGCCGCAGGCGAGGCTGAGTTGAAGTTTGGCCATGATCACGTCTCCCGGTCGTCGCGTTAGTGAGTGAAGCGTTCGCCGCGCCATCATACGGTAGGGCGGCGCAGAGATCTACCGCGTCGACGCTGGCGCACTCCCTAGCGCGTAATGCGCTCGACGTACTGCGGATCGGCCAGCGTGCGTAAGACGGTGAAGCTTTGTGTCAGGTCTTCGAGTGCCGCGACGTCCTCGGTTGTCGCTCCGGCGCGCGCGAAGAGTCTCTCCCCCTTCGTGCGCAGATTGGTCACCGAGAGGTCGCGTTCGTTTTGCGCCGCGCGCGCGTGCCCGAGGAGTGTTCCGGTATCGGTATCGATCTCTAACACGGCGCCCCATTCGCGAGGGAAGTTCTCCATAAGTTCGGGCGCCGCGCGCACTTCCACCAGACGCATCAGCAGCGAAATCTGCTCGTCAACCACCGGTGTTCGCTCGAGGTCGTAGAGGTCCTCGGGTCGCAGGAGCGCTAGGGCGACTTGGTACTGCGCGCTGGTAATGGCGTCGAGCCGCGTAACGACCCTTGGCCGGTCCACCATGGCGAGGTGCGGTGGCGGCACGGCGACGCGTACCCGGCGTACGTCGACGGAGCGTAGTGACGACGTGGCGATTATGTCGAGCAACGCGGTGGTCGCCGCTAGCGTCTGGCGCGCGCCGCAGAATGGCTTAATCGCCGTCGACAGTACGGCCGGTTCACTCAGATCGGTGCTCGAGCGATCGTCGCCGTCGCGCCCGTCGAGGTGCCCCCACGCAGCGAGGGTCGCGGCGTCACCGCGTAGACCGTGAGCGGCGCCGACCGCGGCCACGACCCCGGCGAGAATGGCTTGGGCGTAGGAGATTTCGCGGGCTGGCTCCCGTAGCGCCCCCTGGATCTCACTACCGGCCGCGAGGGCAACGGCTTCCACGGTGGTGGCGAGATCGAGGTTGAGCACCGTGGCTCCGGTAACGGCGGCGGCGATTGGGGCCACCGCTCGTGAGGGCCACACGCCGCGCGCTAGCAGTTCTGCGCCGCCGAGGGCACCCGCGCAGCGGGTCATCGCTTCGTACCCCGCGGCGACGGCGGCGAGGGCTCGCTCGGCTGGCGCGTCGGGCGCTAGGGGAGCGAGCGCCACCACCGTCGCGCAAACACCGGTGCCCGGAGTCGTGCACGAGGCGAGGTGGATGTCGTCCACTTCACTCGATCGGCCCCACGCGGCGAGTTCGACGGCGCGCCGTGCGATCGAAGAGCGCTCTTCGCCCGGCGCGGCGAAGAGCGCTTCGATGACGCTCGGGGTCGCGACTCTACGGTGGCGCGACGCGCCCCAGACGAGGGACGCGTCGTAGAGGCGAAGTCGCGCGGCGCCGTTGGTCGCGCCGTCGCCGCGCTGGTTGAACAGTTCGTCCGTGAGAGTTTCGAGAAACGACAACGTGCTCCCTTTCGCGGAACGTTAGTGCGGCGCCGGCTCGGTCGTCACTCGACGGAGCTCGAGGGGTGCACCAGCGCGGTGAGAAGCTTTACCCGATCGGTCAGTCGCTGACTCGTAGCCGCGCGCGCGCCTTCGGGCCATTCGAGAAAACCCCGTCCACTCTTCGCCCCCAAATGTCCGGCGGCGACCGCCGCTTCGAGTACCGGGAGAGGTCGTTGCGCGGTACTTAGGGCCGGAAAGACGTACTCGTGGATGGCTCTGGTGAGATCGAGGCCGACGTAGTCGGCGTTTTCGATTGGTCCGACTTCGGACAGTCGCAGTCCGATGCTGTTACGCACGACTAGGTCGACGGCGCGCGCGTCGCACACCCCTTCGTCAATCAGGGCCATGGCCTCGCGCCACAGAGCGTGCTGGAGGCGGTTCCCGATGAAGCCGGGCGTATCTCTCTTTACGTGCACGGGTGTTTTGCCGAGGGCGTAGAGAAGTTCGATAACTCCGTAGACCACCGCGGGATCCGTGTCGGGCCCCTGCACGACTTCGACGAGCGGGATGAGGTGGGGCGGGTTCCACCAGTGGGTACCAACGACCCGGGCACGGTCCTCGACGTCGGCGGCGACGTCCCCGACGCGGTAGACCGAAGTGTTGGTTGCGATCACCGCAACGGGGCAGCACTGGGCCACTGCGGCGAGCAGTTGGCGTTTCAGGTCGAGATTTTCCGGAGCCGCCTCCACGACTAGCGCCGTGGTTGCGTCGAGCTCGTCGACGTCGCCGACGGCCGCAACTGAGCCGCGCAGCGACGCGCCCTCGGGCAGTTGTGCGATAACGGCGTCAACTCGTTCGGCCAGTGACTCGCGCGTGGCGCCGTCGGGTTCGAGGCAGGTGACGCGATGGCCGTGGGCTGCGAAGATCGCCGCTATCGCGTGACCCATGAGGCCGGCGCCGAGGACCGCGACCGGTCCCTCGGCGAGTGGCCGGGGCGCGGAGCCCGTCAGCACGCGGTGTATCCGCCGTCGACGTAGAGGATTTGGCCGGTGCAAAAGCCCGATGACTCGCTCAAAAAGAAGAGCGTAGGTCCGACGACGTCGTCCGGTTCGGCGAGACGTCCCAGGGGGATTCTCGACAGCATGCCTTCGCGAGTCTTGACCGCTCGCTCGTCGTCTTCGTACATCCACGCCGTCAAGTTGGAACGAAAGACCGTCGGGGCTACGGCGTTCACCCGAATCTTCGCCGCTCCCCACTCGGCGGCCAGGGTGCGAGTGAGGAGATTCTCTGCTCCCTTCGACGAGCAGTAGGCGCTGTAACCGGCCCCGTGTCCAAGCAGCGCGCGCGTTGACGTAACGATGACCACCGAGCCCGATCGATTGGACTTGATTAACTCGCCGCCGAAGGCGCGACAGATCAACCAGGTCGCTCGGACGTTGGCGTTCATGACTTCGTCGAACTGTTCGAGCGTCATGTCGCTGATCATGGCGACCCGATTGGTGCCACTGGCGACGACGAGTCCGTCGACTTTTTCGAATCTTTCCGTCGCGCGCGCGACGATCTCGGTGGCGTCGTTCTCGCTCTGGGGTCGGAGGTTGACCGCGAGCGCCGTGCCCCCTCGCGCAGTGATCTCGTTCTCCAGTGCGGTCAGGACCTCCGCGTTGGCGCCGGTCATCGTGACGAGGGCGCCCAGTTCGGCCAGTCGCCGTGAAGTGGCACCCCCTAGGGCCCCAGTCGCTCCGACCACGACTATCGACTTCCCCTCGAATTCACTTGCGGTCTTGGTGCTATCCATCGTCACGGGTCAAGGCTCCTTTTTCGCTGTTCCACATCCTGGTACAGGCTATCTTATGTGCCAAAGTAGCAGCAACGCTGGGGGTTAGCAAGTGCCGCTTTCAGGGCAAAGTCGCCACCCCCGTGGTAAAAACCCTTGGAATAGACGATCTTGTGGTCACTAACGAACTTTCTAGTCGCGCCACGGCGAAGTTGGCGCAGCTCGTTTCAACGCTCGTCGCGTGGCGAAGCACTCGGTCGGACCACCCCGCTGAGTGGTTTGACACGGTCGAGGCTCTGTGAAATACTCGTGGCTGTACTGCTAGTCAGGACATGTTGTTCCAGAATGAATAGACCATCGCTCGTAGCGGAGCGCGGATAAGCGAACGGAGTCGCCACTATGGCACCAGAGGTCGATCCAGTCACGGGCATCCTCTACTACGAGCTGAGCCACCCGTGGGGCCACGGTGTTCCGGCGTGGCCGTACTTCGAGGACGTCAAAATCGAACGACTCCACACGATGGCGCGCTCGGGGGTGCTCACTCAAAAAATCACGACCGTTATGCACTCGGGCACGCACGTGGACGTTCCCGGTCACGTCATCGAAGGCACGCCGCTGTTGCACGAGATTCCGCTATGGCGTTTTTTCGGGACCGGTGTGGTCGTGTCAATCCCGAAGCAGAAGTGGGAGGTCGTCTCCGGCGACGATCTCGAAGCCGCGACACCCAAGATCCAACCCAACGACATCGTCATGATCAACACCGGGTGGCACCACCACTACGGCGACAACAGCATGTACTACGCGTACTCGCCCGGCTTCGACCGGAGTGCGGGCGAATGGTTCGCCGAGCGCGGGGTGCGCGCCGTCGGTACGGACACCCAGGCGTTGGACCACCCGCTGGCGACGGCGATCGGGCCGCACGGTCCGGGGGCTCCGAACGGACTACTCCCGTGGGCGAACAAGGAGTACAAAGAGACCACCGGGCGTGACGTCATCGAGGACTTTCCGCTCTGGGAGCCCTGTCACCGCGCCCTCTTAGGTAACGGAATCGTGGGATTCGAAAACGTGGGCGGCGATATAGACGACGTGAACGGCCAGCGCGTAACTTTCGCCGCCTTCCCCTGGCGCTGGGTCGGCGGTGACGGGTGCATCGTTCGTCTGGTCGCGATGGTTGATCCGCAGGGTTCATTTCGGATGGAAAAGGGCGGGCCGGCCTCGTGAACGTCACGCGCATAAATTCCGCCGAGAGTTACGTCGCGGTCAACCACCACGGCTGCGAGGCGCTACGCCTACAGGGCGCGGACGTCTCCGCCGTGACGTCGTTTTGGGTCGGTCTGTCGACCTTCGAGCCGGGCGGTGGCGCCGACTGGGACACGACCAACGCCGAAAAGGTTTACGTCGTGCTCGAAGGGGAGATCACCGTGGAAACCGAGAGTGAGTCGGTGACGCTGCGGGCGAAGGACTCGGTCTTTCTCGCGGCGAACGAGCGACGTCGCGTCATAAACGGCTCGGACGGGCCCGCCGTCATGGCCGTCGTCATCGCACCGGGCAGTTAAGCGACAAGGGGGGGCGTGAACAACAACATCGTTATCACCGCGGCCCTCACGGGTCCCATCGCGATGAAGCGAGACAACCCCGCGCTGCCCACGACGCCACGCGAAATTGCCGACGCCGCGACGAAGGCTTATCACGCCGGAGCGGCCGTGGTGCACATTCATTTGCGCGACGCGCAGGAACGTCCTACCGCAGACCTCGCCATCGCTCGCGAGACCATGGATCTAATCTCCGAACAGTCCCCGGTGCTCATTCAACTGTCGACGGGCGTTGGCCTCGATACGTCATTCGAAGATCGAGAAAAGCTGGTCGAGCTCAAGCCTCGTATGGCGACGCTTAACCCGTGCTCGATGAGTTTCGGGCTGGGCGAGTTTCGTAACCCACCGGCTGGAGTGCGCCGCCTAGCCGGTCGGATGCGCGAACTCGGGATAAAGGCGGAACTCGAGATTTACGACTTCGGGCACATTCCCGTCTGCCTCTCACTTTTCGAAGAGGGCCTGTTGGCGGAGCCCCTGCAGTTCTCAATCGTTATGGGCGTCAAGGGCGGTATGGCGGCGACGGTCGACAACCTGATGTTCGCGGTGCGCTCTCTGCCCCCCGGCGCGATATGGCAGGTAATAGTGATCGGCCGCGCCAACTTGGAGCTCTCCGCGATCGCCGTCGCCATGGGCGGAAACGCGCGCACTGGACTCGAGGACACGCTCTACCTTCGCAAGGGTGAGTTGGCGCCGAGCAACGAGTCGCTCATCGCGCGACTGGCGTCAGTTTGCAAGACGTTGGAACGTTCGGTCGCCACAATCGCCGACGCCGAGCGAGAGTTTCAATTAGGGGTCGATCCGGCCGCCCCGCAGAAAGTTGGTGCGTCGTGAGTGCGGTGACGCCTCGTGCGGACAATTTTGTTAATTGCTCGTCGGCAAGAGGTGGTAGCCGTCGAGACTTCGGCGCGTCGAATCGAAAACTTTTTTTTGCGAGCAACGCGCACTCACGCGCGAGCGTTAACGACCAACAAAAATCTGGCGTTCCTGTTTCGTGCTCACCGAGTCACGACGTGGTTGCAACGCGAGTGGCGCCGATTCATTTTAAAAGTTCTGTGTTAGAAACAGAGAAAATAAGGCGTGATAGTCACTTCGTCGCGGCGCAACCGCAACGTATGAGATATATCGCGATGAGCGTAGAAAATGGGGGAATGAATGTCATTTAAACACCGAAGTGGGCGACTGGCGGCGCCAATTGCTTTTGCGTTAGTCGTCGGAATGGTGACTATGGGCACGGGCGTGTTGCCGTCGAGCGCCGGCACCAAGAAGATCCCGCCCCACGCGAAAGTTATTGAGGGTCTCGTCACCGCCTTTACGGGTGCGGAGTCCTTCATCGGTAACGTGCTGTCCGCGGGCGTGTATCCGGCCGCGGCGTCGATTAACGCGGCGGGGGGGATACTCGGTCACCAGATGGGGGTCGTTACCGTGGACACGCGCGGTGACCCCGCGGACGCGCTGCCGTTGGTAGAGCGTTTCCTCGGATCCCAGAGCAACCTGGTGGGAATCACCGGATCCGACGGAGCGACCATGGTTCAACTCGCGCCGCTCTTTGAGCGAGCCGGGCTACCCATGAACTCCCAAGCGGGGTCGTCGGCCTTCGACTTCAATCGCCTGAAGTACTTCTGGCGCGACGTACCACCGGACATCACGAACGGTGTGGCGATGGCGCTGTGGGCGAAAAAGCAGGGTTACACGAAGGTCGCTTTGGTCTTCGGTACTGACGCCACGGCGCAGGGTGACCTGCCCGGTATTTTGGCCGCGGCGAAACTGCTGCACCTAACCATCGTGGACAACGTTGGGCTCACCCCCGATCAGCCGTCTTACCAGTCTCAAGCGGCGACGCTGTTGGCCGACAATCCTCAGGTCATCATGACCGAAGAGGACGCGACGACCGCCGGTACTTTCTTCGGCGACCTCGCGCAGTTGGGCACGGTTCCGCCGATTATGGGGGACTCGGGAACGGTTCTTTCGACGTGGATGTCGGCGGTCTCCTCGGGTATCGGAGTTTCGAACTTTGAGAAGCTCGTGACCTCGGTGACCGCTCAAGCGGCGGCCTCGAACCAAGCGGACTCGGCTTACCACACCGCTATTCGCAAGGTGGCGTCTAAGTTGGTCGCCCCGGCGACGCAGTGGTTCAACGACGCGTACTCCGAAGCCTGCTACGACGGCGTAATCATTCAGGCGCTGGCGATGCAAGCGGCGAAGAGCGTACAACCATCGGTTTACAACAACTTCATTCCGAAGGTGACTACGCCCGGGCGAGGAGTCAAGACCGTGTACACATTCGCCGAAGGCAAGGCGGCGCTCGCCAAGGGACTGAAGATTGACTACGTCGGAACCGTGGGCAACATCGTGTACAACAAGTACCACAACTACTACGGCAACCAGGAAGCAATTTCGTGGCCGACGGGCGTCTTCGCTAACGAGAAGACCGACTACGTCATTACCGCAAAGGCTCTGGGCAACGCTTGACGTATGAAGTAAGTAACTCGGGCAGTGATGTTGGGGGCGCCGGTGCTTTAGCGAGCACCGGCGCCCCCACCGGCCGACCCGCTCCGACTCTGGTCGTGGAGGGCGTTAGCTTCGGCTACGGACCACTACGCATCGTCGACGGCGCGAGTCTGCAA
>JAKBAB010000002.1 GCA_021815645.1 Actinomycetes bacterium
AGGAACCCCGCACCGCGAAACCGTCAGTCCCGACTTCGTCGGCGAACTGTGGGTGAAGGGCCCGAGCGTGGTCGCCGGTTACTGGAACAAGCCAGAAGAGACGGCCAAGGCGTTCACCGCCGGTTGGCTCCATACCGGTGACGTCGCCAAGATCGACCAAGACGGCTTTGTCTATATCGTCGACCGCGCCAAAGACATGATCATTCGTGGTGGGGAGAACGTCTACTCGGTCATCGTAGAAGCCGCAATCTTCGAACACCCCGACGTGGCCGACTGCGCGGTCGTCGGCGTTCCGCACCCCACCCTCGGCGAAGAGGTGGCCGCGGTCATTGTGCCGCGCCCGGGACGGGTGCTCGAGGCCGAGGAGATATCACGACACGTCGCCGCGCGCCTGGCCCGATTCGAAGTCCCGACTACCGTAATCTTCCGGTCGCACGCGCTCCCGCGCAACCCGCAGGGCAAAGTTCTAAAACGCGAACTACGCGACGCGCTCTCGCGCGCGCAAAGCGCTACCCCTTAGAGGTGAGACCCTGGTAGTTGAGCGGCGAACTACTTATTGGGTGCCGGGGTGAAGCGCAGGTAGTCCTTCACTTTGCGAAAGCCTCGCGGAAACTTTTCTGCGGCGTCGGCGTCGTTGACCGAATTGGCAATAATGACGTCGTCCCCGGGCCGCCAGTCGAGCGGCGTCGCGACGGGAAACGCGGCGGTCAGCTGGAGAGAGTCCAAGACGCGCACAATCTCGTCAACGTTTCGCCCCGTCGACGCCGGGTACGTGAGGGTCAATTTTACCTTTTTGTCCGGTCCGATAATGAAGACGCTCCGAACAGTCATAGTGTCGCTCGCGTTGGGGTGGATCATGTCGTAAAGGTCAGCCACCGTGTGCTTCTCGTCACCAATGATCGGAAAGTTAAGCTCCGTGCCCTGGACCTCGCCGATATCGCTCTTCCAGCGCTGGTGAGACGCAACGTCGTCGACGGAAACGGCGATGAGTTTGGTGTTGCGCTGATCGAACTCGGCTTTTCGGGCCGCGAATCCCCCCAACTCGGTCGTGCACACGGGCGTGAAGTCCTTCGGGTGTGAGAAGAGAACGCCCCAGCCCTCGCCGAGCCACTCGTGAAAATTCACGGTGCCCTCCGTGGTTTCGGCGGTGAAATCGGGGGCGACGTCGCCCAGTCGAATTGCCATAGTTGCTCCTCGTTGCTCGTGACAGTCGCTCGACTGCACCTATTCACCTTAGCGGTGATTACGTGAAAGCCGCAAAATTCCATTTCCTTTATAGGGATTTGAGTTTCGTCCGGTGACCCACCTGTGAAACTGGCGAGGTGAACTTAACTGCGACGCCCGTCGTGGCGGCATTTGACTTAGACGGTACCCTCACCGAGGGCGGCAGCGTCTTTAAGTGGCTCCGCTACGTCTGCGGCGACGGGCCGACTTTTCGCGCCGCGCTGGTACTGAGCGAACCCCTCGCCCTCGGTGCCCTACGCAGCGGCCCGAGCGCGGACCGGGCGAAGGAACGCCTCTTCGAACGGCTCCTGCGGGGACGGGACCTAGAGAGCCTACGGGGGGCGTCGCGCGAGTTCGCCGTGGCGCACCTCGAAGCGCGCGGGCGCCCCCGGACACTCGCGCGTCTGGCCTGGCACCTCGACCAAGGTCACGACGTCGTCGTCGTATCGGCCTCACCGCAGCTCTACGTCGACGTCGTCGCCGAGCGGCTCGGCGCGCGCGGGGCTTTGGGCACGCGACTCGCCGTAGATGAACGCGGCACACTCAGCGGAACCTACCTAGGGCGAAACTGCCGCGGTAGTGAGAAGCTGCGACGGTTCACCGAGTGGGTCGAGGCGCAAAACTTCTCGAGCGAACCTACGGTCTACGCCTACGGAAACTCGCGGGGAGATCGCCGACTACTGCTCGCGGCCACCTTCCCCTACGACGTCGGTCGCCTCGGGCCCGTCGGGGCGCTTCGTCGCTTTCCCCGCCTCCCGCGCTAACGCGTCACCACTACGACTGGCGAATAGTGGCACCGAGCGCAACGATGCCCGACTCGCGCCCGCCGTAACTGACTTGGATAGCGGCCACCGCGTCACTCCAGGCCACGACGGTGTGTCCGTGGTGGTCGACGACACCGACGTTGAGGTCGTAAACACCGTCCAGCAGCGGCACCCGATTCAAGTCGACGACTATCACGTTACGGCCCGGCCGAAGGTCTATTGGCGATCCTTGCGCGTCACTACGACTCACGAGAAGTCCCGCGCGGGTGAACAGTTCGAGAACGAGGTGACCGCTGAAGGCGAGCGCGGAGTTCACGATCACTTCGAACGTCACGCCACCACCGCTCCTTACTTCGAAGGAACCCGACGCACTCGACACCGCCTCAATGCGCACTGAGTCGTGGAGGCGATCGCGTTCGTGTTCGACGGCGCCCCCCATGAGGTGCTCGCGGAACGTGCGCAACGACTCGTGAGTCGGTCCATCGGCTATGAGTACTCCCCCGTTGAGCACGATCGCCCGCTCACACAGTGCGCGCACCTGGTCGGCGTTGTGCGTAACCAGCAGAATCGTGCGACCCTCCTGTTGGAAGCGGCGAATCCTCTCGACACACTTCGCTTGGAATCGCTCATCCCCCACGGCGAGAACTTCGTCGACGACCAAAATATCGGGATCGACGTTGACCGCCACGGCGAAGGCGAGCCGAACGTACATGCCACTCGAATAGAACTTGACCTGCGTGTCAATGAACTGTTCAATTTCACTGAAGTCCACGACCGCGTCGAAAATGGCGTCGACCATACGGCGCGAGAAGCCGAGCATGGCTCCGTACAGGTAAACGTTGTCACGCCCGGACAGCTCCGTTTGGAAGCCCGCGCCGAGTTCGAGGAGTGCGGCCAGTGATCCGCGAACGCGGATTTCGCCCGACGTCGGTTTCAAGACTCCACAAATGCATTTGAGTAGCGTCGATTTGCCCGAGCCGTTTTGACCCACCACGCCCACGGTCTCGCCCTGCGCTACCGAAAAGTCGATGTTCCGTAGGGCGTGAAACAGTTCCGTGGTCCCCGAACGGGGGTGCAAGAGTCGCTCCTTGAGCGACTGATGGCGTTCGTGGTGGATCTGAAACTCCTTAGAAACCCCCCGCACATTGACGACGTCGACCATTACAGCTCCGATTCGAAGTTTCCCTCGAGGCGACCGAAGAGGCTCTCGGCGATCAGGAAGAAGGTCGCGGCCGTGACCAGCAGCACACAGTTTAAGAAGAGAAAACGGCCGAAGGACCAGGAGGGCAGAATGTTGAGCACGGCCCCGGTCACGGTGGAGTGAACGACTGTGGAAACGTAGAAAATCCGTTGGAAGGTCACCACAATCAAAGTGACGGGATTAAGAAAGTACAGCACCGAAAGGCCGCTACCCCTCAAGTGGGGAGCGATGGAGTTCTCGTAAGAGTAGACGACGGGCGTCAACCAAAACCAGAGCTGCAAGACCACCTCCATTAGGTGCTTCACGTCGCGTAGGTAAACGTTGATCGCCGACATGACAATCCCGAGCGCCGCCGTAAACAAAGTGAGGGAGAGAAAGCACAGGGGTAGCAGGACCAAGAATCTCCACGCCGGCGCGTGCCCGAGGACCGCCACAAAGATGACCAGCACCCCCAACTGAATGGCGAAGTAGACCAGCGACGCCCCTACGTTAGATAGAGCCAGTATTTCTCGGGGAAATGAGACCTTCTTTACCAGCGCCGCGCGATCGACAATTACGCCAGTCGCGGTATTGACGGCGGTTTGGAACATATTCCATACGACCAGTCCACTAAAGAGGTAGATAACGAAGTTCGGGATGCCGTTTTTCAAAAAGATTGAAAAGACGAGGAAGTACGTCGCGAGGGTGAGGGCCGGCGACAACATAGACCAGAAGAGTCCGAGGGCCGAATTCTTGTACTTGATTCGAATGTCGGAAGTGATGAGCCCTACGAGCAACTCTCGCCGACCCCACAGACTCACGAGGCGAGTCGATAGTGAGGCGCGAGCGCTCATCACGCGCACGGGCACGTCGTCCAGAGGTCGAAGGGGCGAGCCCACCAGTGGGGCGTCGCTCACTAGACCCCTTGACGAAGGGCCGAACGCTCGATGACCGCGTCAATAAATCCGTAGTCGAGGGCTTCGTGCGCGGTAAACCACCGGTCGCGGTCCGAGTCGGCTTCGATGCGCTCGAGAGGCTGACCCGTGTGAAAAGCAATGCGCTCCGCCAGGGTCTTTTTCATGTAGATAATCTGTTCCGCCTGAATCGCTATATCCGACGCCTGTCCCTGCATCCCGCCGATGGAGGGCTGGTGCATCAAAATTCGACTGTGGGGCAGCGAAAATCTCTTGCCAGCGGCCCCCGCGCATAAGAGAAACTGACCCATTGAAGCGGCCATTCCTATACAGATCGTTCGGACGTCACAGTTGACGTACTGCATTGTGTCGTAGATCGCCAGTCCGTCGTAAACCGAGCCACCGGGCGAGTTGATATACAGGCTGATGTCCTTGTCACGGTCTTCGGCCTCTAGTAACAAGAGTTCCGCACATATTCTGTTCGCGGTGCTCTGGTCCACTTGAGAACCCAAAAAGACAATGCGCTCGCGCAATAGGCGCTGATTGAGGTCGTTCGCGCTGAAACCTTCGGCCATGGAGGAGGTAATCATGGCTCCAATCTAACGGGTGAGTTGGGCCTACTTCCCCATTTGGCCCTAGAGTGGACTCACTCGCGGGCGTGGCGGAATTGGCAGACGCGCTGGTTTTAGGTACCAGTTCTTCGGAGTGTGGGTTCGAGTCCCTCCGCCCGCACTTCACCGCGACGAATTACCGTCGTCGGTCACAGCAACTCACGTCACCTGCTAGAGTGGGTCTCGCAGTTTCGTCGCACCTCGCGATAGGGACCGATTCGAGTGATTTTCTACGAGTTGGGCTCACCTCAACTCGTAGGAGTTCTATGTCTGTGTCCTTTGGCGAACTCGGCGTGCCCGAGCGACTGGTCGATCGCCTCCGCGCCCGCGGTATCCACGAGGCCTTCCCCATCCAAGAAGCAGCCATTCCCGACGCCTTGAGTGGTCGAGACGTCGTAGGTAAGGCCGTAACCGGATCGGGCAAAACGTTGGCCTTCGCCCTCCCCCTCCTCGCTCGTCTCACGAAGGCTCGACCTCGTCAGCCCCACGCCCTCGTCTTGGTACCGACTCGAGAGTTGGCGGCCCAAGTACAAAAGGAGATTGCCCAACTCACGGACGACAACGGGCGTCGCGTCATTTCGATTTACGGCGGCACGTCTTACAACAGTGCGCGCAAGGCGCTCAACTTTGGCGTCGACGTGGTCGTGGCCTGTCCCGGTCGACTCGAGGACATGCTCCAGCAAGGTGCCCTCAACCTCGCGTCGGTCTCAACCGTGGTTGTCGACGAGGCTGACCGCATGGCCGACATGGGCTTTCTGCCCGCCGTGCGCCGCATCATCGCGGTAACCTCCCCGCGGCGCCACGTAATGCTTTTCTCCGCGACCATGGGGCCAGATGTGACGGCCCTAGTTCGCGAATTCACCAACGACGCGGTCGTGCACGACGTGGTCGGCGAGGAAGCACCCAGCGACGTCGACCATTTTTTCTGGCGGGTTCCGCGAGACCGTAGGCCCGACGTCGCGGCCGACGTCATTGCGACGTACCAGCGAGCGATCATCTTCACGCGCACCAAACACGGCGCCGACCGACTGGCGCGCCAATTAGGTGAGCGAGGTATCTCCGCGGTCCCCCTGCACGGGGACCGATCCCAAGCCCAGCGCGAGCGCGCGCTTCGGGCCGTGAAGAGCGGTCAGATCCAAGTATTGGTCGCGACCGACGTCGCGGCCCGGGGAATCCATATCGACTTACTACCGGTCGTCATCCACTACGACCCCCCGGCGCAGGCGACCGACTACCTTCACCGCTCCGGGCGCACCGGGCGCGCCGGCGCAACCGGAGCCGTTATCTCCCTCGTCGGCGAGGACGTTCTGGGGCAGGTAAAGCGACTCCAACGGGCCCTAGGGGTTGCGCCGTCCATTGAAGCGCCCGACGTGGCCACGGCCGTTCGTCTGGGCGCGGTTGACGACGCGGTCGCGGCCGAGAGGCTCGACGACTCGTCGCCGCCAAGGCGCGCGCAGCCTCGCCCAACGCCGCGACGTGACGGCCCTTCGCGCCCGCGCGGCTCCGAAGCCAACCTGCGAACTAGCGAACGTTCCCCTCGCCCGAACGGCGCCACGACGCGACGCGCTCGCCGACCCGATGAGGCAACGCGGCCCGTTCGGGGATTCGAACGTCGAGACGAATCCGCCCCTCGCGCGGCTCACTCCTCGCGCCCCCGCACCGCTCAGGCCGTGGTGAGCTTTTTCAATGACTCCAAGGGTTTCGGCTTCGCCAGTGACGAACGGGGCGACGACCTCTTTATTCACTTCTCGAACATCGTCGGTGAGGGCTTCAAGTCACTCAGCCAGGGCCAGACGATCACGTTCGACGAGGCGCGCGGACCCAAGGGACGCGAAGCGAAAAATGTCCGGGTCGTCGCGACTCGGTCGCGCCGATAGGTTCGCCGTAGTGGCGCGCCCCCTCGTCGAACCGCACGTTGGCCCCACGCCCGAGGACCTGCTCAGCGAAGACCTAGTAGTTGGCGACGGCGACACGGCCCTCGCTGGTCGGTCAGTCGTCGTTCACTACGTCGGCGTGGCCGCGTCCACCGGCGCTGAGTTCGACGCTTCGTGGAGTCGGGCCGAACCGTTCGTCTTCGACTTAGGGGCCGGTCAGGTCATCGCCGGCTGGGATCGGGGCGTAGCGGGAATGCGCGTGGGCGGTCGGCGCCGCCTGGTCATTCCCCCGCACCTAGGTTACGGGTCCCGCGGGGCGGGCGGGGTAATCGGACCGAACGAGACGCTAATCTTCGTGGTCGACCTGATCGAACTGCGTTAGAGCAGTGGTGCTTCCATCTCGTCGGTGGACAGCATTCTTAGGTAATCCCCATACCGCTCGCAGCAGATCTCGGCGATGAGTTTAAGCCGCGCGTTCGGGTCGCTCAAGCTCAGCACCTTGAACTGATCGAGTACCGACATCGGCGTCAGTGCACACAGTTGCCACGTTCGGATCGACGGGTCGTCGTCCATGGGGACATTTCTCTGTAGGCACTGGTCGGCCACGATTTCACTCTGCAGCGCCCGCAGCGCCCGTACGGCGGATTCCGTCGACGCGAGCAGCGCCGAGTCGACGGCCACGTCGTCACAACAACGCTCGGCCACTCGAGCGCGTGGGTAGGGATCGTCCTCCAGCCACCGCTCGACTTCTACGCACCCCACGCCCTCCACGACAATTAAAGTCTGCCCGTTGGAGAGACCGTGGGAGCCGAGAACGTCGACGACGGTGGCGACCGAGGTACGTTCGTCGTTACCTCCCACCTCGGATCCGCGCTCAATTAGGCACGTTCCAAAACTGCGCTGCCCAGTCACGTCGGCGAGGAGGCGGTGGTACCGGGGCTCGAAGACGCATAGCCCCACCCGCTGATACGGAAAAACCACCATTCCGAGGGGGAACATTGCGAGCTCGCGGGTCACCACTCCTCCACGATAAAGGTGAACACTCTGCGAACGTACTACGAACTAGCGAGAGTTTGCGCGACGCGACGCAGCGCCACCCCCCGGTGAGAGATGTCGTTCTTCTCAGCCATGGTCAGCTCGGCCAGCGATCGCCCGCCGAGTCCGCTCGGCGCGAAGATCGCGTCGTAGCCAAATCCCCCGGCGCCACGTGGCTGCGCCAAAATCTCCCCGGCGAGGGTCCCGGCGACCCACCACTCGTCACCGCCGGGCAACGCTACCGCGACGACGGTTCGAAACGTGGCGTGGCGCGTCGGGGCTTTGGCGGCGCT
Organism: Actinomycetes bacterium; assembly: GCA_021815645.1. GTDB lineage: Bacteria > Actinomycetota > Acidimicrobiia > Acidimicrobiales > RAAP-2 > RAAP-2. The sequence continues at coordinate 7,896 of JAKBAB010000002.1, forward strand.
CAGCTCCGCTAGTAACTTGGCTACGTTCGATTCGTCCGTGGCGAGGGCCCCGGCGTAGCGAGCGCTACGCACTCCGGGACGGCCACCGAGGCCGTCCACAAAGAGTCCGGTGTCGTCGGCGAGGGCGGCCTCGCCGGTCGCGTCGCGTAACGCTCGCGCTTTTATTAGGGCGTTTCCCTCGAGGGTCTCTGCGGTCTCTTCGACGTCGTCGACGTGCGTTGGTCGATCGATCAACTCCACGTCGTACCCCTCGAGCAGGCGCCGGATCTCGCGGACTTTGTGGCCACTGGTGGTGGCGAGAACGACTCTCACCGCCGACGGGGTTCGGGCGCTAACGCCAAAGTTTCGCGTTGAGCCTCGTGAATCTGCGCGATTCCCCGCACCGCGAGGTCGAGCAACTGATCGAGTTCACCACGGTCGAAGGGCTCGTGCTCAGCGGTGCCTTGAACCTCGACGAAGCGCCCCGACCCGGTCATAACGACATTCATGTCGGTGTCGGCGCGCACGTCCTCTTCGTAGGGTAGGTCCAATACGGCGCGACCATCGACGATCCCCACCGAAACGGCCGCGACCTGGTCCACCAACGCGTGTTCGGTGAGTGCGCCCGCGTGCACGAGCCGGGTAATGGCGTCGTGCAACGCAACGTAGCCACCACTGACCGAGGCCGTTCGGGTACCCCCGTCGGCTTGGAGCACGTCGCAGTCCACGACAATGTGCGTTTCGGTTAGGGCGCTCAGGCGGGTGATCGCGCGAAGCGAGCGCCCAATCAGCCGCTGAATCTCCTGAGTACGCCCCGACTGTCGCCCCTTGGCGGCCTCTCGGGCAGCTCGCTCGGGCGTCGAGCCCGGCAGCATGGAATACTCCGCGCTCACCCAACCTCGACCTTGACCCCGGAGCCAACGCGGCACGTCTCGATCCACCGACGCCGTGCACAGCACGCGCGTGTCGCCGTAACTGACCAAGACCGAACCCGCGGCCATTTCGGTGAAGTCCCGTTCGAAACGTAGGGGGCGCAGCTCCGTCACCCCTCGGCCATCTTTTCGCGATTCGGTCATTGGTCTCCCGCTTTGGATCTCGGAGCCTACGGTAGTGGAGTTCGCGCGCTCGCGGATCCGAGGGGTAAGAAACCCTAAAAGTAGATCGTGGTGCGGGCCCGTTCGACGACGTCGTCAATGTCGTCGCTCCACGCGCCGGTCGAAAGATACTTCCACCCGTCGTCGCAGACAATCATCACGATCGTCGCGTTGGCACCGTCGTCGACTTCGCGGGCGCACTTGACCGCTCCGGCCATGATCGCCCCCGAAGAGATACCCACGAAGAGCCCCACTTCGGTCAGGCGTCGCGTCCACTCAATTGACTCGCGAGGGCGCACTATTACTTTTCGATCGAGGAGCTGTTCGCCGCGATTGTCGATAAAGATGGGGGGCACGTAGCCGTCGTCGAGACTGCGCAGTCCGTCGACAATTTCACCACTGGGAGGCTCCACCGCCCAGACCTGAACGTGGGGAGAGTGTTCTTTGAGGTACCGCCCCACCCCCATCAACGTGCCCGAAGTCCCGAGTCCGGCAACGAAGTGTGTCACTTCGGGCACGTCGGCGAGAATCTCGGGTCCCGTCGTGGTGTAGTGCGCCCAGGGGTTGGCGGGGTTGGCGTACTGGTAGAGGAAGACCCATTCGGGATGCTTCGCGCTCAGTTCGTGAGCCAAGCGAACGGCGCCGTTGGAACCCTCGGTGCCCGAGGAGTCAATTATTTCCGCGCCGTGGGCCAGCAGCAGTTGACGCCTCTCGGGAGAAACGTTGGTGGGCAAGACGACTTTTAGGTGGTAGCCCCGCAGGCGACAGACCATCGCGAGAGCGATGCCGGTGTTACCCGACGACGGTTCGATGAGGGTCTGATCCGGTTGCCCGGGAATAAGGACTCCATCTCGCTCGGCCGCTTCGACCAGGGCGAGGGCCACACGGTCCTTGACCGAACCGGCCGGATTGCGGCCCTCGAGTTTGGCCAAAATGGTGACGTTGCTTTTGGGCGATAGTGCACTTACGTCAACGACGGGTGTGTCACCAATGAGGTCGAGTACCGACGCGTAGCGAGCCACTACCAGGCGCCACCGGCCACCGCGGGTAAAAGGGTGATCTCGTCGTCGGGCCTAATTGCGGCCTCGACCCCACCGAGATAGCGAACGTCGTCGTCGTTCACGTAGACGTTCAGAAATCGGTGGAGCGACCCGTCATCATTAAGGAGCTGGCCCTTAATAGCGGGGTACACGTTCGTCAGTTGTTGCAGAACCTCACCAACGGTGGCCCCGTCCACGGCAATCTCACTCTTGCCCCCCACCGCCGAACGCAAGACCGTGGGTACTCGCAGCACTGCCGACATTTCGCCTCCTCTTGTGAAAGTGGGTGATTCCTGACCTACTGAGTCAACTTTACCCGTTGCCACGGCGTCCGTGTCGCCCCCATAAGGACGCTTTCAGGGCGCCACCTGCACAACCTCTTCGTTAACCTGGCCGTCGATCACTCGGAAACTACGTAGGGACGCCGGCACGTCGCGTAGCGAAACGATGACGTAACGCCAGTTCGGGTCGGGCGCCTGTGCGACGTCGGTAGGACTCGGGTAAGCCTCGGTGTGAGTGTGGGAGTGAAAAACCCCCACCACGGTCGCGCCCTCGCGTTCGACGCGGCGAAAAGTCTGCAGCAGTACCTTCGGATCAATTTCGTAGAGCTTGGCGGAGTCAGCGACGTTCTCACTCACCACTACTTCGGCGACCACGCCGTCGGATGCCCCGACGAGCAGACCACAACCCTCATTGGGTAGAGCGCGAATGCAGGCGGCGACAATTGCGTCGCGATCTCGAGTCGTAAGAGCCAGCACGACGCTACCCTAGGGCGTTGGGTCACCACCGCATTCGTCACTACGCTGGACGAGTGGCCCGAGCGAAGCAGATTCAGGCACGTCGCGTCGCCGAGCGAGAGTCCCGAAACAACAACGACCGCGTGGTCGCCACGAATCGCCGCGCGAGATACGACTACGAGATTTTGGACACTCTCGAGTGCGGACTCGTCCTTACGGGATCGGAAGTTAAATCGCTCCGTGAGGGTACCGCGCAAATCGCCGAAAGTTACGTTCGCGTCGACGGAGAAGAACTTTGGCTCTACCAGGCGCACGTCCCCCCGTGGAGTTACGCCGTCGGATTCGGCAGTCACGATCCCGAACGGAAGAGGAAGTTACTCCTGCACCATCGCGAACTGATTCAGTGGCAGAACCGAGCCGCGACACAGGCCCTGACGATTGTTCCCCTCAAGCTCTACTTCAAAGATGGCCGAGCGAAGGTTGAGATAGCCCTCGCGAGGGGTCGCAAGCAGTACGACCGGCGCCAGGCGATCGCCAAGCGCGACGCGGCTCGCGAGATAGCGCGCGCTACCCGTCAGGCCGAGAAACTCGGGTAAGACACGAGGGGCGACCGGGAGAGTTGGCCAGTACACTGTTGGTGCGCCCAAATTGGGCGAGACGTTCCTAGGGGGTGATTGGTCTCGACGTCAGTCGTCGAAGTGAGAGAAGCGAGCCGTGGTCTCCGGAACCACGTTAAAGAGCCGGAACCAAAAAATAAACGCCAAGCCTCAGCTTGCGTTTGCTGCTTAGGTAGCAACATCCGCCTAGACCTAGTCCTACGGTTTAGTAAACGGGTGTCATAGAGTAGGACTCACCCTCGTCGTTCGTTAGTGGCGTCGCGGGGACACTTCCGCTAAATACGGTCCACGGACGGCGCTAGTAACGTCCCGGCACCCGACAACCTTCATCTAGCTGCGCTCGGAGAATGTTCACCAAGAAACTGACGGACCTGGGTTCGATTCCCAGCACCTCCACCATGTGTGACCCCGTACGAACCGGGGTCCATTCGAGCGCCGATTCCCGGCGTACCAACGGATCTCGGTAGCCCTCCTCCGAGGACTCTACGTCGCGTTGTCTGCGCCTGGCGTGCGTCGCCGCACGGCGGGTCCGCCCGCCCGGCAGTACCTGGCCGGGACCGCTCGAATTGACCGTTGGCACGCGCAGCACGACGTCGACGTTGCGTCCCTTGCTCACCGTCACCGACTCCACGAGCGCCCCGAGGATGCGCTTCTTCTCGTGGTACCCGTCCTTCGTCGACAGCGCCTGGGTCACCTGGTCGAGCGCCGCCGAGAGGTCCACCAGTGTGCCCCCACCGGCCTGCAGCTCGGCTGCGGCCTCGATTAGCCGCGCGAGCTCGGCCCGCTGCGCCGTCAGCCGGGTCTCTATAGCCTCGACCCGCTTTTGCATCGACACCGCGTCGAGCGGCCCCTCTTCGAAGGCTTCGAAGTAGCGCTCGAGGGCGGCCTGCGACGTGGCGATGGCCGCGCGCACGCTGTTCGCCTGCTCGTCCAGTTCCGCCGCCTGGTGCGGTGTCTCGGCCGTCGCCATCGATACCGCCAACTCGAAGAGGTCCGTGTCCTGGTAGGCGTTAAGGACCGCCTGGGTGACCATGTCCTCGAGCTCATCGGCCGCCACGCGCTCGTTGCGACAGCGTTCGGACTCGGCGCGCTTGGTCTGGAGGTTGAACGTGTAGTACCGGTACGAGCCACCCTGTCCGTGGGCCCCGGTGCCGACCATGCTCCCGCCGCACTCGCCGCACCGCGTGACCCCGGTGAGGATGTAGTCGGTCAAGCCCATCGCGGGCCGCGTGGCCCGTTCGCGGCGGTTGCGGGTCGAGCGAATAGCCGCGACCGCGGCCATCTCGTCGGTACTCACGATGGCCTCGTGGAGTCCCGGGTACCGCTCGTCGCCGTGTGCGATGAGTCCGGCGTAGACGGCCCCCTCCAGGAGGCGCAGGACGGCTTCCGGGTACCACTTCTTGCCACCGCGTTGGGTGACGCCGGCGCGGTTCAGTTCCTCGGCGATGGTCTTGGCGCCCTTGCCCGTCTGGTACGCGGAGAAGACCCGCCGCACCACTGCCGCCTCCTCGGGCTGCACGGTGAGTGACTTGTCCTCTTTGTTGTTGAGGTAGCCGTACGGTGCGCGCCCGCCCAGCCACTCGCCCTTCATCGCCTTCGTCTCAAAGGCCTCGAGGATGCGGTCGATGAGGATGCTGTGTTCGAACTCGGCGAAGGAGGCCAGCATCTGGGCCATCAACTTGCCCGCGGGCGTCATCGTCTCGAAGGGCTCGGTGGCCGAGCGCACCGCCACGTTCGCCGCCTCCAGACGATTCGTGATGTCCATGAAGCCGTAGACCGACCGCGCCAGTCGGTCGAGTCGGTAGAAGAGCACGACGTCGAACGCGCCGGTGGCGGCGTCGTCGAGCATGGTCTCGAGGCCCGGTCGGTGGTTGTTGGTGCCCGTCTGTTGGTCGGCGTAGTCGCACGTGAACACGAGTTCTGGGTGCACTGCGATGTACTCCTTCAGGCTCCGCTCTTGGGCCTCCAAAGAGTGGGGCTGGTTGACCTCGTTGGTCGAGATTCGCCGGTACGTCGCGACGCGAAGAACTCGCCCCTCTTCTCGCGCGAGTCGTCGCCTGCTGCTCGTAGACATCGGGCCTCCTTTCGCCAGGGTGTCGTGCCCTGGAAACGTTCTAGCCAATTCCCCTGACATCGTCGCCCGCGCCGCCATGATGGTCAGCGGCGAGTGAGTGAACCAGGAGTTCTCCCAACGCCCGCGCGGCCTCGTTGAGACTCGCGGCGTCGGTCTTCGAGAAGGCTACCGAACGAAGGTGCGGACGAGACGACGAGCGTCGAATCACTCGCGTCGCCTGTTTTGGCGCGAGGGTGGCCCGGTCTCTCGCCGGAGTAGCCCCGATGGGGGCCGACCGGCCGGGTCGCTCCACTGGGGAGCGGCCACTCTGGAGGACTACTCCCGAGTGTCGGGTCATGCCGATCACGGTGACCGCTATTCGGCTGGGACCACATGCCGGGGCCCTTTTTCAACGCGGTTCGAAGATTGTGTCAGTGCCGGCTCTCGATCTCCCTACCGGGGCACCCCCACAGTCAGCAGTGTGACCGGGTAACGTACTACCTGATCAACGCCATACCACCGTCTCGAACGCTCGACCTCGTGGCGCCTCGGTAGATCTACGCCTTCGAGGTAGGTCCCCGCCGAGTGCCACCCCGCCTGGTCACCACAGGGCGCGACTCGCCGCCCAATGGGGTTCACCACGCTCGAACTCATCGTCGCGGTCGTCATCCTCGCGGTGCTCGCCACCATCGCCATTCCCACCTATGAGCACAGCACCTCCAACGCGACCCTGGCCAAGGAGGCGACTGCGCATCGAGGGAAGCCTCGCGTCGATCGTGGCCAGACTCTCACAAATGTGGCTCAGCATTGAGGGTGCAGGTCAGTATTTGGGGTGCAGGTCAAATGGATCAGTTCACGGGGATCAGGCCAATGATCTGAAATTGCGATCTGGGACTATGTTCCCGAAGAGTAAACAGACTGCTTGCTACGAGCGATTGTGCTGGATGATCCGCACGGTCCCGAAAACACAAAGCGACGCGATGGCCAGCAGGACGAGTCCAACCATTGCCTGGAGAATCCAGAAATGGTCAGCCGGCTGATACGAAACCCAGTACGTGTAGTGGTGCAACGCCATCCACCGTTTCGCGACGTTGAGATCGCTTGATCCTCCTGTGGATTCGAGCAAGCTGTCTACGTGAAGACCGACTCTCTTTGCTGCCTTGATACCTAGCAAGTGTCCGCCGCGACCCGTGTACCACGCACGCGAAAGCCAGCTTCCTGCAGGGCCTTGGCCGTGCGATGCGACGACGCCTAGCGGCCCGGAGTTCATGCCGTTCAGGAAGATTCGCGACGATGCAACGGCCCCGAAGTCGAAGATCCGAGTGAGGTAAACGCCAACTGCGAGAAGGACTCCGCCTACGATGACCATGGTGGCTGCAATCGCGGCAACTGTGCGCTTGACGACGACCCCAATTAACGTTCCGACCGCCAGCGCGAAAAGTGTCCATACTGGCATCATCCACCACGTCGTCGTGAACAACTCAGACCGCCAGTGGCTCCCGACAGCGATATTGATCACTGCGTAGGGGTGTATGTACCAGCCGCCGAGCAAGAATCCGAGCACGACAGCTACGGGCGTCACGAACAACGTCAACATCGCAAGCGTCACGAGAACCAAGCGAGTGCGGCCGACCCCCTGCGTCCAGGCAAAGCGATACGTACCAGATTCCATCTCTCGCGCGACCAATGGCGCACCGACGAAGGCGCCGATCGCCAAGGGAAATAGACGAAGCGCGGTGACGAGCGGCGTGAAACTCGGTATGTCGGCATATTGGTTTGCAGTGTTTGCGCACACACTGAGATCTGTAGGATGAGCGAGCGTGCAGCCCGCCGCGAGGTAACTCGCGTAACTCGCGCTCACGGCGTCACGGCCGGCGACGATGGCGATGACGAGGGTAACAAACGCTACGAAAGTGCTAATTAGCGCTGCGCGATGCTGGATCAGAGCAACGCGCAACAGCCGAAGCCACGAGACGCGTTGTCCGGAGCGGCTGTGGTCGCGCAGCTCAACCGACGAAGAAGCGACTGTCGTCACCGCGTCACCTCCCCGCACGATTCGCTGAAACCGCAAGCGGGCCAGTCATCGCTGTTGCGGATGGTTCACGCAAGTAAGCGAGCACGAGTTCATCGAGCGAGATGTTCTCGGCCACCCAGTCCTTCGGGAACTCCACCGGCGCATCGATTCGTGCGACGAACTGAGTCTGTCGCCCGGCGTGTTGCGACTGGACAATAGCGAACAACTCGGCGACGCTCTCCGCGTCGTCAGTTGGCCCGCTCAACACCACGTGCTTGGACAGAAGGTCGTCAACCTGTCCCGCCATCTGGACTCGACCGTGACTCATCAAGATGAGGTAGTCGGCTACTCGTTCCAACTCGGATACGACATGCGAAGAGAAAATCACTGAAAGACCCTCTTCGGCCACGGCGGACATCACGACGGCCATTACTTCATGGCGTGCTAGCGGATCGAGCCGTGCGAGCGGCTCATCGAGCACAAGCAGGTCGGGCCGTCGAGCGAGCGCCAGTGCGAGGGCGAGCTGAGCCTGTTGGCCGCCGGAGAGCCTGCCGATTCGACGATCGAGCGGGATGTCGAGAGCCACCAGGCGTGCTTCAGCGAGGTTGCGGTCGAAGTGCTGGTTCATATTGGCTGCCACGGTGAGCATGGCTCGCGCAGTGATGTGGCGATATAACGGCGTCTCCTGTGCGACGAAGGCCACGCGTTCAAGGGAGTCGGGTGACCCGGCTCCAATCCCGCCGAGAACGGTTATCTCCCCGGTTGTTGGTGCGGTGAGTCCGACCGCACAGTGGAGCAAGGTCGTCTTACCCGCGCCGTTCGAGCCGACGAGGCCGACGATATGCCCTTCGGGTACCGCGAGGGTGCAGTCGCGGAGCGCCCAAGTGCCCCGATAGGAAACACCGAGCCCAAAGCTCTCGACGACGTTCACGCTGCTCCCCCTGTCGCGCCCGACTCGACGCGACGCTGGCGCGACGTCTGTCGGTACTCGTCGTGCCGTCTACGAAAATCCCCCAACGCACTCGTGAACAACGCGACGATGCCATCCTCGTCAAGGCCGGTCGCTGCAGCCTCGCGCAGCCATCCCGTGACGAGACTGCGACGAAGCTTCGTTAGTTCGCTGAGCCCCACCGTTTCCGGTGCCGCCTCCACGAAGGTGCCGAGACCCGGACGCGCCCCGATGAGGCCTTTCTGCTCGAGATCCCGATACGCCTTGAGCACCGTGTTGGGGTTGATGGACAGGGATGTGACGACATCTCTAATTCGCGGGAGTTGGTCACCCCGGCGTAGGTAGCCGAGCAGGATTGCGCTCTCTACTTGTTGGACGAGTTGGAGATAGGTGGGAACGCCCGAGCGCGGGTCCAACCGAAAAACGATAGAGGAACCGGATTCCGTCACATCGGACGAGTTGTTGGCTTTATCTATCATCATAGTTAAAGTATAGCAAAGCCGGCACAACTGCTGAGCACAATGAGTTGGAGGTATCCACACTCCACAACTTGCTGTTGATTAGGTACTATGAACAGGACCATTGGTAAACTTTGCAAGCCCTTGCAATCTGCCACCGTAGATGTTTCCTTGATTCCCGTGCCAGGTGTGGCGACATTGGCACTGTCATATACTGAGACACAGGAGGTGACATTGTGACAGTCCATAGTGACGAGTCGTACGCCGACGTAGTGAGGCAGCTCATGACGAAGGGGCGCCTGACCGTGCGCGAGGTGGCCAGCTTCACGGGTGTTCGGCCCCGCGAAGTATCTCGTTGGCTGAAGAGCGAATCGGCGCCAGGAGCGCGCAGCCGCAGGCGAGTACTTGATACACGCTACGTACTCGTGCAACTTGCAGAGGTCTACCGTCCAGAGGGAGTCGAGATTTGGCTTCACACCCCGAACCGCGAACTTGATGGCGCGCGTCCGGCGGATCTTCTAGAGCAGGGGGCCACCACGCTGGTGCTTCGCGCCATCGACCGTCTCAAGGGAATGGACGCCTGACGTCTGATCTATCGGAAGGGGAATTCGACCTCGTTGCCGTACGAGGCATCTTCTTTCGACACGCGGTACCGAGCGCGACATCGTTAGTCGGTAGTAGAGCTGGCGGCCGCTGGAGTCGCGCAGGATCTGTTCCAACGCTGTACCTCGCCCGGCCGAAGGATTCGGCCATCATCGAGGCGTACCGTCACCTGGTCGACCCCAGTACACAAGAGGGCATGACCGGAAGCATGGTTGCCCTCCGCAAGTGCATGCAGATCAGGGTTCACGCCGAGGGAATCGTTGACTTGCGACCGGCGACCGCACAGCTGTCGTTCGGCCTCTCTGCTGAAGACCTCACAAGTCCCATCGGGGACTACCAAGATTGTCAACGGGTAGGCGAACGAATTGCCCAAGAAGGGGCACGAGGAATCATCGCGCCCGCGGCCGAAGGTGCCGGTGAAACCCTAGCGATCTTCGGCTCGATCCCCGAAGCACAGCTAGACATCATCTCTGTAGAGGATTGGAATGGTCTACCACCAGACCCCCGTATATGACGACCTACTGATTCGCTCGGTAAAACCCAGCCCTCACAGAATGATTCGCACAAGAAGCCACTGATGCGCTAGTGGTCAGCCTCACAAGTGCCTTCCACCGCCCAGTGTCGGCGATGGTCCTTCTGAAGTCCGCGTATGTCGTGAAAGGGAGCGAGCCACTACAGCGAGTACTTCGCACCACCTCGGGCCTCTCTAGATCCGCCGATACCGTCCCCTCCCAACCCGCGTTAGCTCCGGAGCCCGACCCCGGTCGCCCCGGTACATGCGATCGATGGCGCGTTGACCGGCCCAGTACTCGTCCGAACCAACAACGACTCCGAGGTGACGGTAGACGTCAATCGGGCGAAACGTGGCCCCACCGATCTCCACCCCCATCTCGATCAGCGTCGCCAGCGCCCGCTCGCGGGCCGTTCCGGGCCGGCGCAGGGTTCTCTTCTCGATCCGCTGGGGCGCCAGCCGAACCAGCCAGCGGTTCTTACGAGGTAACGCCACCTCCACCAAGGCACTGACGAGATTGATCCGAAGAGCGCCAACCGCCCTGCCTTCTCCACTACCCAGCGCCGGTGCTAATGCCACCCATTACGGAACGTAGGCGTCCGAGTCCGATCACCCGAGAAGTTACCGGTAGACCAGGGCTTCTGGCCACAAATTTTGGCCGTTACCGTCCTTGAGTTCTGATCACCGTCGCCTCCGACAGGGGCCCTCCTGCGGTTGTCTGGAGCGAGGTACTACTCGAGTTCTTTGTACATTGACTGAGCCAGTACTCGGTACCCGAGCGAGTTGTACAGACTCTGAGCCACGGGGTTATTGCCAAAGACACTCAGTCCCAATTTCACGCCACCGCGCGCGCGAACGTACGCCTCCGCGGCCTCCATCGTCGAACGGCCCAGTCCCCGACCACGAAAGGCCTCATCCACCTCGACGTCGTAGACGAACCACTCCGTCGACGCCTCCCCGCCTTGTTGGCTCAGCCATAACGTACCGACGCACGCTTCACCGTCGAGTACGTTCATCACGTGCTGGCCGGCGGCGGCCCGTCCTTCGGGAAAGAGAGTCGATACGTGGTGGTCGACGTTCTCCCGCGCTTGGGTCGCACTATTACCGGCCGACACCAGGTCCTCGTAGTACTTTTCGAACATCTCGGGCATCCACCGCGCGAGTTCGTCTTCGGACTTAGGGGTGAGTTGCACCATTGCGCCAGGTTACCCAAGGTCTCACTCGCGGGCAACTGGGGTCACGTTAACTCAACGGCCGCACTTCGCGTGTTTGGCGGCCCTTAGCGAGGGCCCGCGACGAAAATAACCAGGCACCGGACTATTAGCGGCCCCGTCTCTTCGAGAGCGAACTCGGACCCACAACACAGCTGCCCTTGTTCGTAATGAATATCGTCGCAGACTTTGGACTATCGGTACGTACCTTTAATACCGACGAGGCGAGACCACTTAATGCGGGCCGGAAACCAACTACGCCGCGGTGAGCGTCTCCTTGCTGAGTCCACACGACCGGAGAAAGTTCCGGACCCGCACGACTTGATCCTCCGAGAGTTCGCGATTGCGCGTTGAACCGAACGACACCGTCTCACCCTCGATGGTCACGGCCCAGTTACCTCGGTGAGTCTCGTGGACCTCGCCGAATCGGGCCAAGAGTGAGCAGACGTCGTGCCACTGTATGTTGTGGTTGAGCGGGTGACCAAAGAGTTTCTGAGCGGTGAGGCGATGGTGATGGTCCAACTTGATCGACATGTTCAACCCCCGGGGCGTAAACCGAAACTTTCGGCCTCACCAGCACTATTTACCCTGCCGACCCCTCTGTCAAGGAGCGCCACGACTTCTACGTGCTCACTCATTGGGAAGAGGTCCCATACTTCCAGCCGATTCAGGACAAATCCCCCGTTTAAGAACTCTTTAAGGTCACGGGCGAAAGTGGCCGCGTCACAAGAGACGTAGACCACCCGCCGGGGCGAGCGCCGGACCAGTGATGCGACGGTGCCCCGAGCCAATCCCTGACGTGGCGGATCGAGCACTACCAACGAATCCTCGCGCACGGCGTCGTTGATGGAACGGGCCCCCACCGACCACTGGCGAACCGTAGCCTGTGCTAATCCCGCCAGGTTGTCGCGCGCGTCGCGTACCGCGAAGGGCGACGACTCGACAACGGTCACTCGTCCACGGGATCCAACGAGTCTCGCGAGAGGCAGTGAGAAAAGACCGACGCCACCGAAGAGGTCGACCACGTCGTCACCGGGCAACGGGTCGAGCCAGCGCGTGACGACGTCCGTCAAGGTGCTGGGGGCGTCGCGGTGGGGCTGCCAGAAGGACCGTGGACTAACCGCAAAGACGTTTTCACCCACGCGCACCCGTGACCGGGTCGTCGGGCTCAGGCGAACGCCGTCTAAGGACCAAACGTCGTAGGCGTCACCGCCGTTGCCCACCGTACGCACCACGGCGAACGCGGGACCGTCCCCGACGGCGCGCAACTCAACCTCGCTGGCGCCACGCCACCTCCGGTTGAAAGCGGTTCGAAAGACGCCGTCGGCGACCCAACAGGCGTCGAGCGCGACCGTGCGGCGCGACCTCGCTTCGAACAGTCCGAGTCGACCCTCGTCGTCGACGGCGCAGCGCAGTCGGGTTCTCGATCCGCGGGCCGAACTAGTGGGCGAGAGAGTGTCGACCGAGAGCTTCACGCCCGCAATTCGTCTGAGGTGTTCCTCGACGACCGCGGATTTCCACCGCCGTTGTTCAAGCGACGACGCGTGGTGGAGGTCGCAACCCCCGCATCCCCCGGGGTGGGCGTAGGGACAGAGCGGGTCGACTCGCTCGGCACTGGCTTCAAGAATTTCTACGGCGTCGGCGCGTCGAAAACGAGCGGTCACCTCGGTCGTGCGGGCGCGCACGAGCTCCCCGGGCAAGGCGTGACGAACGAACGTTACGCACCCATCCTCGGCGCGGCCCACCGCGCCGCCCTGGGCGGGTCGATCTAGTCGAATAATCGCGTTCGACGGGTCCGAGCGGGGGGTATCCATTTACGCGGCGCGGCGCAAAAAGAGTTCCACGAGGGCTTGGGCGCGAGTTCGGGCCGCGGGCGTCTCGCGAGCGGTTTGCGCCAACAACTCCGTGGGATCGAGTCCGAAAGAGCGTACGGTACCGTGATCACTCGCCAACCACTCTCCCAATTGCGCGTCGTCGACTTCGGGGTGAAACTGAACGCCCACGTGGCGTCCGCGCGCGAAAGCCTGTACGGCCCGCGGGGTCGTCGCCCAAACATCTACCCCATCGGGCAAGGAGCAGTGGTCGAAATGGTATTCGAACCACGGTCCGTCCGGCAGTTCCACGCCGCCGACGACGTTCAACGTGTACCAACCAATCTCCCCCTCGCGCGCACGGGTCACGGAGCCACCGAAGTACCGGCACAGGGCCTGCGCACCGAAGCAGACCCCCAAAATCGCGACACCTCGTCTGTCGGCGATTTCGATGAGGTCCAGCTCGCGCGCGAACCACGCCGCTTCGACTTCACGGTCGTAAACCGACTCGGTGGAACCGAGAACGACGAGGACGTCGTAACCGTCGAGATCCGGCGAGGGACGGTCGGCGTCCATCATTGCGACGTCAACGTCGTAACCGCACTTGACGAAGGCGTCTCCCAACAGACCGGGCGTGTCTTCTCGATGGTGTCGAAGGAAAAGTGCGCGCGCCATGGTGCCCTCGACTCTAGTAACCCGCTTCAGGGACCCGGTAACGACCACCCCAGGGATCGCGCGATATCGACGCACGAGGGGCACAGGGGGTACTTCTGGGGATCGCGCCCCGGCACCCACTGTTTGCCGCAGAGCGCACGCACGGGTGTCGCGTTGACCATGCCCTCGACGACCGAGTTGCCCAGGGGCACGAACCCACCGTCGGGCAGCGTGTAGCCCTCGTGCACTAGGTGGGTGAATCGATCGTGGTCTCCCTCATCAACGCGGCTCGACGATGAGGACGTTACGACGGGCGTCTCGATGGTCACGCCGTTTAATCTACCCAGTCGACTTAGGCTAGTGAGCGTGGCGAAGAGGAGACCCCTACACGCAGTTCGACCGCTCGGGCGCCTCGGATCGCACGTCAACAGGGACGGTAAGGCGAAGAACTCCTATCGCACGCAAGCCGAAGCGCGCGACGCGGCCCAACTGGCCTGGACGCTCCATCGAGCGGAACTGTCGGCTTACCGCTGTGACCTCTGTCACCAGTGGCACATCGGCGGGCGCGGTCGCGACGATTAGCGGAGCGTCGCGGGAACGGGCAAGATAGGGGGATAAATAGCGAAAGGCTCCCCATGGCCGTACAGGCGTACATCTTGATTCAGTCGGAAATCGGCTCAAGCGAAAAGGTCGTCCTGGCCACTCGCGCCGTCGCCGGAGTACTCGAGTCCTTCGAAGTAACGGGCCCCTACGACGTCATCGTGCGCTGCGAGGCGGCGAGCGTAGACGACCTGGGCAAATTCATCGTCGGAGCCATTCAAAAAGTCCCGGGCATCACGCGCACTTTGACCTGCCCGGTCGTCAATATCTAACCGAAGGCGCCCGCTTGTCGCAGGAGAGCCTGACGGGCCTCGTCGACGCCCCACGACGCTAAACCGTCGCGGGTACCCGAGCCGGGTCGCCGCGGCGCTTCGTGGACCGAGCCCGGGGTGCCAGAAAACCGGGGAGCCGCCGACGGTTGTGGAGCCGGGTCGAGCGTAAAGACGCCGCGCGCCGTGTTGTAGGGGTGGCGAAGCGCTTCGCTGGGCGTCAGCACCGGCGTCACGCAGGCGTCCGTCCCCGCGAACACCTCGGTCCACTCGTCGCGCGTTTTCGTAGCGAAAATCGTCGCGAAGCGCTCTCGAGCGAGGGGCCACTGCTCACGATCCATTTGGGGGGCCAGGTCCTCCTGACTTAGCCCCAACCCCACTAAGAGTTCCGCGTAGAACTGCGGCTCAATCGCCCCGACCGCGACGTAGTTGCCGTCACTCGTTTCGTAAACGTCGTAGAAGTGGGCCCCCGTGTCGAGGAGATTAACGCCGCGCTCCTCGCGCCAGTAACCGGCGTTCATCATCGCGTGGGTGAGCGCCATCATGGAAGCCGCGCCGTCAACCATCGCCACGTCCACGACTTGGCCCTCGCCCGAAAGGCGTGCCGCGTAGACGGCCGCGAGGACTCCGAAGACGAGGTAGAGCGCTCCCCCACCGAAATCCCCAACGAGGTTGAGCGGGGGGACGGGCCGCTCCCCCCGACGACCCAGTGGCCATAGGGCGCCCGCTACCGCCAAGTAGTTAATGTCGTGGCCGGCGCGTTCGCGTAGGGGCCCGGTCTGTCCGTAACCCGTCATCCGGGCGTAGACGAGAGCGCGATTGCCCCGCCACAGCTCTTCGGGACCTAGTCCTAGCCGTTCAGTCACGCCCGGACGAAACCCTTCGACGAAGACGTCGGCCCGCCCGCTCAACTCTCGAACGAGGTCCCGACCTGCCTCATTCTTGAGATTTACCGCCACGGAGGGCCGCGAGCGGGCCAAGACGTCCCAACTCGGCTCCTCCGACGGGTCAGGGTTGCCGCGTTCGATACGAAGGACGTCGGCGCCCTGGTCCGCGAGCAGCATGCACGCGAAAGGACTCGCCCCGAGGCCGGCCAACTCCACCACGCGCAGCCCCGCCAGCGGACCCCGAGACCGGTCCGCGGGAGAGGGCGTCACGGCTTCTAGTCCCACCACAGGTCGTGACCGAGCACCCCGCGACCGATCAGTCCCAATTGGACCTGACTCGTTCCTTCGACGATCGTCAACTGACGAGCGTCTCGGTAAAACTGTTCGGTTGGGTGGTCGGTCATGTAACCGGCCGCCCCGAGGAGTTGCAACGCCACTCCCGAGACTTTCACCGCTACTTCACTGGCGTAGTACTTCGCCATAGAAAGCGCCGGGACGTACTCCTTGGAAAACATTCCCTGGTCGGCCAGCCAAGCCGCTCGGTAAGTGAGGAGGCGGGCCGCTTCAATTTCGGTCGCGCACTTAGCAATCTCCCACTGGATACCTTGAAACTCGGCAATCGTCTTGCCGAAGGCCTCACGTTCCATGACGTAGTTCGTGGCGTACATGAGCGCACCCTCCGCCAGGCCAATTCCTCGGGCGGCCACGATTGGGCGCATAGCGTTAAGCGACCTCATGATCAAGGAAAATCCTCCACCAATCACCTGATCGGCGGGCACCGCAACGTCGTCAAAGTGGATCTCCGTCGTGTCGATTCCCTTGACCCCCATCTTTTGGTCGACGCGGGGACGCGTCACCCCTGGGGCCGACGCGTCCACGATGAAGGCCCGAATGGACGAGTGGTGGCGAAGATTCGGGTCACCGACCTTAGCGAAGACCACGAACCAGTCGGCCTGCATCCCCCCGGAGATCCAACACTTCGTACCGTTAATTCGGTAACCACCGGTCACGCCGGGATCTTCCGAGGCGGTCGTGCGCATTCCGGCCACGTCCGAACCGGCCCCCGGCTCGGAGAGGCAAAAGGCCGCCCTCTCAGAACCGTTCGCGACACCCGGCAGGTAACGCTGCTTTTGCTCTTCGCTGCCCGCGATCATGATGGGCCCGGTCGGCAGTCGGGTCAAGAGCAGCATCAGTCCCAGAACGTTGGAGTACTTAGTCACCTCTTCGATAGCGAGAGTCAGACCCATAATCCCCGCCCCCGACCCGCCGTACTCTTCGGGAATGCACAGACCGAGCAGGTCGGCCCTTCGAAACTCGTCAAAAATGTCCTGCGGGTACTCACCCGACGCGTCGATCTCTCTCGCGCGCGGACGAATCTTCTCCTGCGCTAGACGGCGAACGCTCAATTGCAACTGACGAAGCTCTTCGGTTAACTGGAAGTCCATACTGAGAAAGTTAGCCCCTGCGACCCTCGGTATCCGCCGCTAGTAGACACCCGACGCTAGGAGACCGCCAGCGGCGAACGACGAAAGTACGGCGCGATCGGTCGAAGCTACGACGTCTCGGTCCCTTCGGGGGAGCCGTCTCGGCGGGGGGCGACCAACACGTCGCGCGCGACGACTCGAAGGGCGACGCGGGTACCGAGATCGATCTCGGACCCGACGTCACTTCTTACGTCGACGCGAAGATTGATGTCCCCTACTTGGACCACTAAGCGGGTCATCGCCCCGAGGAAACTCTTTCGCGTCACGAAACCCTGGCCACCGGGATCAACGGTGACGGCCACGTCTTCCGGCCGCAACAGGGCGTCGCCCGGGCCCGACACGCTGGTTGACTCACCGCGACGAACGGCACACTTTTGGCCAAAGAGTTCTAACTCCCCGCCAACAACCACCACCGGAACGCGACTCGATATTCCCACGAACTGCGCTACGAAAGCGGTCGCTGGCCGCTCGTATAACTCCGCCGGTGCGGCGACCTGTTCGATGCGTCCGCGCGACATGACGCACACCCGGTCCGCCATAGACAGAACCTCTTCCTGGTCGTGCGTGACGAAGACGGTCGTAATCGCCAGTCGCTGCTGCAGCGAGCGAATCTGATCTCTCAGTTCCGCACGCACGATGGCGTCGAGCGCCGATAGGGGTTCGTCCAGGAGTAGAACGCGCGGCTCAATCGCGAGCGCCCTCGCGAGGGCGACGCGCTGCTGCTGGCCCCCGGACATCTGGTGGGGGTACTTGCTGGCCTGATCGGCTAGTCCCACCATCTCCAACAGTTCGCTGGCCTTCTTCCGGCGCACCGGCCCCGACTGCTTTCGCATTCGCAGTCCGAAGGCGACGTTATTTAGCGCGTTCATGTTAGGAAACAGGGAGTAACTCTGAAAGACCATGCCCATGTCACGTTTACGGGCGTTAACGTCGGAGAGGTCTACTCCGTCGACGACGACGCGACCGCCGTCTAAGATCTCGAAGCCGGCCAGTACGCGAAGCGCGGTCGTCTTGCCACAGCCCGATGGTCCGAGCAGGGCCATAAACTCGCCGGGGTTAATCGTAAGACTTAGTCCGTCGAGGGCGCGAACGTTGCCGTAGGTGCGCACCAATGATTCGAGTCGAACTTCCGCGCCGAGAGGTTGGGACGGGGGCGTTTGCGACGTGGAGCCGAGGGTCTCTCTCGTCTGAGTCATGAGGCGCCTAACTTCCTTCGGGACCGGCGCGACTGCGACCGGTCGAGCGAGACAACAATAATTAGCAGTATCCAAGTACCGACGAGACCCAACATTGACGCCGCGACCTGGATGTTTCCGTCCGACGATACCTGAAACTGGACGATCCACACCGGAATCGTTTGCCACAGGTCCAAACTCGCCATCGTGTACTCGCCAAAGACCAACGCCAGCGTCAACACGGTCGCCGAAAGGAGCGCCGGTCGAATGTTGGGAAGGATCACCCGCCACAGGGTCTTTATCCAGTTTCCCCCGAGAGACCGAGACGCCTCAGTCAGGGTCTTGAGGTCGATGGCCCCGAGCCCGGCGTCGAGTGAACGGTAGACGAAGGGCATCGCCAATATGACGTACATGAAACTCAGTAGGTAGGGTGAGGACTTCGCCCACAGCGGAAACGCCCCCAACACTCCGATAATCAGCACGATCGGTGGAATAACGATGGGCAGAACGGTGACCACGTCCAAGATCCGACGCAGCCGCGGGACTCGAACGTGGACGTAGATCGACGTGGGGACCATGAGAACCGTCGAAGCGACGACAGTCACCAGTGCCAGCTTCAGTGACAAAGACAGCGCGGCGGTAAAACCCGGCGCCGACGGTAAGTTCCTAAACGCCTGGAAGGAGAAGTGGCCGGCGACGTTCTCGAAGGAAAACTTGAGACCCGCGTAGATGGGAATCAGGAAGTACGCCCCGGCCAGTCCCAGCACGACCAGGCGCCACCACCGAAACTTTCGGCCCCGACGGGCGGAACCGGTCGACGCAGTTTCGACGTACTGATTCTCGCTCTGGGCGACCTCGTAGAGGGAACCGGAGCCCTCTAACGGAGCCACTTCGACGCCCTTCGCCGAACGAGGCTGTAGAGAATCATGGTGATAGAGAGAATGATCAACATGCCAAAGGCGATGGCGTCACCAACGTGGGTCTGTCCGGCGATGACGTTGCCGTTGAGAAAATTACCGATCTGAATGGGCGACAACGCAATCAGTCCCAAAGTCAACGACTCGGCCGTCGCGTAGGCGGCGAAGGCGCTGCCGAAGAGCAACAGCATTCCGCCGAGAATCGACGGCAGCAGGACCGGCACGCCGACGTAGCGCCAGTAGCTCCAACTCGACGCACCCATGTTCTCTGCGGCCTCGCGCCAATTGGCCCGCAGCCCGCCGAGCGCCGGCGTGATAACGAGGACCATCAGGGGGAGTTGGAAGTATAAGTAAACCACGAGAACGCCGGAAAAGGTGGTGATGTTAAAGCCAATGGAGGCCAGGTTGATGCCGACGTCGTGCAGCCAGAACGTCAACACGCCCGCCGATCCGAGCGTTGCGAGGAAAATGAAGGTGAGGTTGATACCACCGAAGTTCGCCAGCACCCCCGAGGCAGTGGCGCAGAGCCGGCGAAGTACCGTGCTGTGCGAAGTCTGAATGGCGTAGGCCAAAAAAACTCCCAATACCCCGGGGATTAGTGCGGACAGCAGTCCGAGCTTGATGCTGTTCTCGAATCCCGTGAGGAATACCCCGTGGAGAACCAAATTGATATTGCCCATAGTCCAGCGCCCGGAGTCGCTGTGAAAGGCCTCGTAGATGACCGCGATAGCCGGAATCCCCATGCCCAAAAAGGCGTAGACCACGAAGGGCGTAATGGCGAAGACCGGTTCGCTGCGCCGTAAGAACCGTCGAAACCGACGCTGACGTGACGGCGCCGCAGTCCCGGGCCCCGGCGCGATTGCGCCCGAGCCCGGGACTGCGGCTTCAGAGGAAGACATGAAAAATCCCGTCCGCCCTAACTACGAACCGGCACCTACTTTCGCGGCCCACGTGCTATTGACGACCGTCGCGGCGGCCTCAATCTGCGCCGTCGAGGGGAAGAGCGGCGTCACGTGAGCGGGCAACGCGGGCAATTTCGCCACGAGACCCTTGTTGGCCGTGTGGTGAGCCTGCATGAAGGCCAGCTCCGCGGGGCGAGCCCCTCCGGCGAGCCACAGGTTCTGACCCTGGACTGAGTAGAGGTACTCCTCCCACAGACGCGCGGCCGCCGGGTCCGGCGCCGAAGCACTGATTGCCTGCGAGTAGTACTCACCCAACAAGACGTCGCTCGGTACGACGACTTTCCAGCCCGGAACGCTAATGCCACCGTTCGCCTGTAGGTAGTCCCACCAGATGATGATGTTCGTTGTACCTTGCTGAGCGGTCGTGGCGTCAGCGATCGTGTTCACGAAGGCGCCATTCTTGTTCAACGTCGCAAAGAAATCAACGCCGGGAGCAACGTTACTCAGGGACCCACCGTTCGCCACGGCGGCCGCCTGAACGGCCGCGAGCGCCGAGTTAGAGGTCAACGGCGAGTTGTTGAGCCCAATTTTGTAACCCTGGGCACCCGTCTCGGTCAACATTTGCTTGAACGACGTCGGGCACTTCGTCACGGTCTTGGTGTTGCACCCGATGGCTACGTAGCCGCCGTAGTCATCGAACCAGTACCCGGCCGCCTGCTTAAGTCCCGCGGGAATCTCGTTCCACGTTTGAACCTTGTACGGTGCGAGCAGGTGCTCAGACTGCGCCGTCAAGGCGTAGCTGGTACCCACGTCAATAACGTCGGGGGCCGTGGACCGTCCCTTGTCAGAAGCGACCGCCTGAATCTCCTCGGCGCTCGATCCTTCCGGGTTCTCGGAGTTAATCGCGATGTGGTACTTACGTGAGAAGCCCTTGATGATGTTGCCGTAGTTCGCCCAGTTATTCGGTAGGGCAATCACGTTCAACTTGCCTTCCTTTTTGGCGGCCGCGACCAGCGCCGTCATGGACGTCGGTCCCGTTTTTGTTAAGTGGGTCACCTTCGCCCAGTTAACCGACGAAGCACCACTCGCCGCCACGGTTGCCCCCGAGACGCCTAGAGCCACCAAACCCGTGACCGTCGCGCCGGCGAGAAGAACCGTCCGAACTTTCTTTAGTGCCATAAAGCACTTCCTCCCTCACTTGCCAGTAACCGGAATGGTCACCCGGCGACAGACTATCTCCTCGCGCGCACGCAAAGTGGCGCGCCCCGAGGTGGGCGGTCACCGAGTCCCTTGTTTTTCCGAGTCGTTCGAATGCCCTCACGCGAAGTTCACGGTCCGCACAGCGAGCGGACACCGCCCGCCACTCGGCGAACACCACCTCGGCGAACAGTTAGAGCGCGTTTGAGTCCCTCGGCGACGGTGCGGCGACGCCGACGGGGCCCGAAACGGGGCGATCGCCGTGTGACAACATGGCGAGGTGACGAAGTGGCGCCGAGACGAGGAAATCGACTCTCTGCGACGCAATCCGTTCGACTTGGTAGTCATCGGCGCGGGCATGACCGGCGCCGGCGTCGCCGTTGACGCCGCCTCACGGGGTCTACGCGTCGCCCTGATCGATCAAGGCGACGTCGCGTCGGGAACTAGCTCTAAATCTTCCAAGCTCGTTCACGGCGGACTGCGCTACCTACAGCAAAGAGAGTTTGCGTTGGTCTACGAGAACCTACGCGAGCGCCAGCGACTCCTAAGTAACGCCCCGTACCTCGTGCAGCCTCTGCCCTTTCTCATCCCCCTCTTCGGTTCCAACGGCGTCGCCACTCGAACCGTAGTCAAGGGCTACGCGACGGCCCTTCGGCTCTACGACCTCACCGGCGGATGGCGCATCGGCCACCGATACCAGAGGGTCACCCGAGCCGACGCGTTGCGGTATCTACCCACGCTGCGAACGGACCGCCTCGTCGCGGGGTTCCTCTACTACGACGCGCGCGGCGACGACGCGCGCGTCGCCCTCACGCTAGTTAAGACCGCCCGAGCGCTCGGGGCGACAGCGATCAACTACGTCCGGGCCACCGGCGTAACGCGCGACCACGCTGGACAGTTAAGTGGCGTAAAGGTCACCGACCAATGTCGCGGGTCCAGCTTCACGATTGCCACCCGCACCGCGGTTAACGCCAGTGGCGTGTGGGCCGACGAGATCTTCACGATGACCGAGGGTCAGACGTCGCGACGGGTACGTCCGGCGAAGGGCGTTCACCTCACCGTCGCGCGCGAACGGCTACCGGCCGAAGTGGCCGCCGTGATCAACGTTCCCGGCGACCGGCGCAGTATTTTTATCGTCCCCTTCAGCGATGCCCCCTACACCTTCATCGGGACGACGGACACCGCTCACGAGGGCTCCCTCGACGACCCCCTGTGCACCAGAGACGACCTGGAGTACTTGCTCGGCGCGGTCAATAGTGCCACCTCGTCGAACTTAACCGTCGACGACGTGACGGCGTTGTGGGCTGGCCTTCGCCCGCTAATTGAACCGCCGGCGGGCCAACGAATCTCAGAGCGCACCGCCGACCTCTCGCGTCGTCACCGCGTCACCGACTCGCGTGACGGCGTGGTACACGTCACCGGAGGCAAGTGGACCACCTATCGCCAAATGGCCGAGGACACCGTCGACGCGCTGCGGCCGTACTTTTCGAACTTGCCGAGAGCGCGCACTCGACGTCTCTCGTTACACGGCGTCGGTCCTTGGCGACCTTCCGGCCCGGTCGAGACCCACCTGTACCACCGCTACGGAGCTGAGGTCGAAAGACTGATCGAGATGATTCGTGAAAAGCCGGAGCTGGGCGACGCTTTGATCGAGGGCCAGTCCTACCTCGCGGTCGAGTTCCTCTTCGCCGCGCGCGAAGAGATCGCCACGTCCCTGGTCGATCTCGTAACCCGGCGAACTCGCGCCCACCTCCACGACGCGCGGGCCACCCTGCGCGCCGCGCCGGCAATCGCCAATCTCGTGGCCGAGGCACTCGGCTGGACGGAGGCGGACGTCACGGCCCAAGTGAGTGAGTACCACGAACTTGTGGTGCACGAATTCTCCGCCGCGGGACTGGAACTTTAGGTGACGGGCGGCCCGACGGCGCCCAACCCCCTCCCGGCCGGCGACCTCAGGGCTCCCCCGGCGGCGCCGGCGGAACTCGTGGCCGCCCTCGTAGCGACGGGGGCGGCAGTTGACGTAACCACGCGCCAACGCGCCGAACACGCGCGCGACTGGTGGCCCCGCTCGATTCCCCTCAGCGCCCGCGGGGAGGTGGACCAGTGGCCGGGAGTCGTGGTGACCGTTAGCTCGACCGAGCAGGTGAGCGCGGTCTTACGCGTCGCGAGCGCTCATCGCGTCGCCGTCACCGCGCAGGGCGGCCGCTCCGGCGTTCTCGGGGGGGCCGTACCGTCGAGCGGCGCGGTGGCCCTCGACTTAACGGGACTGCGTCGCGTACTCGGGGTCGACGCAGCCTCTCACACCGTGCGCGTCGAGGCCGGTGTCTTTGGACCTGACCTCGATGAGTCGCTCGCCGCTCACGGACTCACCGTTGGTCACTACCCCCAGTCCTTCGCCCACTCTACGGTTGGCGGCTGGATCGCCTGTTCCGGCTCGGGTCAGTTCTCGAACCGATACGGGTCGATAATCGACATGGTGCGGGCCCTGACGGTCGTGCTCGCCAGCGGTGAAGTTCTCACACTGGGCGGACGGGGGCCCCACGAGGCCGTGGGACCATCTCTCACCTCTCTATTCGTGGGTTCGGAAGGGACCCTGGGCGTTATTACCGAAGCCACGCTCGTCGCCCACGACAGGCCGGCGAGCCAAGGGCGGCGCGCGTACGGGTTTCCAACGTTCGACGAGGGAATGGCCGCTTGCCGGCGAGTGGTCCAGCGCGGAGCTCGCCCCGCGGTCCTTCGCCTCTACGACACGGTAGAGTCCGAGCGCCATTTTCAGTCGTCGAGTTGCGTCTTGATTGTTTTCGACGAGGGTGACGGCGCACTCGTCGAGACGACACTCGCGATCGTCGAAGAAGAGTGCGCTCGGGCCGGGCGCCTCGACGATGAGTTGGTGACTCGCTGGCTCGATCGACGAAACGACGTCACGGCTCTCGCCCCCTTATGGGAGCGCGGTTACGTCGTCGACACGATGGAAGTATCGGCCCCGTGGTCACTCCTGACGCAACTGCGTGAAGCCGTTACCTCGGCGCTGGGTGAACTGGAAGAAATGTCGGCGGTCTCACTGCATCAGTCCCACGCCTACATTGATGGCGCGTGCCTCTACTTCACCTTCGTCGGACGTCCCAGCGATGGCGAATTTTTTTACCGACGGGCCTGGGACGTCGCGATGTCCGAAGTAACGAAACTCGGTGGCGCGATTAGCCACCACCACGGTGTCGGCCGCGCCCGGGCCCGTTTCGTAGACGACTCCCTCGGGAGCGGCGCCGGACTCCTTCGGGCGGTTAAGAAACTGCTCGATCCCGACGACCTACTAAATCCCGGGGTGCTCGCACTGGGGGGAGTGCCGTGGTGAGGGCCCTCAGCATCGACGTCGGTTCATCATCCGTGCGCAGCGCCGTCGTCGACGAAGCTGGCGCCGTGACGTTCCCGCACCGGGCCCCGCTCACGGTTCGCTCTCCCCACCCCGGTGAGGTTGAACTCGACCCCGGTGAGATCGCCGAGCTAGCCATCGCGGTGGCCGAGTCGACGCTGCGAGAGTCGGGCGGCGTCGACGTCGTGGGCGTGACGAACCAGCGGGCCACGACCGTCGTGTTCGACGTACGTACCGGGCGCGCCATCGGCCCGGCCCTCAGCTGGCAAGACCTTCGAACGGTCCTAGACTGTCTAACTCTTCGAGCTCGGGGCCTGCGCTTGGCCCCCAATCAGTCGGCGACGAAGGTGCGCTGGCTCGTCGAGCACGTCACTGAAGAAAGGTCCCACCTCCGGTTCGCGACGCTCGATACTTGGCTCGCGTGGCACCTGAGCCGCGGTGAACTGTTCGTTACCGATCGCACCAACGCGTGCGTTACCGGTCTCGTTACCCGAGACGCCCGGCGGTGGAACGTCGACGTCCTAGACGCGCTCGAGCTCGACCCGTCGATGTTCGCGCCCCTGGTCGACTCCGCCGGCCCGCTGGGTCCGGCCCGTGCGCTATCGGGGTCTCCGACTTTGTGCGCTCTCGTGGGTGACCAGGCGGCGTCGCTCTTCGGCCAAGCCTGTGTAGAGCGGGGCACCAAAGTAACCTTCGGCACGGGCGCGATCCTAAATTCGATCCTGGGTTCGACGCCGCCGGAGACGGACTACCTGCTCGAGTCGGGCTGTTACGTAACCGCGGTGCGAAGCCAGGGGGCGGTAACGACGTGGGCTCTCGAAGGAATCGTCCTTAGCGCGGGCGCGTGCGTGCAGTGGTTTGGCGAACTAGGGCTCGGCGACGTATCAGGGAGTTCCGCCCTCGCCGAGAGCGTCCCCACGCGCGACGGCGTGGTTTTCGTCCCCGCATTTTCGGGCCTGGGCACGCCCCACTGGGATTTTGGGGCCCGCGGAGCGTTCTTCGGACTCACGCGGGGATCCTCCCCCGCCCACCTCCAGCGCGCCTTACTCGACGGCGTAGCCCACCGGGGGGTTGACCTGCTCGACGCGGTCGGTCGTGAAGGGGGAACCGTCGGTGACGTCGTACGCGTCGACGGGGGCATGAGCGTCAACCGCTTTTTCGTACAGCGTTTCGCCGATCTCTGCGGTCGCGACGTGGCGGTGAGCGCGGAGGTTGAGGCCACTACGCGCGGAGCGGGACTGATGGCGCTGGTGGGGGTGGGTCACCTCACCCTCGCCGACGTGGCGAAACTTTCGGGCGTGGCGTACGTGGCCACGCCTCGTTGGAGTCTCGACGAGCGAGCGCAGCGACGTGACCAGTGGCGCCAGCACGTCGAGCGCACTCGCGGGACTATCCCCGAACTTTCGTCGGTCTCCTTTTAGTTCGTTCCGTCGCACTTTCAGTTAGCCCACGGCCTATCGCGGAGCGCCTCATCTAGTGACGTTCGACTCTCGAGGAGCACCTTCGACAACGTGAGGGCCCGAGGTTGGCTAAGCGCCACCACGGAGCCGACCACCCCGTCACGCAGGTAGAGCGCTAACCAGGCCCCACGCGAGCGATCCCCGTGAACGAGCGCGACGTCGTCGGAGGGATCGGGGTGTCCTAGTACTTGAATCTTCTTGCCGTACTGGTCCGACCAGAAGTAGGGAATCGTGAGCTCGCTAGCGACCTCACCACCCATCCAGTACTTCGCCAGCGAGTGGGCGTGGTCGACCGCTACCTGCCAGTGCTCGATGCGCACTCGCTCTACTCCCCCCACCGTGCGCAGGGGAAACCTGGCCACGTCACCCACCGCGGCCACGTTGGGAGCGCACTGAGCGTGCGCGTCAACTACCACGCCACCGTCGAGATTGATCCCCGAGCCCTCGAGCCACTCCAGGTCGAGTGAAGATCCGACCGCCGCAACTACGGCCTTCGCGCCAACCTCGCCCCCGTCGAGGTGGAGACGAAACCCGTCGCCGTCGGTCACGACGTCGTTGATGCGCTGGTTGACTCGCAACTCCACCCCGGCGTCACTCGCCAGCGTAAAGAGCCACTGGGCCACTTGCTCACCGAGCACCGTTTCCAGGGGCTGACTGTTCGCTTCGAGAACAACGGGGGTGGCGCCCCGCGCGCGTAGGGACGTGGCCACCTCCGCCCCGACGAAACCGCCACCGATAACGACGACCACGTCACCGGGCTCGAGGGACGATACGGTGTTCGTCAGTCGGATCGCGTCGTCGAGAGTTCGCAACGTCGGCAAAGAACCCGAAGACTCGTACCGCAGTCCCCGCGCGCGCGCGCCGAGCGCGAGCACCACTCGGGTTCCGCGAATCCAATCGCCACTGGCCAGGCGCACCGAGGTAGTGTCGACGTCGAGCTCGACGGCGGCTTCGCCCAATCGAAGGGACGCCAGGGCGTCGACGATCTGTGTCGGCGACGCCAACGTCACCCTCTCGACGTCCCACTTACCACTTAGCACCTGCTTCGAAAGGGGCGGACGATCGTAGGGCGCGTGAGCTTCGTCGCCAATGAGCGTGACGAGGCCGCGGTAGCCCTCACGCCGTAGCGACTCCACGACTCGCCAACCGGCCAGTCCGGCCCCCACCACCACTACGTGGTCGTCGTCCCTGAGAGCGTTCACGCGCCGAAGAGGGCCAACCACTCCCGCGCCGAGCGGGGGGCCAGTACGGCGTTTCTCCGACGTACGGTACCGAGGTCGAGCGACGACTCTTCGGAGTAGAGGTGACCGGGGAAGAGCACGACGTCGTCAGCGACCACCGCCAGGCGCTCGTGCAGAGACCGGTATAACTCAGCGGCGTCACCACCGGGTAAGTCGGTTCGCCCGCACCCGTCGAGAAAGAGCGTGTCACCCGAAAGTAGCCGGCCGGCGACCTCTACGCACTGGCTACCGGGGGTGTGGCCGGGGGTGTGGCGTAAAGTCAAGGTGACTTCACCCACGGAAATTACGTCCCCGTCGTCGTGCAAGATGAGGTCGTCGAGTGTCAGTGCCGTGCGCGAGGTAATCCACGTCGATTCGGTGCGTTGCACGTGGAGCGAGACGCCCAGGAGTTGACGGAGCTCGAAGGCCCCGGCGACGCGCTCACGACCCATGAGCGTTCCCCCAACGTGATCGGGGTGATAGTGAGTGGCCAGCGCGCCGACGATGGTGAGCGCGTCTCGCGACGCCAACTCAACAATCTCATCGGGTCGATACGCCGGGTCCACCACGATCGCCTCGCCACGTTCAAGATCGCCAACCAGATAAACGAAGTTGCGCATGGCGCGCGCCACCGGATCGTCGCGCGCGAAGTCCCGCCCCGCCAGTAGTTGCCGAAAGTAGAGACGATCGATCATTCGCCCCGGACCGCGTTCGCGATTCGGGGTGTCAACTCTTCTACCTTGGTCCTCGTCGACGTCAGACGGTCCTCCAGGGCTTCGATAATCTGCGTCGCTCTCTCGAGCTTGGCGAAGAGATCGTCGACGCTGACCTCACCTTCGTCGAACGAGGCGACGATGGCGTTTAGTTCCTTCGCCGCGTCGTTCCAGCCACCGACTTCACTCATGGGACAACCCCTCTCACTTCACTCACGCGAGCGCCGAACGCTCCGTCGCCGAGGCGCACCGTCACCTCGTCACCCACGGCCACGTCGCTCACGGCGCGCACCACTTCCCCGGACGAATCGGTCACGAGGGACCACCCCTGAGCGAGCCGTCGCGCGGGATCGTACGCGCCCAGAAGGCGACGAACGGCCGACAGCCACTCGCCGGCGCTCGAGGTGACGTGGCGACTCTCGGCGAGGAGACGTTCTCGTAGCGCTTCGAGGGCTCTCGCTTCTCCGCGTAAGCGGTCGCGCAGTGCGAGGACGACGGTCCGACGACGTTCGTCGAGGAATGTTCGCGATTCGTCCAAGACGTCGACGGTCATTTCGAGCACCCGTCGCGACGGCGCCACCACGTTGTCTTCGTGCCAAGTCGTAACTCGACTGACCAAATCTTCGCCTAGCTTCGTCGGCGTTATCGCCCGACCGTAAGCTACTAAGTCCGCCACCGACTCGTCCCCGGAGTGCCCGATGCCCGTGAGAACCGGCGTCGCCGCGGAGGCGATGGCGCGCGCGACGCGCTCGTCGTCGAAACAGATCAGATCCCCCTTCGATCCGCCGCCACGCACCAAGCAGATCACGTCGAGGTCGGCGCCATCGAGCGCCGCGAGGGCCCGTTCTATCTGGGCCGGTGCTCCCTCCCCCTGCACGAGTGAATTGGCGACCAACAGAGAAAATCGAAACGGTGAGGCCGAAACCTGATTAACGAAATCTTGGTAGCCCTCGGTCCCCACACTCGCGACGACCCCCACTCTCAGCGGGACCGGCGCGAGGATCCGAGATTTGTTTCGGGCCAAGAGCCCCTCGCCGTCGAGGCGCGCGATCAACTCTCGGCGCCGGCGCGCGACGTCGCCGATCACGTCGGCCACGTCGACGTCAATGACCGTAAAGCCGAGCCGTCCCTGCGGGGCGTAAACGTCGACGTAGCCCCAAAGGCGCACCACCATTCCCTGGGCGAGCGTAACGCCCTCCTGGGCCAGTCGCCGCTTTAGGGGAGCCCACGGCGTCGCCCAACAGTGGGCGTTCAGCGTCGGGCGCTTGGCGTCGGACACTATTGTCGTGGCGTCCACCAGGTCTAGGTAAACATGGCCTTTTTCGTACACTTTGGAAATCTCGCCGCGAACCCAGTGCGGCCGCCGGCGCCCGAAGTCACCCTCGATGTGAGCGGTTAGCAAGTCGTAGAACTCCCCTACCTCCAGTACGCGCTCCTCGAGGGCCGTTTCGCTCGCCACGTCGCGAGGCTAGCGCCCGCCCCCCACGTCAGAACGCTTGTCCCTCCGCCCACGGTGTGCCAGACTGGCACGGGATGGTGAGTTGACCGGGTGGCCGCACCGCTCGGTAACGAGGGGTGAGGAAAGTCGGGGCTCCACAGGGCAGGGTGCTCGCGAGAGGTGAGTCGCGGTGACGCGCAGGACAGTGCCACAGAGAACAGACCGCCGATGGCCCGGTTCGCCGGGTACAGGTGAGGGTGAAACGGTGCGGTAAGAGCGCACCAGCACTCTGGGCGACCAGAGTGGCTCGGCAAACCCCACCCGGAGCAAGATCAAACGTGGGAGGCGGCCCGCCCGCCTCAGCAATGAGGTACTCCCAAGGTAGATCGCGTAGATGGATGGCCACCTCGCCCCCTAAGGGGCGGACAGAACCCCGCTTACAGGTCAACTCATCATCCTTTATCCAATCCTGTTTCGAAAGAACTATCCGTGTTACACCTGCCCTACCGAGAACTACCCGTAGACGACCCCGGCGCGCCCGACACCAGGTCGCCGCTGCGCTACTTAGCCTGGTTGGCCCGACACCAGCGCTGGCTACTGACGCTTAACGCCCTATTCGGCATCGGCTGGATGGTCTCCCAAGCGCTCGTGTGGGCCGCCGTGGGCGCGGCCATCGATCACGGCGTGGTACGTCGCGACACCCACGCGCTTTTCGAGTGGGTGGCCGTCGTCATCGCCCTCGGGCTCTTCCAGGCCGCGTGCGGCGCGTTTCGCCACCAATTGGCGGTAACCAACTGGATGAACGCGACGTACCGCACGATCCAACTAATTGGCCGACACGTCTCTACCGTAGGTCCGGCACTCACCGACGAGATTCCCGCCGGCGACGTCGTAAACACGGTGGCGGCCGACGCCATGCGCATTGGAAGTTCCTACGACAGCTTCGCCCGATTCTCCGGGGCGGTGGTCTCGTGGATAGTTGTCTCGCTGATCTTGCTCGCGACGTCGGTTCAACTGGGGCTGATCGTCTTAATTGGCGTACCCGTCCTCGGATCTCTGACCACGCCCCTCATGCGGCCGCTTCACCGTACTCAGGCCGCCCAGCGCGAGGCCGCCGGCCGACTCGCCGCCCTCGGGTCGGACACGGTGGCGGGTCTTCGGATCTTGCGCGGCGTGGGGGGCGAAGCGGTCTTTCTCAACAACTACCGACGCCAGAGCCAACGGGTGCGCGTCGCCGGGACGCGCATCGCCACGCCCCAAGCGGCGCTCGAGTCTGGTCAGGTTCTCCTACCGGCCGTACTGACCGGGGTCGTGACGTTCCTCGGCGCCCGAGACGTAATGAACGGCTCACTGCAGCCGGGAGAACTCGTAGCGTTCTTCGGCTACTCGACCTTCCTGACCACCCCGCTACGCACCGCGATCGAATACGTCATTATGTCGACCCGCGCCTACGTCGGCGCCGGGCGAGTGTTACGAATCCTGGCCATCGCGCCCCACGTCCGCGACCGGCCCGACCCCGAGCCGTGGCCCGAGACCGTCGAGCGACTGGAAGACGAGCGCAGCGGCGTCGTGCTCGAGCGCGGCCAACTGGTCGCCCTCGTAACCGAGACGGCGGACGAGGCCGCGCAACTCGGTGACCGACTCGGAAGGTTCGTCGCCGACTCGTCGGGGGTTCTTATCAACGGCCGGGCCATCGATTCCTTCGCCCTGAGCGACGTGCGTCGACACGTCGTCGTCAGTGAGATTGAACCGAGACTTTTTTCCGGAGAACTTCGCTACGAACTCATGCCCCACGGCGTCGCGGACGACGCGCGCATCGAGACGGTGCTTGGCGCGACGAGCTCTCTCGACGTACTCGACGCCCTGGACGAAGGTCTCTCCACCGTCGTAGAGGAGCGCGGTCGCGGATTCTCCGGCGGCCAACGCCAGCGGCTCAGCTTGGCGCGAGCGATCCTCACCGACGCCGATGTCTTGATTTTGATTGAACCCACGTCGGCGGTGGACACGCACACCGAAGGCCGAATCGCGGCGCGCCTGCACGAGGTGCGCCGCGGGGCGACGACCCTCGTCGCCACCACCAGCCCCCTCCTGCTCGACCACGTCGACCGAGTCCTTTTTGTGCGCGACGGACACGTCGTGGAAAGTGGGACCCACGACGAGCTCATCGCCCGCTCCAGTCGGTACCGCCAGATTGTCCTTCGAGAGGACGGCTGATGCAGCTACCCGTCGCCAGTTCACGCGTCGTGCTCGACTACGCCCGCGTCCTCGCTCGTCAATATCGCCACGAGCTCGTGCGCATGCTCCTCGTCTACGCCACCGCCGCGGTAATGGCCCTAATCCCGGCGTGGACCATCGGCGAGATCACCAATTACGCGTCGGCCCACGAACTGACCTCGGGGCGCATTGCCCTATACGTCTCGATCCTCGTCGTCGCGTCATTGGCGTACGCCGCCTTGACGTTCGTGGCGCGCCGACGGAGCTACGTATTGGGCGAGGCGGTCTTCGCGCAACTGCGCGAAGAGTTTCTCGCTAGCGTGCTCGCCCTGCCGCTCGTGGAAGTGGAGCGGGCCGGGACGGGAGATCTACTCAGTCGCACCACCAACGACATGGAGTCGCTCTCGAGGACGGTGCGCTTCGCGGTACCCGAGTGGCTCGTCGCGATACTCCAGGCCACGTTGACACTAGGGGCCATGTTGCTCGTCAGTCCCTTGGCCAGCGTCGCGAGTCTCGTCTCGCTGCCCGTGCTCTATTTCTCCACGCGCTACTACCTGCGCTACGCGACGCCCGGTTATCGCCGTGAGCGCATCAGTTACGCCACGATGTCCGGGTTGGTCGCCGAAACGACCGAGGGGGCTCGCACGGTTGACGCCCACCGGCTCGGGCCACGTCAGAGGGAGCGAATAGACACCACCGTGCGCGAATCGTTCTACGCCGAAATGTACACCCTGCTCCTACGAATGGTCTGGTTCCCCACGGTGGAGGGAGCCTTCGCCGTGGCCGTCGCGGTCACCTTGGGCTGGAGTGGGTGGCTCGCCATTAGCGGGCACGTCTCTATCGGCGCGGCCACCACCGTCACGCTCTACGTAGTGCAAATCAACGATCCACTGGATCGAATTGTTTCCTGGCTCGACGAACTCCAGATCGGCCAGACCGCTCTGGCGCGCCTGGTCGGGGTATCCGTCGTTAAAGACGATCGCCCCGAAAGTGGCCCCGAGCCGGGCGAAGAGACCGTGTCGATGACCGACGTTTACTACGCGTACCGATCGGGTCACGACGTCCTGCGCGGCGTGACGCTCAGTGTGCGTCCCGGTGAACGTCTCGCGATCGTCGGTCCGTCCGGGGCCGGAAAGTCCACCATCGGCCGCCTGCTCGCCGGCATCGATAAACCTCGGGAGGGTTCGGTCCGCGTGGGTGACGTCGAGACCTCCGATCTACCACTGGAAGCCCTCCGTCGCCACGTCGCCCTAGTGACCCAAGAGCACCACATCTTTATTGGCTCGGTTCGAGACAACCTCGCCCTCGCGCGTCCCGACGCGAGCGACGAGCAGATCGAGAACGCACTCAGCGCGGTAGACGCCCTCGAGTGGGTCCGCCAACTCCCCGACGGAATGGCGACCGAGCTGGGGTCCACGGGTCATCCCATTACGCCCGCCCAAGCGCAACAGCTCGCACTAGCGAGACTGGTCCTCAGCGATCCCCACACCCTCATTTTGGACGAGGCGACGGCGCTACTCGACCCGCGGGCCGCCCGGCACCTCGAGCACTCGCTGCACGCGGTTATGCGCGGTCGCACCGTAATCGCGATCGCTCACCGGCTCCACACCGCGCACGACGCCGATCGAGTTTGCGTTGTCGTGGACGGTGTGGTCGCCGAATTGGGCACGCACGACGAACTGGTCGCTCTCGAAGGCGAGTACGCGGCACTGTGGCGTAGCTGGCGTAACGAGCGACCGGTGACACCGTAGGCTCTCCGTGTGGCGCAGTACCTTCGCGGTGACGAGATACCGGCCTGCGTCCACCGAGTCGCCCTCCGTCGCGGTGGACCGGACAACATCGAACCCGCCCCGGAGAGCGACGACGTCGCGCGTCGCCGCCGGGCCGCGCAGGAACACCGACGCGACGTCCTCCGCGCGCTGAGTCGCGAACGGACCGACGCAAAAATCGCCCACGACGACGAAGAGTCCGCGTCGCTCATGACCCGCGGTTGCGACGTGATAATCACTTCCCACTTGGCGCCCGACGAAGCGGGTGTGCGGCTCGCTCACGTTCAAGCGCTGGTGCGCGTCGGGCGCGCTGAGCGCGGTTTCACCTACGCACCCCTCCTGATCAAGAACCACGAGGTCGTGGGGACCTCTCGAGCGCGACACGTTCTCGCGGGAACGCTCGAGCGAATACGCCCCCAAGACGCCGTCGTTGCCCAAGGTCTGGGCGTTCGCAGTTCCCAGTCGATGACGCGCACGGGGCTAGCTCTCGCTCACGCGACGCGCGTACTCAGTTCCCTCGGTCACGGAGATCTTGAATCTCGGGGGGGGATCATCGATCGCCACGGGGATCTCTGGTGGATTAGTCTGAGCGATCCAAGCTTGACGAAAATAAACCTCGAAGCCTACGATCGCCTCTATCTCGAGCGTCTCGAGGTACTGCGAGCTCACGAGCAATGGCGCCGAGAAGGGGGCCCCTTCCCAACCCAGTCTTACTGGCACCGCGACTGTCCGGATTGTCCCTACCGCGCCTACTGCGCCGACGGCCTCGAGAAACGTGACGACGTCTCATTAGTTAGATTCACTACCCGCGAGCAACAAATGGTCCTGCGCGATCGAGGGGTCGCCACGCGCGCGCGCCTGGCTCAACTCGACTCCGCCCGGGCGCACCACGGGGCCGGTGGGCCCACGGACCTTGTCGGAGTCGAAGAGGAGTTGGCCCGATCGATCAGCAAGCTCGATGAACTGATTTTTCGCGCGCGTGTTCACGTGCGGGGCACTCCCTTGCGCATCGTCGAGAGCGACCGGTTCGGTTGCCCGCGCGCCGACGTCGAAGTTGACGTGGACATGGAGAGTAACGGCAGCGCCGCTTACCTCTGGGGTGGACTCGTCACGTCGCGCGCGGGGTCGAAACAAGTGTCCGAGGGCTACCGCGCGTTCGTCGAGTGGGGAGAGCTTTCCCGCGAGGCGGAGGCGGCCAATTTCGCCGAGTTTTGGAAGTGGCTGCTTAACGTGCGCTCCTCCGCGCTCGAACGCGGGCTCACCTTCGCGGCGTACTGCTTTTGGGCCCACGCCGAAAACCGAGCGATGGATCGCGCCGTCTCCGCACCCCGGCCCGGCGGTCCCACACTTCACGACCTAGAAGCCTTCCGCACGGGTCACCCGTCCCAGTGGATCGACGTTCACGAAACGGTCAAGAGTCAAGTCCAGACCGCGGGACCCTTGGGGCTCAAGCAACTCGCGACCTACGCGGGATTCCGGTGGCGGGACCCGACCCCGGGGGGCGAAGCGTCACTAGCCTGGTACGAAGAGGCGGTGCGTGACGACTCTCCGGCGGCGCACGGCGCCCGTCAACGACTACTCGAGTACAACGAAGACGACTGCCGCGCCACCCGGTCACTGCGAGACTGGCTAGACGGGCCGGCGCGCACCTTGCCGTCGCGCTACGACGTTCCCTAACGACTAAATCGCTCATTAGCATTGAGCGGTGGCCCGCGCACCGTTATCGCCAACGGTGGCGCCGTATCGAAAGGTGGCGCGCGTCGTGGGCGCCGCCGTTAGCGTCACTACCCTCGCGGCGGCCGCCCTCACGGCGGTCGCCATCAACGATCTCGCCGCGCATCGCGTGGGCCGTGGTGTCGTTACCTTGGCGCTCAGTCTCCTCGCGCGCGCGGGGGTGGGCGCCGGATTTGACGAGTGGGGCCAGTGGAGCGCCGCGCGAGTACGCCACCACTGGCGCCACATCCTGATTGATTTCTTCGCTCGCCCACGGGGCGACGACGAAGCCGCGCGCGGCGACATCGCTCTGGCCATTGACCACGCGGCGGGCGCACCGGCGCTCGAGAGTCTGAAGGTCGCGGCGGCCACTTCCCTCGTGGGCGTCGTCGCCGTATTCTGGGCCGCCGGTTGGTGGGCGCTGCTGATCAACCTCGGACTGCTCGCCCTGGCGATACCGCTGTACCGGCGCGCCGGAAAACGCAGCGAGCTCGCCGCAGCCACCTACCAGGGTCGGCGCCGAGACCTCGAGCAACGCCAGCTCGACGTCTTGCGCCACGGACCCGAACTGCGAGCCCTCGGGGCAGTTGACTACGGAGCGGACGAGATAGCGGCTCTGTCTGACAATGAGCACGCCTCGGCCCTGTCGGCCGTACGCGTCGCGTTGGCGTCGACGCTCGTCACGGAGTTCTTGAGCGGGGTGAGCATCGGCCTCGTCGCAATGGTGACGGGGTTCGCTCTGCTCGGGGGACGACTCAGCCTCCTGCGCGCACTCGTCGCCGTCCTGGTTACCGGGGAGCTGTTCTCGCACGTACGGCGCTTCGGTACGGAGTTTCACCGCCGTGACGACGCCGAACGGGCCCGCGCGACCTTAGGGCAGCTCCCAGTGAGCGCCGTGACCCCGTTCCACGAAGAACTCATCGAGGCCCAAGACCTAGTTACCGCGGCCACGACCAAACCCGTAACCTTCGCCCTGGCCCGCGGGGACCGACTCGCGATAACTGGACCTTCAGGCGTCGGGAAAACGACGCTCTTGCATACCCTCCTCGGATGGCGAGCCCCGATTAGTGGTTCCGTGCGTCGTCGAGAAGCAAGGGTGGGCTACGTGGCGATCGAAAGCGCACTGGTGTCGGGTTCGCTGAGGGAGAATCTCTGCGCGGGAGTCGCGCACAGTGACCTCGAATTACGGAACCGTCTCGACTCCTTGGGATTAAGCGGCGCGCGCTTCGTTGATCTCGACGCCACGCTCCTGGCCGAAGGGCGCGGACTGAGTTCCGGTGAGCGAGTTCGAATCGTGCTCGCCCGCGCCCTGCTCGCCGAGCCCGCGCTCCTCGTCGTCGACGACATCGCGGGGGCCTTCGACGAAGCGTCGCGGGAACTGGTCGCGCGAGCCCTCCTTGAATCGAACGACCTCGCCGTCGTCGAGGCGTCGTCGTCTCGACCGCTCCTTATTACCGCCGCGCGACTGGAGTTGGGGTGAAGGGGAACGATTTAGCGAACGCGACGCGGTGGTTGAAGCGCGCGCAACCACCGCGCGGCGCGCTGCTTCGGGCCCTGGTCGCCGGCGTCGTCGGCACGTTAGCGAACGGCGCCCTGGCCGTCGGCGCCCTGGCGCTGTTAGTCGAGAGCGCGACGCGTCCGGGTCTTCGCGCGGTCGCGATCGTACTGGTCGTCATCGAACTCCTCGCGTTTCTTCGCTCGCCACTGCGTTACCTGGAACGAATGTCCGCGCACCGACTGGGCTACGCGGCGGTCACGCGATGGCGACGATGGCTCGTGCGCGTGATTGGGCAACTCGATTACTCGAGGTGGCGTACCTTGTCGTCGGGTGATCTATTAGAACGCGCCCTCGGCGACACCGACGAACTCCAAAATCTCTGGTTACGCGGCGTAGTTCCCGCAGTCAGCACCACGGCGGTGGTCCTCGCCGGGGACTTGCTCGTCGCTCTATTGCCCCCGCTCGGCGAGTGGTGGCGCGTCGCGGTGCTCCTACTCGCCACCCAAGTTGTCGCGGTCGCGGTTCTCCTCACGCTGGCGCAGAGCCACGTCACTCGCGACCAACGACTACGAGCGGCCCGGGGGCACTACCGAGCGCAGCTCATCGAGTTGGGATCGATATCACCCGAGTTGAACCTACTCGGGAGGTCCGCTTTCGCCACTTCGCGCTACCGCAGTGCGCTCGAGAACCTGACCGGGGCCGAGCGGTCTCTCGACGAACTGCGCCGATACGCGAGCGCCACCGTGCTCGCCGCGGTGCTCGGTTCCCTCGGAACCCTCGCCTGGCACCCGGCGACCTCCGAAGTGTGGTTGGTCGTCGCGGCCGCCATTGCCGCCGGTAGCTACGAGTGGCTCCACGCGCTTCGCGGGGCCCTCGACGGCGCCGTCGCGGCGACCGGCGGCGCAGCGCGCCTCGAGGCGTTCGAAGAGAACTCCCGAGCGATACAGCTCCCTTGGCCCAGCGACTGTACCGTGCATCTCGAAGGTGTCACGATTTCGGAGGGGAGCCGAATACTGCTCGACGGCGTCGACTGGACCGTACTCGCGGGGGCGCACGTAGCGCTGACGGGTCCCTCCGGAACGGGTAAATCTACGCTCCTTAGGGCCGTAGCCGCCCTAGACGACGTCGACGCGGGGACGGTGAAGGTGGGCGGCGTTTCGGTGCGAGACCTCGAAGAAGGGGCGTTACGCGTTCACGTCGCGTACGTCGACAGCGAACCGGGACTAACCACCGGCTACGCGGTCGACGTCGTGGGCCTCGGTCGGTGCGACGTCGACGTCGCGTTAAGAGACCTCGGCCCACTCGGCCTAGCGGCGGAGCGAACGACGCGATTCGGGGAACTCTCGAGGGGCGAACGAACCCGCGTGGCCATCGCCCGCGCGCTCGTGACGCGACCAGATATCCTCCTGCTCGACGAGCCGACGGCCGGACTGGGACACCAAGACTCCACCGGACTCCTCTCACTTCTTTCGACGGTGACCAGCACCGTCATTGTGGCGACCCACGACCCACTCGTACTCGAGTGGTGCGACGAAGTCGTCGTACTCGACCACGCCGACCTCCACCGGGGCGAGCAGTGATGTGACGCCGCTACGGCGGGGTTAGACGACCGCCCCAATACGTTGCCCACGGTTCCCTGGCATTTCACGTCGCCTCGACCGCGTCACGACTGCTTCACGGCGGCGTTTCTGCATGTGAAATTACTCACGAAGAGGGAATTTAGGCCTCAGTGCGGCCCCGGGAACGGTCCACAGGCGCTAATTTCTTGGCTATTGGCTGGGGGGGCCAAACATCGAGCGCCCGCCTGTTCTGTACCCAGAACAGGCGGGCTCCGTTGTCTGTGGCGCCTCGCCGTAGGGTGAAACCGTGAGTGAACCCGGGTGATGGAAGTACGTGAACTCTGAGCGCCCACTTCTACGTGGGTGGCTGCACGTAGGGGGAGCCGTCGCCCTCGCCGGCGCATCTCCGATCCTCTTCGTGAGAGCCCGCAGCGCCGCGGACGTGGGTTGGGCCCTTTGCTTCGTAGTGGGAGTTGAAGCGATGTTCATCACGAGCGCCCTGTTTCACCGGGTCCACTGGTCACTGACAAAACGCCGCGCCCTAAAGCGAGCAGACCATTCGGCCATTTTTCTCGCGATCGCCGGGAGCTACTTGGCGATCGCGGGACTCACGATGCACGGTGAGATCCGCCTCATCTTGCTACTCGTGGTCGGGGTGGGGGCGTTAGTGGGCGTCGCGGTGCGCCAACTACTGCTCGACGCGCCCAAGTGGGCCAACACGGTGCCCTACCTCGTCGTCGGGTGGGCGGCCGTGGCCGTTCTGCCCCAGATCTACCGCGGGGGCGGGGCCGAGTGCTTCGCCCTCATTGTCGCTGGCGGCGTCGCCTACACCCTCGGCGCCCTCGCTTACGCGACGAAGTGGCCGCCGGTGGTGCCACGGATCTTTGGGTACCACGAACTGTTTCACGCCGCCACTTTGGTCGGGGCGGCGCTCACCTTTTGGGCGCTCGCCCTCGCGCTTCGCTAGGTCAATCGTTGTCCGACGGCGGCAATACGTTGTAGCTCACGAGTTGAACCACAGCGCCACGCGCTCCGACGCAGGTCACGGAACCGTTATCGAGTCTCATGCGCCACGCGACGCTCCCGTCCACCCCGAGCGCCCACGCGACGGCGGACTTTATGGGCGACACGTGCGTGACGATCGCGAGGTGGGAGTCATTCGAGTAGAGCAGACTCGACGGGTCGTCGCTCAGTGTGTCGAGTTCGCGCCAGACTCGCCGGTCCACGGAGGCGAGCGACTCTCCCCCGCCGAGCGTCGCCTCGTGGTCACGCACGGCCCGAGACAGCAGTGGCGAACGCGGACCGTCGAGGGGCGTACCCTCGAGAGATCCGTAGTCGACTTCTATGAACGACTCCTTCACGACTGGCTCGAGGTCCGCGAAAGCGAGCGCGGCCGTCGCTCGCGCACGGCGCAGTGGCGAAGTCCACAGCGCCACGACGTTCGCCCGGTAGGGCGCGAGCGCGCGAGCCTGGCGTTCTCCCGACGAAGTGAGATCGGGGTCGCCGCGACCGACCAGCTCGCGCCGCTCGTTAGCCGTGGACTGCCCGTGTCGAATAAGCAAGATCACGGGAGGAGTATTCGCCCGCACTCGGGGCAGTCCATAAAGCGGTCGGGTCCCATCGACTTCCAACGATCGAGGTCGAGGGGGGCGAGCGCTAGGCGACACCCGTCGCAGCGCCCCCCCTCCACTCGAGCGGCGCCCGATGTTCCGGCGCGCGTCAACGCCGCGTCGTAACGCTCCCCCAGCGGTGACGCGACCGATCGACGTAGCTGCTCGCGAGTCTCGCGTCGGGCCCCCATCTCTTCGTCGAGGCTCTCGCGCAGTTGGGTGATGCGTTCGAGGAGTTCGGTCCGTCGTGCGACGTCGGGACGCGCGTCGAGGCGCTCCAGCGCGAGCTGCCCGTCGAGTCCGTTTAATTCCTCGAGCAGTGCGAGGGCCTCGTCGTCTCGCTCGTCGGCCAGCGCCCGCGCGTGGACCGCCTCGACCTGCAGTGCCGCGTAGTCGCGGGGACTAGTGGCGGAGTCGTCGAGAGCGTGCTCGAGGTGGATCGAGCGGCCGCGGAGACGTTCACTTTCCTGGGCCACCCGGTCGTATCGCTCGCGCAGTAAATCGCGCGCACTTTCGAGTTCGTGCACTTTCGCGAGTCGTTCGCGAAGGCGCACTTCGACGGACTCCAACTCGCCGGACTCGGGAAGATGAACGCGCTGCGCCCGCAGTCGTTCTAGCCACCTATCGGCGTCGAGGAGTGCCCCCAGCGCGTCACCAGGCTCGGGGGAAGTCACGCGACACTCGTTCGGTTTACCCACGTACCGAGTTTGACCAACGCCGCCGATAGGTCCGCGACGGCCCGCCCCGGGGCCTCCGCAAAGTCGAACCACTCGACCAAGGGACTCTCGCCCGGTGGCGGAGTTGGGTCGAGTGGTTCGCTCAGGACCACAAAACGCAGATCGTAATGGGTATGGCCCCGGGGCCCGGGGTGGACGTCGACGTGAAAAAGTTCGACCGGGTCTAAGTGGCGAACGTCGAGGCCGGTCTCCTCGCGCACTTCGCGCAGCGTGGCAACGTCGACCGTCTCGCCGGGGTCGACGTGGCCCCCGGGCTGCACCCAAATACCGAGGCGCCGGTGGCGGTGAAGGAGAACGCCGCGAGACGATACGACGAAGGCCGACGCCGTTACGTGGTGCGCGTTCTCGCGCTGGTCGAAGGGGTCGCCCGGCGCCTCGAGTATCGCCAACGTTCGCTCAATCGAGTCCGCTTCGCGCGCGTCAACGGGAGTGATCTCGCGAACGGCCCGGCGCACTTCTTCGCCGTTCACGTCGAACTCAAGAGGTTAACCACCGATTCGGGTAGGGACACCGCGCCGGAGGCCATGGCCCCGTTTAGGTAGGGTCGGGGCACGCCGAAGGTGACTCGCGCCGGAATGAGTCCCGCCCAGATCGGGAGCTCCTGGTCCGCGGCGCTGTCTTCGGTGGGCCCCTCTGATACTTTCGCCGAAGCTTCGTCAATCGTGATTGCGACCACCTTCGTTAGGCGCAGCTCGCGGTCACTAGCGGGGCGCACTTCCTTGGACCGCCCGACCAGGACTCGTTCGACAAATAAATCCAAGACGTGAGCCTTTTCGTCCGCCGCGACGACGTCACGCGTGGAACCCACCACGACGACCGACCGATAAGCGATAGAGGACTCAAAACCACTTCGCGCGAGCCGCAGTCCGTCAAAGAGGGTCGCGCACAGATACCCTTCGCCGGAGTCGACCAGGGCGTTCATGACGGCGTTGGAGGGGCTGCCGTGAAGGTAGATGACGTCACCGTCTCGCGCGTGTAACGTCGGCAGCGTCACCGCGCGGTCTTGCACCAGTGCGGCCACGTGGCAAAAATGGGCCTCGTCGAGTATCGAGTAGATGAGCGACTCATCGTAGCGGGCTTTCGCCGCGAGTCGGCGAACCCGAGTACGCGGGCCGGGACCCACGGGAGGCGAAGGCATCAGCGAACTTCACCTACGAGAAACGTTCTTGTCGCGCCCGCGACCTCGACGTTATTCTCGAAGAGGCGCGCGTACATGA
The DNA here is from genome assembly GCA_021815645.1 of Actinomycetes bacterium. Classification (GTDB taxonomy): domain Bacteria; phylum Actinomycetota; class Acidimicrobiia; order Acidimicrobiales; family RAAP-2; genus RAAP-2. Next base: position 49,576 of record JAKBAB010000002.1, read on the forward strand.
GGCCACCACGGGCGCTAACCTGGCGCGCACTCACCGTGGGCGACCCCGCGGTCTGCATCCACCAAGGCGCCACGGCGCACATGGCGCTGCCGGTGACGTGATCTTCACCGATGCCCAAACGTGGTGCGAAGACCCGAAGGGACACGTCCACGTCCGGTCCACCGGCGCACGCAACAATCACCACCGAACTGGGCACCACGAAGAGACTGACCGGATCGACGCTCAACGCGCACAGCGCGTCGTAGTCCTCCACCACCGCCAACAGCGCCGACCCGGCCCGATAGGCCTCGACTACGTCGCCCAGCGCCCCCCCGAGCACGGAGCCGTCGAGCGGTTCGAGGTAAGCCCGAGGCAGGTCGATGCCGAGAACTCCGTCGGCCAAGCGCCGTCCCGACAACACGCCCGCGCGCGTGGCGAAGTAGAACTCACTGCCCGGAGCGTCGAGTTCGTTCAGCAAAACGTGCACGGTCGCTAACGTCGCGTGACCGCATAAGTCGACCTCGACGGTAGGCGTGAACCACCGCAGTGACCACTGATCACCGACGCGCCTAACGAAGGCCGTCTCGGATACGCCCAACTCCGAGGCGATTTGTTGCATTTCGTCGTCCGGTAGCGGATGTTCGAGCAGGACCACGACGGCGGGGTTGCCACGCGCGACGTCCCCAATGAAAGCGTCCACCCACCACAGTCGATGACCGAAGGTCACGTCGACGGAATCCACCCTAAGAGACTGCCACACCCCACGACCGCCCTCGTTAAGGTAAGTCGGTGCGAGTCGCGGCTTTCAATCTCCACGGCGCGGTCGACGGGTGGGGGCGACCCACTTCAGTTATGGAGGTAACCCGGAACCTCGACGCCGACGTCCTCATACTGCCAGAGCTGTGGCGAGGCGACAACGGTGAGGATCTCTACGAACAACTGCGCACTTCGCTCCAGTTAGCCGGAGGGTTCGCGCCCCTCGCCCGCGCCGAAAGAGTGACGACGGGAGCGGGCGGGCGAACGTGGCAGCCGCGCCTGGCGCATTTGCGCGGCGAACGGGGTCTCTATTTTCGCGAACATCGCGCCCTGACTCCTTCTCAGGCGGCCGGGCGCGCCAGCGGCGTGACTCCCGAAACGGGCACCTGGGGACTCGGCCTACTCACCCGTTTACCGCTGCGCGATCTCTCGGTGGTGCCCCTCGGCCGGCTCCCGCGCGAACGGGTCGAACGGGCGGTCATCGTAGCGCACCTCGGCGAAGGGGACCACTCCTTTTACGTCCTCGCCGTGCACGGGGCCCACCTCTCGCACGGCTCGCACCGCCAATATCGCAGGATCAACGAGATCGCCGCGGGGCTCGGCTCGGGCCGACCGGTCCTGCTCGGTGGGGACTTCAACTGTTGGGGCCCGCTGTTAGGGGTTCTACTCCCGGGATGGCGAGAGCTCGCGCGCGCGCGCACGTGGCCCGCTCCTCGGCCCCACTCTCAAATTGACCATCTATTGGGCCGCGGTCGGTGGCGCACCGAGCGCGTCTTTACTCGAGACGGCGGAAGTGATCACTTAGCCCTCGTGGCCGACCTTCATTTGGACTAGGCCAGGGCCATCGTCGAGCTCTCCGGCAGCCGCCAAACCAGCGCGACCGAAGGGACCAGGGGCAGAAAGGTCACTAGCGCCGGAACTCGCAACGACCCCGCCCCGGTGACGTGAACAACGTCGCTAACTAGTCCGAAAACGATGAGACCGACCACGGCCCCGAAAACGCCGGCCACGACGACCCAGCCCGCGGCGGTCGCGCGGTGGGTGTGGGGAAACAGTTCCGTACTTAGGGCCGCGACGGCCGGAGCGAGGAGGCCGCCGGCGAGAACGCCGAACATATAGCCGGCGACGAAGGCCGCCTCACCCCCGCCGTAGGCGATGGTGGCGGCGACGGCCGTGATCACTACGCCCAAAAAGATGGTTCGCCGACGTCCGATTACCCGATCGAGGAGTCGGCTGAGCCACAGGCCGATCAGTCCCGTCACCGCACTCAAAGTCACCACCACGGCCACGACGTTCGGGGGGATCTTCAAGACGCCTTCACCGTAAACAAAGGTAAAGCCACTGGCTGGCCCCGCGATCACGCCGACTACGAAAACGACGAGGCCCACAATGGCCAGTCGGGTTCGGATTGACCGAGGAACGGAACCGAGCCGCGCGGTGCTCTCGCGCCGCGTGACCGACTCGGGGATTCGCCGTACCAGCGGAGCCACCAGGGCGAGGGGCACAATGGCCAGCGCGAAGAGCCAACGAAATGAGTTCGGTCCGCGAACGAAGCCGTGGACGATGGCCGCCAGCCCGGCGCCGAGCCCAGCGCCGGCCGAGACGATGACTAGACGCTCGATGCGTAGTGTGGTCGTCGAAAGTTCGACCGTGATCACCTGTACGATCGCCGACGTCGTGGAGAGCACGGGCCGCGCCAGGGCGAAGCACGCGACGAAGATCCAGTAAGAAGGACTCAGTGACGCGCAGGCCGTAATTACGAGGCCCGCGTAGAGCGTGCGGCGCAAAACTGTCGTGCGTCCCCACTGGTCAGCGAGGGATGCGAGCGGCAGTGCACCGAGGGAGGCGAGACGCAAAACGGCCAGTCCGACACCCAACTGTGAACCGGAAAGTCCGACAACACTCTGAAGGCTCTGTTGATCGGCCGGGTGGCCGAAGTGGCGCGCGACGTCTTCGAGCGACGCGACGGCCCCAAACTGGGCGAAGCCCGCTACGAGGGCGACGACGAAGAGCGCGATCACCACGCGCGGAATACGCGGCTCGTTTAGAGACACGTCACGCCCCGCGGATGCCCGAAATCGCGGGCCCGCACGGAACGAGCCGAGATTGAACGAAGCGCCGCACAAATTCGTACCGCCACGTCCGCAAGAAACTCTCCGGTCGAGACATTCGCCGATTCTCCCACGCGCCGTGAGTACGTCCGGCGCAACCGCCGCCGCCGCCCAACTAGGACCTTCGGCGCACTGGGACGCGCCCGCGGGGCCCGTCACCGATACCGGTATTGGTTCGCCTCGACAACCCTCACGGTCGGGCCCGAAAGATTGAGGTGTCCGCGAACCAAGCGATACTTATTCGAGCGAACGGTTGATCCAAATCCCTCTATCGAGTGGAACCCCCCTCCCCCCCTCGAACAGTCGATGTCACCGGTGGTCCGGACTCCCTGGGCCGACGCCTACCGCACGCGATAATGGGACGGCGAGATTAAGCGCGGGCACACGGGACCGCCGAAGCGCGCCTAAGTTAGAACTATGAACTACGTATCGTTAGGCAGTACCGGACTAAAAGTGTCGCCTATCTGTCTCGGGTGCATGAGCTACGGAGTACCCACGCGCGGTAATCAGCCTTGGTCACTCGATCGCTCGAGCGCGGAGCCGTTTTTTCGCCAGGCCCTGGACGCCGGGATTAACTTCTTCGACACCGCCAACGTCTACTCCGACGGCACGAGTGAGGAGATTACGGGTGCGACGTTGCTCTCGATGGCCCCACGCGACGAACTAGTCATCGCGACCAAGGTTCACGGTCGGATGGGCCCGGGACCCAACTCTCAGGGCCTGTCGCGTAAGGCCATCTTCAACGAAATCGATAACTCTCTGCGACGACTCGGCACCGACTACGTGGATCTCTACCAGATTCACCGCTGGGACTACCACACACCCATTGAGGAGACCCTCGAAGCCCTCCACGACGTAGTTAAGGTGGGCAAGGCCCGTTACATCGGGGCGTCGTCCATGTACGCCTGGCAGTTCGCCACGTCGCTCTTTGCGGCCGAAAAGAACGGCTGGACCCGCTTCGTTTCAATGCAGAACCACTACAACTTGCTCTACCGAGAGGAAGAGCGTGAGATGATTCCCCTCTGCCTTGAACAGAAAATTGGCCTCATTCCGTGGAGCCCACTGGCTCGCGGACGGCTCACGCGCCCCTGGGGATCTCAGACTGCGCGTTCGGACCAAGACGAGTTCGGACGAAAGCTCTACGTTGACGACGACCGCGCGGTCGTAGACGCCGTCGTCGAAGTTGCTCGGGCGCGCGGCGTCTCACCGGCCCAAGTTGCGTTGTCCTGGATTCTCGCCCAACCGGGGGTATCGAGCCCGATCATCGGCGCCACGAAGAGTGAGCACCTGGCCGACGCAATTGCTTCGCTCGACCTCGTTCTAGACGACGCGGAGCGGCGGTCAATTGAGGCGCCGTACCGACCGCACGGTGTTCTGGGATTCGCGTAGCCCCCGACGTTGACCGAGCGGGCTAACGGGAACTAGCCGACGAAACTCTTCACCGCCGCGATGAGTTTGTCCTCCACCTCAAGGTTCCACAGGGAGTCGGCTACGTCGATAAAGAGAAAAAGTTCAGATATCAGTAACGTTTCTATCGCCGCGACGCCGAGGTGCTCAAGCCACTTACCCACACCGAAACGAACCTTAAAGTCATCGGACGTCCCGCTTACGGTTACGCTTAGGGCGCGATCCGCCGCGACTACTTCCCGAAGAAATCCACCCTTCTTCGCCTGGATAACGACGCCGGCATCACTCGGGGCCGAAGTTTGGACAGTGAAGCCATCGGCCTTTAGGTACTGCTCAACGTGCGCCTGGAGCGCAGTCAGATCAGTCCCCTTGCCGGTAAAGTGTTCTTCTCGATCACCGAGCACGCACGCCTCCCTTTTCGCTCCGCTCAGCGCACCTTAGCCGCTGCCGTTAGTAACTGGCGGGTTGTCGCGCCTGCGTGCCACGACACTAGGACGACCCCGGAGCCACGCGGTTTCGGGAAACTCTTCTCTAGGCTGAACGCGTGAGAAGAGGTCGACGAAGAGACGCCGAGGTCGACGCCCAAAGGGTGGCCCCAAGGATCGCGAGGGCGACCCTCGTAGGACTGTGCGCCGCCACCACCGTGTTAACTCCGTTTTCGAGCGCGTTAGGGTCCGGCGCTCCGCTAAGAGCCGGTCCCGGTCATCGGACGCCCGCGACGAAGTCGTCGCGATTCGTGGGGTCTGCTTCCTCCGCGTGGGCCGGCTTCGTCGTGTCCGCAGAGAGCCGAAACGTCCAAGTCGTTTCGGCCCGTTGGAACGTTCCGCGGATAGCCTGCGCGAAGAAGAATTCGAGCGCCGCTACTGCCGCGTGGATCGGCGTCAACGGGTGGGTCGCCACGACCCCGGGGCTATTTCAGGTTGGAACTAACTCGCGGTGCCGCGCGGGAGTCGCCTCGTCCGTCGCCTGGTGGAGCGACCAGTCGATCGGCTACGCCCAGAGGTTCCTCTTCGCGGCAGCGGCCGGAGACCAGATTGCCGCGACGGTGCGTCACCTGCCCTCGGGGAAGTGGTCGTACGAATTACGAGACCTCACGAGCCACGCGAGCGCGTCGAGAGCAGAAACACTCCGCGCTACGGGCCGCAGCGCGGAGTGGATAGTCGAGGACCCGAGTGCGAACGGCCTCTCGCGGCGAGTTCCCCTCGCGCCATTTACTCGAATCACGTTCCGGGACCTAACTCTAACGACGGCACCATCTTCCTGGCGGCGACTCACCGCCCGTGAGGCCGTCGAAATGGTTTCGGGGCGCGGAGCGCTCGAGGCGATTCCCCGCTTCGAGGGCGAGTGGGACCATCGCCCGTCGTTCTCCGTGACCTACGTAGCCCCGCGTAAAGGGGCGCCGCAACCTCCAAGCAACTGAAAGTAGATCACGCCACGACGTCGACCCGGTGGGCGAAGGCCATGGACCGCGTGGTGTACATTTTTTCGTCTTCGGTTATGAAGAACGCCTCGTACTGGGGTAACTGTTCTAACAGGAAGAGAGCTTCGGCGCCGCCGACGGCGAGGGCCGTGGCCCACGCGTCACACAGGGCGAGCCGACCACCGACCACGGTCGCCGAAACTGCGCTCACCGCGAACCCGAAGGGGTGGGTGAGGTGATCGCCCCTTTCGTAGGTTCCCGACGTTGCGACCGCGCTCGCGACGCTAACCACCGCGCACAACGCGTCGGGACGTCTAGGGTGTCTTACTCCGACCCCCTGTGGAGATCCGTGGACCGCCACGTCACCGCCGGCGTTAACCAGCGCCGACTCTACGCCGACGCCAACGACGATCGCCAGAGCTCGCTCCGCGGCCCATCCCTTGACCAGCCCCGTGGGGTCGAATCCCCCCGGCAGGGCCCAGGGGTCAAATAAACCGTGCGTCTCTTCGCACGCGACGCCGCAGAGATCCATGACCTCTTGCATAAGGGGTGACGGGGGCGGGCCGTTCGCGCCACGCATAGTCGAGAGTTCACTATCGTCGCGCCACGCGCTGAAGCGCAGATCGAGCCGGTGCAGTTCGGAGCACGCGGCGCGCACCGCGCCCTCGACCACGCTGGGCTCGAGCGCACCGGGATCGACCAAAAACGACACCACCGTACCCATGACGGGTTCGGCGTGCGAGATCACGGGTAGTGGAGTTTGTCGAGAGCGCTCTGAATCGAGTACGCGTACGCTTCGCTCGTGTACGTCGCTCCCGTCAGAGCGCTTATTCGCGTGCTCTGGGCGGAGAGAACCTCGGACTTTAGAATGGGTACGGCCTGTTGTTCGAGCTGCTGTGAATAGGACTCGAGCGTCTGCAGCGAAGCGATCGAGAGCCCCGTAATGTGCCCACTCGCGACGGTCACCTTGACCGACATAGTCCCGTAACCGTAGTTTTCGACGGCCCCCACGGCCGTACCACTGACGCTCGAAACGGGAACGGTGGTGGTTGTGGTCGTTGGCCCCGACCCCGGCGTAGAGGAGGGGGTGGTCGGCGTCGTCGTGGTGGGCCCGACGTTGGCCAGCGCGACGCTCTGGCCGGAGGGCCCGTGGAGGGTCACTACCCCAACGAATCCCGCGGCGATGGCCCCCAGGAGCGTTACTAGTCGCTTCACGTTGCCCTCATCTCAGATACTGTAAGCCTCTTGGTGAACGGCGTCGGGCGCCACTCCCGCCCGGTGGGCCATGGCTACCACGGCCGCGACAAACTCCTCGGGGCCGCTTACGAAGATGTCGCGCTTCTTGAAGTCCGGAACTAATCGAAAGATATTTTCGAGCGGGACCTCGAGACGGCTACCTAACAACCGGTGAACGACGCCCTTGCGGTGATGGGTAATCTCTTCAATCTCGTTGGCGAGCACGAGGTCCTCTTCCCGTGTCGCGCGCAACACGACCACGGGACGAGACTTCAGGGGCAGATCCTCCACCAAGGTGCGAATCGCGGTCACCCCGATTCCTCCGGCGATGAGCAGCGCCTGCGGTCGGCGACGGGCGAAGGCGGTGAACGACCCGTAGGGACCCTCGACCCCCACTTTGGTTCCCGGTTTAATTTTCGCCAGTGCCCGTGTGAACTCTCCCACGCCCTTTACCGTTAGACGGATGTGTCCGCGCTGGGGTAGGGCCGAGACGGAGAAGGGGTGAGCCTGCCACCACATTCCCGGAGCCAGGAAACGCCACTCGAAGAACTGTCCACCCGAAACCACGAGCCGATCTAGAGCGCGACCTTTAAGGATGATGGAGACTACCCCGGGGCTTTCGGGACGAGCCTCAACTACTTCGAGTCGGTGGCGCATCGAGCGGAAAACTGGCATGCCGATTCGAAAGGTCACGAGTAGGCCCGCCGCGAGCAGCCACGCGCCCGTCCAGGTCCACTGAACCAACGGGTGCCCCACGAACGAAGGGCCCAGAACCACTTCGTGCGCGAAAGCGAGAATCAGTGCGGCGTACATAAAGAGGTGCACGAGCCACCAACTCTCACGGGAGATTCGCGTACGAATCTGGCGAATCGAAATCACACCAATGACCACCATGAGGCCGAGCGCGACGGTTGCGGTAACCATGCTGGGGAACGTATTGACGATAACGCCGACTTCACGCCACACGCCGCGCCGAGCGGCCTCGGCGTAGGCCAAGGTCAGTAGCACCGCGTGCGCCGACAGGAGAACAATGGGCCACGGAGCGAGGATTCGGTGCCAGTGAATAACACCGCCTTGGCCCAACGTCCGTTCCAGCGCGGGCCACCGGCTGGCCAGCACGACCATAACCAGGGCTAGATAGGTACCGATCAGGCCCGTGGTCGAACCCAAGAACATTGCGACGCCGCCGCTCAGATGAAACTCACTCATGGTCCCGTCCACCAGTGGCAGACCGAGCACCAAACCGAACCCGAGACCCGCGACGACCAAAACCGCGGTGAAGGAAACGACACTCGGCCCACGCCGCGGCGTCACTCGACGTCCGGCGCGACTTTCGCGCGAAGACACCGCCGGCCCCTGAGGGCTAAAAGCGATGGACTCCATTGGGCTCTCCCTTTCAAACGTCGCGGTGCGGTGAAATGGTGACACTACCCAGACGCGTCGGTCGCTACAAAGATTTTTGCCAACTTCTTATCGTTCTACCCCACATTCTTAGCGGTGAGGGGCGTTACTCAACCGTAACGTTCGCGCAGGGGTGAGCCCCGCGTCGCGACTCTTATCCAGCTCGGGCCAGTCAGAGCCACCGGCGTTATGGCCCACAAGTAGTGAAGTCGTCGAGTGCGGCTCCCCAAAAAACGCCCGTAGACCGGTAGGCTTGAACGACCATGCGTCGGCGTAATTACTCACTTTTCCCTTCGCTGAGCGCCCCGTGCACACCGGGTGCGGAGGCCCCACCGGGACCTAGCCCGCGCGACAGAGCGACCGATGCGATTCGCGGAATCCGCCCGTTAGCCACCGGGCGATCGCTCGTCAGTTCGCGCGTTCGGACCTGAGCTGTGTCGAACTCGCCGCGCGATCCGACGTTGGCGCCCCGAATCGTCAGCGGCCCATTTGCCCGCCGCGGTGGCGGCTCTCGACTGTGGTGGTACGCCGCATCCGTCGCCACCCTCGTGGCGCTCGGCTTCGTTGGCGGCGCCGCGCCGGCCCCAACGAGCGGCGCTACCTTCGCGCAGTCACCCCTGTGGCAGACGACGTGGACGTCACCGATGGACCTCGCCAACGGCGTCGCGTGGAACGCCACAGTTCGCGACGTTGCCACCGTCGCCGAAGGCGGAAACGCGATTGAGATCACGCTGTCAAATCTGTGGAGCAACACGCCCACTAGATTCAACGCCGCGACGGTCGGTGTATCAAAGTCAGGGGTGAGCGAGGTACCGGGAACTATCGTTCCCGTTACCTTCAATGGCGGGAGCCGCAGTGTGGTGGTTGCGGCCCACTCGAGAGTAACCAGCGACCCGATACCAATCGCCGTACAACCGCGCGAAACTCTCGCGGTGAGCGTTTGGGTTGCCGGCCCCGCGACCGTAAGCGTTCACTACTGCTGTTACGGACGAATCGACTCGTACACGACGGCTGACGGAAGCGGTAATCTTACGAATAGTTATACGGGCTACGGCTTCGACCCAGCCCTCACGGGCCCCAATATGCGCTGG